>NZ_JBBJUP010000003.1:0-330220 GCF_037727765.1 Pseudonocardia spirodelae | reverse complement strand
TTCACCGCCGCCGAGGACGCCCTGGAGCAGGGCGACTACGCGGCCGCCGAGGCCGCCTACCAGGCCGTCCAGGACGCCGAGCCCGCCCACGAGCAGGCGAAGGCCGCGCTGGCCCAGGTCCGCTTCCTGGCCCGCGCCGAGCAGGCCGACCCGTCGGCGATCGACCGGGCCGACGCCGCGCCCGACGACGTCGACGCCCAGCTCGCCGCCGCCGACGCGGAGATGGCGGGCGACCGCGTCGAGGCCGCCTTCAGCCGGCTCGTGAACACCGTCGCCCGCACCGCGGGGGAGGACCGCGACCGCGCCCGCGAGCACCTGGTCGGGCTGTTCGAGCTGTTCCCGGCCGACGACCCGCGGGTCAGCACGGCCCGGCGCGCGCTCGCCCGCGCCCTGTTCTGAGCCGGACCGCCAGCCGATGAGGGGCCGGCCCGCGGCCGGGCTCCGCGCCGCCGGCCTCCGTCGTGCGGTGCGCACCGCGGCGCCGGTCGTCGCCGTCGCCTCGCTGGTGACGGCGGCGCTGCTGTTCGTCCTCGGCGGGCCGCCGCTGCTGCGCTGGATCCCGGCGACCGACGTCGCCCGGATGCACGTCGACTTCGACACCTTCTGGCGCTCGGCGCACGCGCTCGCGGTGCGCGGGCCGGGCAGCGCGGCGATCTACGACACCGGGGCGGCGCTGCACAACCTCAACCCGCCGCTGCTGTCGGTGCTGCTGGTGCCGCTGGGCCTGCTGGACCCGGTCACCGGCTACCGCGTGCTGACCGCGCTGTCGGTGCTGCTCGTCGCCGGGTCCGTGCTGCTGGTGTGCCGCGAGCTGCGGCTGGGCCCGCGCTGGACCGCCGCCGGGCTCGGTGCGGTGCTCGCGTCGTCGCCGCTGCACGGCACCCTGCTGCTGGGCCAGATCTACCCGCTCCTGCTGGCCGGGCTCACCGCCAGCTGGCTCGCCGAGCGCCGCGGGCACCCGCTGCTCGCGGCCACGTGCTTCGGCGTCACCGTCGCGCTGAAGCCCTCGCTCGCACCGGTGCTGCTGCTGGCACTGGCGCAGCGCCGCGTGCGGCCCTTCGTGACCGGGATCGTCGCCGCGGCGCTCGCGACCCTCGCCGGCGTCGCCGTCGCCGGCTGGCCGACGGCGACCCAGTGGCTGGTCATGGCCCTGTCCGAGCCGGTCGGGCCGACCCCGGACAACGCCTCGCTGCCCGGGCAGGCGCTGCGCTGGGGCATCCCCACCGGGCTGGGGACGGCCGTCGGCGCCGTCCTGCTCGTCGGGACGCTCGTCCACCTGGCCCGGCGCACCGCCCGCCACGGGGCCACCGCCGCCGCGGGCACCGCCCCCGACGGCACCGCGCTGTTCGCCGTCCTCGCGACCGGCCTGCTCGCCGCGCCCATCGCCTGGCACAACTACCTGCTGCTGCTGTGGCCGGGGCTGCTGCTGCTCGTCGCGTCCGGGCGGGCGGGCGACACCCGGCGCCGGGTCGTCGCCGCGATCCTGTGCGTCGCGGTCGTCCCGGTGAGCTGGTCGGACCTGTGGGCCGACGGGGCGTGGCCCACCCCGCTGGGCCGGGCGCTCTACACGGTGGTGCTCCTGGCGACGTGGTGGTCGCTGCTGCGGCCCGCCGTCGGGCCGGTTCCCGGGAGGGCCTTCCGCTCTGCGGAAGAGTTGCACCGCGCTCCGGTCTGAGCCCCCACACTCCGCGCCACCCGAGATCCAAGGAGGCTCCCGGATGGCGGACACGTCCTCACCCGACGCCGTTCCCGGACCCACCGCGACCACCGGACCCGCTCCCCGGTCCGGCTGGGTCGCCCCGCTCTGCTGGTCTGCCGTCGCCCTCGAGGGCTTCGACCTCGTCGTCCTCGGCGTGGTGCTGCCGTCGCTGCTCGACGAACCCGCCTGGGGCCTGACGCCCGCGTCGGCCTCACTGGTGTCGACGGCCGGGCTGCTCGGCGTGATGGCCGGTGCACTGTCGGCGGGCCCGCTCGCCGACCTCGTCGGCCGCCGCCGCGCGATGCTCGCGACCGTCGTCTCGTTCTCCGTGCTGACCCTGCTGTGCGCGGTCGCGACCGGGCCGTGGACCTTCGGGGCGCTGCGCTTCCTCGCCGGCCTCGGCCTGGGCGGCGTGCTGCCCGTGGCGCTGGCGATGGTGAACGAGCACAGCCGTCCCGGCCGCGGGGGCAGCGCGACGACGATCCTGATGACCGGCTACCACGTCGGCGCCGTCGCCACCTCGCTGCTCGGGATCCTCGTGATCCCCCACTGGGGCTGGCGGCCGATGTTCGTGCTCGGCGCGCTCCCGGCGCTGGCGCTGGTCCCGCTGCTCGCCCGCCACCTGCCCGACACCGCGCCGTCGCCCGCCGCCCCGCGGGACCCGGCGCCGGACCGGACCCGCTCGCGCAACCCGGTCGCGCAGCTGGTGCGCGACGGCTACCTGCGCGCGTCGGTGGCGTTCTGGGTCGCGTCGTTCATGGGCCTGCTGCTGGTCTACGGCCTCAACACCTGGCTGCCGCAGATCATGCGGGTCGCCGGCTACGGCCTCGACGCCGCGCTGGCCCAGCTGCTCGTGCTGAACCTCGGTGCGATCGCCGGCCTGCTCGTCGCCGGGCGGATCGCGGACCGGATCGGGCTGCGCCGCGCGACCGTCGGCTGGTTCGCCGCGGCCGCGGTGTTCCTGGCCCTGCTCGCGGTGCCGCTGCCCGGCGGCGGCATCTACGTCAGCGTGCTGCTGGCCGGGGTGTTCGTGTTCAGCTCGCAGGTGCTGGTCTACGCCTTCGTCAGCCGGCACTACCCCGACCACGCGCGGGCCTCGGCGCTCGGCGCGGCCAGCGGGATCGGGCGGCTCGGTGCGATCAGCGGCCCGCTGCTCGGCGGGGCGCTGCTGACCGCGGGGATCGCCTACCCCTGGGGCTTCTTCGCCTTCGGGGCGGTCGCCGCGCTCGGCGCGGTGGCGGTACTGGCCGTGCCCGGCGACCGGCGCCACGCGGGGTGACCCGCGGTGGCACGCGTCTGGGTCGCCGACGACGAGCCCGCCCGCCCCGCCCCGGACCCGCGCCCCGTGCCGCCGCCCGACGGCGACGCGGCCGGTCCGCCGGTCCGTGACACCGAGGACCCGCAGGACCGCCCCTGACGGCCCGGCCCGCCGCACGGCGCGGCGGGCCGTCAGGGCGTTCAGTCCCGCGCGGTCGTCCCGGTGTCGGAGCCGCCGGTGCCCGAGGTGCCGGTGACGAACGACCCGGTCCGCACCGCACGGGTGCCGACCGAGCCCGGTGCGGGCGCGACCGAGGTCGTGACCGGCCCGGTGTCGTCGGTCCCGGAGTCGGCACCGGAGTCGGTCACGGTGACCGGGGCGGCGGAGACGCGCAGGTCGTCGTCCGGGGTCACCGGCGCCTCGACGTCGGTGTCCTCCGGCTCGGCGGGCAGCGCGGCCGTCGGCAGCGGCGGCGGGACCGACCCGGTGGGCACCGCGTCCTCGGCCGGGGTGGACAGCACCGGCCCGCCGCTGTCCTCGGGGACCAGCCACAGCACGCCCGACGGGGGCAGCCGCAGCACCCCCGACGCCGGCTGGCCGTGCCACATGACCTGCTCGGCCCGCACCCGGCCCAGGTTGCCCACGCCGGACCCGCCGTAGGCCGAGGCGTCGGTGTTGACGACCTCGGTCCAGTTCCCGGCGAACGGCAGCCCGACCCGGTAGTCCTCCCGCGGGGCGCCGGAGAAGTTCGCGACGCAGGCCAGCACGGTCGGACGGCCCTCGGCGTCGACGCCCTGGCGCAGGAACGAGAACACGTTGCCCTGCGCGTCGTTGGCGTCGATCCAGGCGAAGCCCTCCGGGGTGGTGTCGCGCGACCACAGCGCGGAGTGCGCGCGGTAGGTGCGGTTCAGGTCCCCGACCAGCGTGGTGATCCCGCCGTGCAGCGGGTCCTCGGCCTGCAGGTGCCAGTCCAGCGACCGCTGCTCGGACCACTCGCGGGGCTGGCCGAACTCGCCGCCCATGAACAGCAGCTGCTTGCCCGGGTGCGCCCACATGTAGGCGAGCAGCGCCCGGACCCCGGCGGCCTTGTTCCAGTCGTCGCCGGGCATCCGCGTCCACAGCGAGCCCTTGCCGTGCACGACCTCGTCGTGGCTGATCGGCAGGACGTAGTTCTCGCTGAAGGCGTACATGAGCGAGAACGTCATCTGGTTGTGGTGGTAGCTGCGGTGCACGGGGTCGCGCCCGGTGTAGTCGAGCGTGTCGTGCATCCAGCCCATGTTCCACTTCAGGCCGAAGCCGAGCCCGCCCATGTAGGTGGGCCGGGTGACGCCGGGCCAGGCGGTGGACTCCTCGGCGATGGTCACGACGCCGGGGTGCTCCCGGTAGACCGTCGCGTTCATCTCCTGCAGGAACGTCACCGCGTCGAGGTTCTCGCGGCCCCCGTGGACGTTCGGCAGCCACTGGCCGTCGGCGCGCGAGTAGTCGAGGTAGAGCATCGAGGCGACGGCGTCGACGCGCAGCCCGTCGATGTGGAAGGACTCCAGCCAGTACAGCGCGTTCGCGACGAGGAAGTTGCGCACCTCGTTGCGGCCGAAGTCGAACACGAGCGTGCCCCAGTCGGGCTGCTCGCCGCGGCGCGGGTCGGCGTGCTCGTAGCAGGCGGTGCCGTCGAAGCGGGCCAGCGCCCACTCGTCGCGCGGGAAGTGCGCGGGCACCCAGTCGACGATCACGCCGTAGCCGGCGCGGTGCAGGCGGTCGACGAACCACCGGAAGTCGTCCGGGGTGCCGAAGCGCGAGGTCGGCGCGTAGTACGAGGTCACCTGGTAGCCCCACGACCCGCCGAACGGGTGCTCGGCCACCGGCAGCAGCTCGACGTGGGTGAACCCGGTGGTGTCCAGGTAGGCGACGAGGCGCTCGGCGATCTCGCGGTAGTCCAGCCCGGGCACCCAGGAGCCGAGGTGCAGCTCGTAGACGCTCATCGGCTCCTCGTGCGGGCGGCGCCGCGCGCGGGCCTCCATCCACTCGCCGTCGGACCACTCGTGGACGTCGCGGGTCACCACCGACGCCGTCTGCGGCGGGATCTCGGTCGCGAAGGCCATCGGGTCGGCCTTGTCGCGCCAGCGGCCGTCCGGGCCGAGGATGCGGAACTTGTAGCGGGCGCCGACGCCGACGCCGGGCAGGAACACCTCCCACACGCCCGATCCGCCGAGCGAGCGCAGGGGCAGCGCCCAGCCCGCCCAGCCGTCGAAGTCACCGGTCACGCGCACGCCGCGGGCGTTGGGCGCCCACACGGCGAAGCTGGTCCCGGAGACGGGCCCGGAGGCGGTGTCGTAGTCCCGGACGTGTGCGCCGAGCACGTCCCACAGCCGTTCGTGGCGTCCCTCGCCGATGAGGTGCAGGTCCATGTCGCCGAGCGTCGGCAGCCAGCGGTACGGGTCGTCCACGGTCTGCTCGGTCGTGCCGCCGGCGCCGTCGCCGTAGGTCACGAGCAGCCGGTAGTCGCCGCCGGAGCCGGGGACCAGGCCGGAGAACAGCCCGGCGTCGTGCACCCGGGTCAGCTCGCAGGCCAGGTCGCGGTCGCCGTTGGGCAGCACGGCCACGGAGACGGCGTGCGGCCGCAGGACACGGACCACGGTGCCGTCGGCGTGCGGGTGCGCGCCGAGCACCGAGTGGGGGTCGTGGTGGGCACCGCCCAGGAGCCGGTCGGTCGTCGCCCGGTCCGGTGCGTACGCATCGGCGGGGGCGGCTCGGTCCGCTGCCAGCTCATCGGAGGTCACCGCGGAACCGTACTGCGCGTGACCGTCGCCCGCCGCGCGCGGTCGCACAGTGTTGCCGGATCGCAGTCGAGCGTGAGTGGGCCTGCTCAGCGGGCCCCGCGACGGCCCCGGTGCCGGTCCGACGCCCGCTCCAGGACGGTGTGCAGCGCCGCCGCCGAGGCGTCCCAGGTCTGCTCCGCGGCCCGGGCGCGGACCGCGTCCGAGCGGGCCGCCCAGCCCTCGTCGAGCCCGCGCACGGCGTCGGCGAACCCGGCGTCGTCACCCGGTGCGACGAACACGCCCGCCCCGCCGGCGACCTCACGGAAGGCGGGGATGTCGGACACGACGACCGGGCAGCCCCGCGCCATCGCCTCCAGCACCGGCAGCCCGAAGCCCTCGTCGCGCGAGGCCGAGACCAGCGCGACGGCGCCGTCGAGCAGGGCACGGTAGCCGTCGTCGTCGACGCCGTCGTGGAAGACCGGGCGCGCCGGGGCGGCCAGGCGCTCCAGCTCCGCGCGGACCCCCGGCGGGACGGGGGAGACCAGGTGCAGCTCGTGGCCGGGCAGCCGGGCCGCGGCGCGCGCCAGGGTCGCGACGTCCTTGTAGGGCATGAACGAGCCCGCGTAGACGATCCGGTTCCCCGGCGGGCGCGCCCGCGACGGCGTCCCGGGCGGCAGGTGGAAGTCGGTGGCGTCGGGGACGACGGCGACCGCGCGGCGGGTGAGCCGGTGCTCGGCGAGCAGGCCGGCGGTCGCGCGCGACACGCAGGCGACGACGTCGGCCCCGGCCAGCAGCAGCCGCTGCGGCCACCAGGACAGGTGGTAGGCCCGCCACACCGCCCGCACCGGCGCGGGCAGCCACGGCGGCGGCGCCGGGTGCCGGTAGTAGATGAGGTCGTGCACGGTCAGCACGACGGCGTAGCGGCGCCGCAGCGTGCCCATCGTCTGCATCGGGGTGAAGACGACCGCATCGGGCGACCCCGCGACGATCCGGTTCACGTGCCGGGCCACCAGCGGCTCCCCGGCCCCGGTCGGGGCGGGCAGGGTGTGCGCGGGCCGGTCGGGCAGCCCGTCGCGCTGGCGCGGGTCGGACACGAGCAGCTCGACCGGGGTGATCCGGTCCAGGGCGCGGACCAGCCCGGTCGTGTAGCGGCCGATGCCGTCCGGGCGTCCGGGACGGATGTAGCGGCAGTCGACGAGCACCCTCACCGGGGAAGGAAACCGCGGATCTCGCGCGCCGCCCACGCCGGGGCCTCGTAGTGCACGAGGTGCCCGGTGCGCGGCAGCAGGACGAGCCGGGCGTCGCCGAACGCGGCGGCCAGCGCGTGCTGCCCCGCGGGCGGCGCGACCCGGTCGCGGGCCCCGGCGAGCAGCAGCGTGGGCACCGTGATCCGCGGTGCCCACGGCCGTACCGACCCCGAGCCGGCGGCGTGGAAGCACTCCAGCAGGGACTCCGTCGTCGCGTAGGTGCCGAAGTGCGCCCGGTGCTCGGCGGTGATCCAGCGCCGAAGCGCCGGGTCGCGGGTGGTGGTCATCGACAGCGTCGCCGCGTCGGCGAGCAGCCGGCTGCGCAGCACCCCGTCCAGGCCGAGGCGGGCCGCGCCGGAGTGCAGCAGCGCGGTGGCCGCGGTCCCGGCGCCGGTGACGCCGCCGGCCGCCGACGCGGGCTCGGCGATCGGGTTGACCAGCACCAGCGCCCGCGGGGTGGTGGCGGCCGCGGCGCAGACGGCGGCCGCGACGACCGAGCCGAACGAGTGCCCGAGCAGCACCGTGCCCGGACCGAGCGAGGCGAGCAGGGCCGCGGCCCAGCGGGCGTAGCCGTCGACGTCGTGGCGGCGGTCGGTGAACGGCGGCGACGCCCCGAACCCGGGCAGGTCCGGCACGACGACCCGGTAGCCGGCCAGGTGCGAGGCCAGCGGGGCGAGCCCGTGGTGGCTGCCGCGCAGCCCGTGCAGCGCCAGCAGCGGCGCCCCGCCGGGGTCGCCGAGGGTGTGCACGACGGTGCGGGCGCCGTCGACGAGCTCCTCGCGGCCCGCGGCGAGCGTCGCGGTCACCGCCGCGCGTCCGCGTGCCGGCGGGCCCGGCGCGCCGACCGGAACGCCCGGACCGGGACGACCGGGCGGGCCTTCGTCCGGTACAGCTCCTCGAAGGTGTCCACCGTCGTCGCCAGCGAGTGCTCCGAGGCGATCCGCAGGCTCGCCGCGCCCAGCGCGACGGCACCCTCGGGGTCGGTCAGCACCCGGGCCAGCCGGTCGGCCAGGGCCGCGACGTCGCCGTGCGGGTAGCGCCAGCCGTTCTCGCCGGGGCGGGCCAGGTGCGGCAGCGCGCCCGCGTCGACCGCGACGACCGGCTTGCCGGTCGCCATCGCCTCCAGCGTGACCAGGCTCTGCAGCTCCGCGGTCCCGGCGTTCACGAACACGTCCAGCGCGGGGTAGACGTCGGGGATCTCGTCGTCGGTGAGCCGGCCGGTGAAGGTGACCGCGTGCTCCAGGTGCCGGTCGCGGACCAGTGCACCGAGCCGGGCCCGCTCCTCGCCGTCGCCGACGACGACCAGCCGGGCGTCCGGGACTGCACCGGCGCGCAGCAGCGCCGTGGCCCGCACGATCTCCTCGACGTGCTTCTCCCGGTCCAGCCGCCCGACGAAGCCGACGAGCGGCACGTCGGCGGCGATGCCGTGCCGGGCGCGGAACGCGGGACCACGGCCGGTGGTGTCGGGGCGGAAACGGGACAGGTCCAGGCCGTTGGAGACCGGCAGCACCGGGCCGGGGACCCCGCCCTGCTCGGCCATCGACGCGGCCAGCGGCGTCGGTGCGGTGACCAGCCCGGCCCGGCTCAGCACGCGTACCGCGTCCCACCAGAACAGCTTCTTGAGCCCGGACTCGGGCAGGTGCAGGAAGCTGATCGCCGGGATGATGTTCTCCGGGATCATGTGGGTGGTCGCCATCGACGGGATGCCCAGGTCGGCGGCCGCGGTGAGCAGCATCCGGCCCAGCACCATGTGGCTCTGCACGTGGACGACGTCGGGCCGCACCCGGCGCAGGATCGCCCGGCAGGTCTGCCGCAGGCCCGGGGGCGGGCAGAGCCGGAAGTCCGGCGGCTTGGGGACACGGCAGGACCGCACCCGGTGCTCGGTCACCGGCCCCACCCGGCGCGCCGGACGGCTGCGCAGGCCGCGGGCCGGTGCGACGACGTGCACCTCGTGCCCGCGGGCGGCCAGCTCGGCGGCCAGGCGCTGCCCGGCGTAGCTGGCCCCGTTGACGTCCGGTGCCCAGGTGTCGGCCCCGATCAGGACGCGCACACGTTCTCCTTCCGCGAGGTGGTCGCGCGCTGCCACAGCGCGCGCCCGGCCACGAGCACCAGGCCGACGCCCAGACCCACCGCCACGATGATCCACGGCCGGTCGACCAGCTCCGCGGTGAACCGGCCCCCGACCACCCAGCCGATGCCCACCAGCAGCGCGGCGCGCGCCGCGGTCAGCGGGACCACCCAGGCCACGAACCGCCGGTACGGGACCCCGGCCAGGCCGATGGCCAGGAACGCGGGGATCGCGCCGACGTCGACCAGTTTCGCGCCCAGCACCACGCGCCCCGGACGGCCCCCCACCTTCGCGCGCAGCAGCGCCCACCGGCGCTCGGTCAGACCCAGCCGGACCAGCAGCGGAGCGATCCGCGGCCGGCGCCCTCCGCGGCCCAGGACGTAGAAGACGGTGTCGGCGACGACGTCGGCCGCGCACGCCACCAGCCACACCTGCCACCAGTCGAGCAGCCCCGCCCCGGCCAGCGAGCCGGCGATCACGGTCACGACCGGTCCCTCGGCGAGCACCCCGAGCGCGATGACGGCCAGCGTCACGCCGACCGTGCCGCCGTCGGGGCGCGCGGCGAGGCCCAGGACGCCGTCGAGCCCGTCCAGCCCGAGCACACCGGTCGCCGTCACGGCTGGTCCCGGCGGTGCGCGCTGCGGCGTGGTCTCACGGTGTCCTCCTGGTCGGGAGGATTCCACGATCCCGCGGCCCGCCGCCCGGGGAGTCCGGCGTCGCCCCGGCGTCGACGGGCGGAAGCTCCGGTGACCACCGGGTGTCCCCGGCGGCCCGGACGTGCTACGGCGCGGTGGCCCGCTCGATCGCGGTGAGCGGGATCGGCAGCCAGGTCGGACGGCTGCGGGTCTCGTAGAGCACCTGGTAGACGGCCTTGTCCAGTTCGTAGGCGCGCAGCAGCGCGGCGTGCGCGCGCGGGTCCTCCCCGGCGCGGGCGGCGTAGCCGGCGCAGAACGCGTCGCGGTTCGCGGCCGACCAGTCGTGAGCCAGGCGTGCCTCGGCGGTGTCCGAACCGAGATCTGCGCCGGGCGTGTCGCCGCCGCCCGAGCGGGTCAGCAGGTGGTGGAACGCGGCGTAGTCGAAGGAGAAGAGCATCCCGACGACGTCGCGGACCGCCGAGTCCGGTGCCCGGCGCTCGGCCGGCGTCGCGGCCGGCTCGCCCTCGAAGTCGATGATCAGCCAGCGGCCGTCGGGGCGGCGCAGGGTCTGGCCCAGGTGCAGGTCGCCGTGCACCCGCTGCACCCGCACCGGGGCGCCCAGGGCGGCGACCTCGTCGTAGACCGCGCGGATCGCCGGGACGTGCGGGGCGAGGACCGGCACCTGCGCCGCGACGGACTCGCAGCGCCCCGTCCAGTACGCGGCCAGCGCGCGCGGGTCGGCCTCGGCGGAGCCGAGCTGCTCGCGCAGCGCGACGTGCACGTCGGCCAGCGCCTCGCCCAGCGCACGGGCCTCGCCGGTGAAGCCGGTCCCGGAGCGGACGGCGTCGGTGGCGCGCTCCCAGCCGTCGTGCGAGCCGGCGGCGAACTCCTGCAGCAGCGCGACGGTGGCGGGCTCGCCGTCGAGGACGCCCTCGATGCCGCCCTGCAGCGCCGCGACCGAGGTCGACCCGGCCGCCCGCAGCGCCCGGTGCAGCTCCAGGTCGGGGTTCGGGCCGGGCGTCAGGCGCCGGTAGACCTTGAGGATCGAGCGCTCGCCCCAGCGCACGGAGGTGTTGGACTGCTCGGCGTCGACGACCAGCCCGGTCTCGTCCAGCGGCAGCCGCGCGCCCGGCTCGGGCACGAACGACAGCGCGCCCCGCGTCGCGCCCTCGGCGATCAGCCGCAGCAGCATCGCGGTGACGGCGGGGTCGTGCAGCCCGTCGTAGAGGACGGTGCCGTCCTGCTCGCCGATCGGCACCGCACCCACCGGCGCGTGCCCGGCCCGGGCGAGCAGCAGCTGGTAGTGGCGGTCGGGGCCGTCGGCGAAGGAGACGGCGAGCACGAGCAGCTCCAGTGCGGCCAGGCCCTCGGGCACCGGCAGCGGGTGCCGGGCGGCCGGGGCGACACCGGTCAGCGGGCGGCCCTTCTCGGCGAACCAGCGACGCCCGGGCAGCCAGCCCCGCAGCAGGTCCCCGAGCTCGGCCAGGTCGTCGGATGCCCCGCTCGGCCGCACGCGTCGTCCCCCTCCCACCGGGACGTCCGCCCGGTGCCGACATGCCGCCGCGACGCCGGTCGGCGCCGCACGATCGGCATGCGCCGAACCCTATCCCCGGGCCCGCGACCCGGCCGGGTGTGACGGCGCGCCGCTGGTACTGTCCGTGTCGGTCCGACCACCCGTTGGTCACGGGCGGTGACCACACTCCGCCGGGCATCCCGGTGCCCGGAAACCCATACTGGACGCGGTGCCGCGCGCATCCGCGACGGTGCCGTACGCACTGCGTGCGGTGCTCGCGGGCGCCGTGCCGTGCGCCCCCACCTGCCCCGACTGCGACCCGGAGGACCGGCGGCGTGACCGAGCGAGAGCCGATGGCCGAGATCCCCCCGACGATCCCGGAGGCGGCCGCACCGGCGCCGCCCCGGGTGCCCCCGGCCGACCCGCTCGCCGCCGTCGAACCCGTACCGGCCGAGGCCGAGCACGTCCCGGACCCGCCGGACGTCAACTTCGCCGAGTACTTCCACGAGGCCCGCCCCCGCACGCTGCGCCACCGCGCCCGGGTGCGGTCCACGGTGCGGCGGCGCTCGGTGTCCCAGGACGGTCCGGCGTCGGGGGAGAACCCGGTCTACGTGTCCTGGCTGCTGTCGCAGTCGATGCTCGGCCACGCCGACGAGCTGTCCCGCCAGTTCTCCGGGCAGGGCTCGATGTGGCAGAACCCGTTCGCCAGCCCCGGCCCCCGGCACGCGGTGGAGACGGCGTCGGTGTGGTTCACCGCCTACCCGATCTCGCTGATCACCGCGTCGGGGGAGTCCTTCCTCGGCGCGCTCGGCGACGAGTCGCTGTGGGAGGCGTTCGAGACCATCGGCATCGAGGGCGTCCACACCGGACCGGTGAAGAAGGCCGGCGGGCTGTCCGGCTGGCAGCCGACCCCCAGTGTGGACGGCCACTTCGACCGCATCTCCAACGAGCTCGACCCGGCCTTCGGCACCGAGGACGAGTTCCGGGCGATGTGCGCGACCGCCACCTGGCACGGCGGCACGATCATCGACGACATCGTGCCCGGCCACACCGGCAAGGGCCCGGACTTCCGGCTCGCCGAGCTCGCCTACGGCGACTACCCCGGCATCTACCACATGGTCGAGATCGAGCAGTCCGACTGGGGGATGCTGCCCGACGTCCCGCCCGGGAAGGACTCGGTCAACCTCGACGCCACCACCGAGGAGGCCCTGGAGAAGGCCGGCTACATCGTCGGCCGGCTGCAGCGGGTGATCTTCTACCGGGAGGGCGTCAAGGAGACCAACTGGTCGGCGACCTGCGAGGTCACCGGCGTCGACGGGGTCGTGCGGCGCTGGGTCTACCTGCACTACTTCAAGGACGGCCAGCCGTCGGTGAACTGGCTGGACCCGACCTTCGCCGGGATGCGGATGGTCATCGGCGACGCGCTGCACTCGCTGGCCGACCTCGGCTCGGGCGCGCTGCGCCTGGACGCCAACGGCTTCCTCGGCGTCGAGAAGGCGGGCGGCGGGATGCCCGGCTGGTCGGAGGGCCACCCGCTGTCCGAGGCGGCGAACCACCTCATCGCCAGCATGGTGCGCAAGGTCGGCGGGTTCACCTTCCAGGAGCTGAACCTGACCGTCGACGACATCAAGGTCACCTCCGAGGCCGGCGCGGACCTGTCCTACGACTTCATCAACCGTCCCGCCTACCACCACGCGCTCGCGACCTCGGACACCGAGTTCCTGCGGCTGACCCTGCGCACCGCGCTGGACCTGGGCGTCGACCCGGCGTCGCTGGTGCACGCCCTGCAGAACCACGACGAGCTCACCTACGAGCTGGTGCACTGGACGGCCGGGCACACCGACGAGCTGTTCCACTTCCGCGGGGAGGACGTGCGCGGCGGCGACCTCGCCGACGCGATCCGCCGGGACCTCTGCGAGACGCTGACCGGCCCGGACGCGCCGTACAACCTGATCTTCACCACGAACGGCATCGCCTGCACCAGCGCGACGGTCATCGCGGCGTCGCTGGGTATCTCCGCGCTCGACGACATCGGCCCGGCCGAGGTGGAGCGGATCCGGCGGGTGCACCTGCTGCTGGTCATGTTCAACGCGTTCCAGCCCGGGGTGTTCGCGCTGTCGGGCTGGGACCTGCTCGGGATGCTCACGCTGCCCCCGGACGCGGTGAGCGACCTGCTGGCCTCCGGCGACACCCGGTGGATATCGCGGCCCGCGCACGACCTGATGGGCCACCGGCCCGAGGCGACCCGGTCGTCGTCGGGCATGCCGCGCGGGCGCAGCCTCTACGGCCCGCTGCCCGAGCAGTTGACCGACGAGACGAGCTTCGTCCGGCAGATGCAGGCGATCCTCGCCGTCCGCAAGCGCTGCGGGGTCGCGACCGCCCGCCAGGTCGACGTGCCCGACGTGTCGCACCGCGGCCTGCTCGTCATGGTTCACGCCCTCGACGACGGCCGGACCAGCGCGACCGTGCTGAACTTCGCCGACGAGCACGTCGACGCGTTCGTGCGCTCCGAGCACCTGCCGCCCGGCTCCACGGTGACCGACCTGTTCTCCGGCGAGGTCCTCGGCACCGTCGACGACCTCAACGGGTTCCGGATCGACATGCCCCCGTTCCGCGCGACCGCCGTGATGCTCGAGGCCCCCGAGGCCGAGGAGCCCGCCGCCGGCTGACGGACGGCCCCGCCGCCCCGGCACACGGACGGGCCCCCGTACGCACCGTCCGTACGGGGGGCCCGGTCGTGCGGGCGGGACTCAGACCAGCGGCTCGCGCCGCGGCAGCGTGATCACGTGCGCCACGTGGTCGGTCGGCACGAGGCGCACGAAGTTGTACTCGCCCCAGCGGTAGGTCTCGCCGGACACCTCGTCGTGGACCTCGACGACGTCGGTGTAGCGCAGCCCGAGCGCCGGCATGTCCAGCTTGATCGTGCCCTGCTGCGGGGACGACGAGTCCAGCGTGCAGACGACCAGGACCTGGTCGCCGGTGGCCGGGTCGAGCTTCGAGAACGCGATGACGCGGTCGTTGTCGACCTCGTGGAAGTGGATCTCGCGCAGCTGCTGCAGCGCCGGGTGCGCGCGCCGGATCTCGTTGAGCCGGGTCAGGTACGGCTCCAGCGACCGGCCCTGGTTGAGGGCGGAGGAGAAGTCGCGCGGGCGCAGCTCGTACTTCTCCGAGTCGAGGTACTCCTCGCTGCCCGGCTTGACCGGGGTGCCCTCGTACAGCTCGAAGCCGGAGTAGACGCCCCAGGTGGGGGCCATGGTCGCGGCCAGCGTCGCGCGGATGGCGAACATCGCCGGGCCGCCGGTCTGCAGCGACTCGTGGAGGATGTCCGGGGTGTTGGTGAACAGGTTCGGGCGGCACTCGTCGGCGTGCTCGGCGTGCATCGTCGCGAAGTCGGCGAGCTCCTCCTTCTCCGTCCGCCAGGTGAAGTAGGTGTAGGACTGGGTGAAGCCCAGCCGCGCGAGCCCGAACAGCCGGGCCGGGCGGGTGAACGCCTCGGCCAGGAACAGCACCTCCGGGTGGGTCCGCTTGACCTCCCAGATCAGCCAGTGCCAGAAGTTCGGCGGCTTGGTGTGCGGGTTGTCGACCCGGAAGATCGTGACGCCGTGCTCGACCCACTTGAGGACGACGCGCAGGCACTCGGCGTAGATGCCGGCCGGGTCGCGGTCGAAGTTGAGCGGGTAGATGTCCTGGTAGCGCTTCGGCGGGTTCTCCGCGTAGGCGATGGTGCCGTCGGGGCGGACGGTGAACCACTCCGGGTGCCGGGTGACCCACGGGTGGTCCGGCGCGCACTGCAGCGCCAGGTCCAGCGCGACCTCCAGGCCGAGGTCGCGGGCGCGGGCGACGAACGCGTCGAAGTCGTCGAAGTCGCCGAGCTCGGGGTCGATGGCGTCGTGCCCGCCCGCGGCGGAGCCGATCGCCCACGGGGAGCCGACGTCGCCCGGCTCGGCGTGGGTGGAGTTGTTGCGGCCCTTGCGGTGCACCGTGCCGACGGGGTGGATCGGCGGGAGGTAGACGACGTCGAAGCCCATCCGCGCGACGCGGTCGAGCTCCTTGGTCGAGGTGGCCAGCGTGCCGTGGACCGGGCGGCCGGTCTCGTCGCGGCCGCCGGTGGAGCGGGGGAAGAACTCGTACCAGGAGCCGTAGAGCGCCCGGGTGCGGTCGACGAAGATCGTCCGCTCGGGGCCGCGGGTGATGAGCTCGCGCACCGGGCGCTCGGTCATGATCGCGACGACGGCGTCGAACAGGGCGGGGGCGACCCGCGCGCGCAGCGGCAGCGCCGTGTCGCGCAGGGTGTTCGCGGCGCCCAGCAGCAGGTCCCGGCTGTCCTTCTCGGCGGGCCGGCGCCCGACGCGGGCGAGCAGCCGCGCGCCGACCTCCAGGTCGTTGGCCAGCTCCTCCGCGGTCTGCCCGGCGGCGATCTTCTTCTCCACGCCCGAGCGCCAGGTCGCCCACGGGTCGCTCCAGGCGTCGACGCGGAAGCTCCAGCGGCCCTCGGCGTCCGGGCGGACCCAGGCGACGAACCGGTCGGTGCCGGCCCCGTCGGGCTGCATCCGGACGTACTGCGCGTCGCCCGGTGTCCCGTCGGCGGAGAGCGGTGTGAAGACCACGTTCGCCGCGACGGCGTCGTGCCCCTCCCGCCACACGGTCGCCCGGATCGGGACGACCTCACCGACCACGGCCTTGGCCGGGTCGCCGCTCTCCACGAACGGGGTCACGTCGTCGATTCCGAGCCGACCGGTCATCGGCTGCACCCCCAGGAATTGTCACCGTCGGTAGGAAGTCTCGCGAGAGCTGGGACGGTCAGTCTGACGCCGCCACGCCACGTGCCGCCACACCCGCGGGACCATCGGTGTGAACGGACCGGGACGGGCACGTGCCCGACCGGTACGGAACCGATCCGACGTGCACGGACCCGGTCGGACCCGCGGCAGCACGACCCTACCGGTGACACCCGGTCCGGGCCGGTCGGGACACCGCACGCGTGTCGCCCCTCCCGGCTACCCTCGCCGCCGTGAGAGCCCTCCGCCGTTTCACCGTCCGTGCCCAGCTCCCCGCCCCGCTCGCGCCGCTGCAGACACTGGCGACGAACCTGCGGTGGACCTGGCACGCCCCGACCCGCGACCTGTTCGCCTCGCTCGACCCCCGCGCCTGGGAGGCCAGCGGCCAGGACCCGGTCCGGCTGCTCGGGGAGATCCCCACCGCGCGCCTGGCCGAGCTCGCCGCCGACGAGTCGGTGGCCGCCGAGGTCGCCGAGCGGGCCGACGAGCTGGCGACCTACCTGTCCGAGCCGCGCTGGTACCAGGCCGAGCAGGGCGGGCCCGCCGGCCCCGGCGCCATCGCGTACTTCTCGATGGAGTTCGGCGTCTCCGAGGTGCTGCCGAACTACTCCGGCGGACTCGGCGTGCTCGCCGGCGACCACCTCAAGGCCGCGTCCGACCTGGGCGTGCCGCTGGTCGCGGTGGGCCTGCTCTACCGGTCGGGCTACTTCCGCCAGTCGCTCTCGCTCGACGGCTGGCAGCTGGAGCACTACCCGGCGATCGACCCGCAGGGACTGCCGCTGCAGCTGCTGACCGACGACTCCGGCGCCCCCGAGCTCGTGGGTGTCGCGATGCCCGGCGACCGCACCCTGCACGCGCGGATCTGGCAGGCCTCGGTCGGCCGGGTGCCGCTGCTGCTGCTCGACACCGACATCGAGGAGAACGCCGGCGCCGACGGCGGGACCGACCTGCGCGGGGTCACCGACCGCCTCTACGGCGGCGACCAGAACCACCGCATCCAGCAGGAGATCCTCATCGGCGTCGGCGGCGTGCGCGCGGTCCGCGCGTTCTGCCGGGTCACCGGGCACCCGGTGCCGGAGGTCTTCCACACCAACGAGGGACACGCCGGGTTCCTCGGCTGCGAGCGGATCCGCGAGCTGTGCACCGACGACGGCGGCGGGCTCGACTTCGACGAGGCGCTGGCCGCCGTCCGCGCCGGCACCGTGTTCACCACCCACACCCCGGTGCCCGCCGGCATCGACCGCTTCGGCCTCGACCTCGTCCGGCACTACCTCACCGACCGGCTGCTGCCGGGCCTGCCGACCGACCGGCTGCTCGCGCTCGGCGCGGAGGAGGACCCCGAGACGTTCAACATGGCGCACATGGGCCTGCGCCTGGCCCAGCGCGCGAACGGCGTCTCGCAGCTGCACGGCATCGTGTCCCGCGAGATGTTCGGCGGGCTGTGGGCCGGCTTCGACCGCGACGAGGTGCCGATCGGGTCGGTCACCAACGGTGTCCACGGGCCCACCTGGGAGGCCGGCCAGGTCGCGGAGCTGGTCGGCTCGCCGGACGGCCCGGCCCGCGAGGTCACCGACGCCGACGTGTGGGCGCTGCGCAACACCCTGCGCTCGCGGCTGGTCGACGAGGTGCGCCGCCGGGTGCGCGCGGCGTGGCTGGAGCGCGGCGCGTCCGAGCCGGAGCTGGGCTGGACCGACCACGTCTTCGACCGCGACGTGCTCACCGTCGGCTTCGCACGCCGGGTGCCGACCTACAAGCGGCTGACCCTGATGCTGCGCGACGCGGACCGGCTGCGCAGCCTGCTGCTCGACCCGCACCGGCCGGTGCAGCTCGTCGTCGCGGGCAAGTCGCACCCCGCCGACGACGGCGGCAAGGCGCTGATCCAGCAGATCGTGCGCTTCGCCGACGACGCCGGCGTGCGCCACCGCATCGTCTTCCTGCCCGACTACGACATGTCCATGGCCCGCTACCTGTACTGGGGCTGCGACGTCTGGCTCAACAACCCGCTGCGCCCGCTGGAGGCCTGCGGCACGTCGGGCATGAAGTCCGCGCTCAACGGCGGGCTCAACCTGTCCATCCGCGACGGCTGGTGGGACGAGTTCTACGACGGCGCCAACGGCTGGGCGATCCCCACCGCCGACGGCGTCGAGGACCCGACCCGGCGCGACGACCTGGAGGCCAACGCGCTCTACGAGCTCATCGCGACCCAGGTCGGCCCGGCGTTCTACGACCGCGTCGACGGCGTCCCGCACCGCTGGGTGGAGATGGTCCGCCACACGCTGACCACGCTGCGCCCGAAGGTGCAGGCCACCCGGATGGTGCGCGAGTACGTGCAGGACTGGTACGTCCCGGCCGCCGGTGCGGCCGCGGCCGCCGCCGCCGGGGACTACGCCGCGGCCCGCGACATCGCCCAGTTCCGGGCCCGGCTGAACAAGGCCTGGAACCACGTGCGGATCACCGGCGTCGACGCGACCGGGCTGCCGGACACGCCCGTCGTGGGGTCGCCGATGACCGTGCGCGCCGGGGTGGAGCTGGCCGGTCTGGACCCGTCGGACGTGACGGTCGAGGCCGTCGTCGGGCGGGTCGACGACACCGACGAGCTCGCCGACCCGGTCACCGTCGCGATGGAGCACCGCGGAGACGGGACCTGGGAGGTCGCGGTGCCGCTGCCGCACGCGGGGCTGACCGGCTACACGGTCCGCGTGCTGCCGCAGCACCCGCAGCTGGCGTCGTCGGTGGAGCTGGGCCGGATCGTGCTGGCCGGGTAGCGGGCGCGGCTCAGGGCCCGCAGACGTCCAGCGGGGTGTGGGCGCCGGGCACCTCGTGGTGCTGCGGGAAGTACCAGGTCAGCGTGCGGTAGGCGAGCCGCCCGCCGCAGTCGCCCGGGTCGGCGGCGACGACGGTGGCGCGCTCGCGGGTCGCGGTGGCCAGCGCCTGCCCCGGCGCGGCGTAGGCCGCGGTACCCGTGCCGGTGGCCGTCGGGCCGCCCCAGTCGTCCCAGGCGAGGCCCTCGACGATGCCGGTCGAGCTCGCCCCGCCGAGGTCGACCAGCGCGGGGCGGGCGGTGCCGAGCCCGCGCGCGTACGGGCCGCCGGGGCGGCCGAGCACGATCACCCGGCCGTCGGCCGCGTCCGTGGTGGCGGCCGCGGTGGCCGACGCGACGGCGGACGCGGTGGGGGCCGGGACCGTTCCGGCGTCGCGCACCGGGGCCGGTGGGGCCGCGGCCGAGCACGCCGCCGTCAGGACGGCCAGCAGGCAGGCCGGCACGACCGCGGCCGCGCGCCCCGTCGTGGTCACCCTCGGCCGCCGCAGCATCCGCCGCCGCAGCAGCCCCCGCCGCCGGCGGGGGCCATGGCCGGACGCGGTGCGCCGCCCCCGGCGCGGCCGCCGAGCGCGACGGTCGACAGGAGCTTGACGGTGTCGCCGTGGCCCTGCGGGCAGTCCGCGGGCTCCGACGACGCGGCCATCGGCCGGTCCACCTCGAAGGTCGTCGCGCAGCTGCGGCAGCGGAACTCGTAACGCGGCATGGCGCGCAGCGTACGCCGAGCGGGACCCGGGTCAGCGGCTCCGCAGCAGGCGCACCGAGCGGGGCGGCAGCACCAGGGTCGCGCCGGCCTCGACGGGGGCGGGGTCGGCGGGCGTCCCGTCGGCGGTCGTGGAGTCCAGCACCGGGGTGAACCCGTGCTCGCTGGGCAGCACGCAGTCCGCGGGCGCGTCCCCGGCGTGCAGCAGCAGCAGCCAGTAGTCCGCGAGCAGCACGACCAGGGTGCGGCGCCCGCCGTCGTGCCAGTCGTGCGGCTCCATCGGCCGTCCCGACGGGTCCCACCACAGGACCTCGCCGTCGACGTAGAACTGGTCGCGGTGCAGCACCGGCGACTCCCGCCGCAGCGCGGTGACCTTCGCGGTGAAGGCCTCCATCGCGGCGGTCTCGTCGGTGGCCGTCCAGTCCACCCAGGACGTCTCGTCGTCGCGGCAGTAGGCGTTGTTGTTGCCGCCCTGGGTGCGCCAGCGCTCGTCGCCGCCGGTGATCATGGGGGTGCCGATGGAC
This sequence comes from Pseudonocardia spirodelae, assembly GCF_037727765.1. Classification (NCBI taxonomy): domain Bacteria; kingdom Bacillati; phylum Actinomycetota; class Actinomycetes; order Pseudonocardiales; family Pseudonocardiaceae; genus Pseudonocardia; species Pseudonocardia spirodelae. The sequence goes on along the minus strand of NZ_JBBJUP010000003.1, from coordinate 310,221 downwards.
AGCAGCAGCGTCGCCATCATCGCCCGGGCGGTCGCGAGCCGGGCGGCACGGACGCCCGCGTCGTCGGTCTCGCCCTCGACGCCGAGGTTCTGCGCGCGGTTGTCGTCGGTGCCGTCGCGGTTCTGCTCGCCGTTGCCCTCGTTGTGCTTGCGCTCGTAGGACACGAGGTCGCGCAGGGTGAAGCCGTCGTGCGCGGTGACGAAGTTGACCGAGGCCCACGGCCGGCGCCCGGAGAGCTGGTAGATGTCGGAGCTGCCGGTCAGCCGCGACGCCAGCTCGGCGACGCCGCCGTGCCCGCGCCAGAAGTCGCGCACCGCGTCGCGGTAGCGGCCGTTCCACTCCGACCAGGCCACGCCGAACCCGCCGACCCGGTAGCCCTCGCCGGTCGCGTCCCACGGCTCGGCGATGAGCTTGCAGGTCGACAGCGTCGGGTCCTGGGCGATCGCGGTGAGCAGCGCGGAGTCCGGCGAGAACGGGCCCGAGCGGGGACGGCCCAGCACCGAGGCGAGGTCGATGCGGAAGCCGTCCACGCCGTAGGCGTGCACCCAGTGCCGCATCGCGTCGCAGACCAGCCGGATCACCGTCGGGGAGCCGGCGTCCAGGGTGTTGCCGGTGCCGGTGATGTCGGCGTCGTGCCCCGACCCGCCCAGCGAGTAGTACGCCGGCGCGTCCAGCCCCCGGTAGGACAGCGTCGTGCCGCCGACCCCGCCCTCGCAGGTGTGGTTGGGGACGATGTCGAGGACCACCTCGATGCCGGCCGCGTGCAGGGTGTCGACGAGGTAGCGGAACTCGGCGACCTCGTTGCCGGGCACCGAGGCGTAGCCGGGGTGCGGGGCGAGGAACGCCAGCGTCGCGTAGCCCCAGTAGTTCGTCGCGCCCCGCTCGAGCAGGGGCGGCTCCGGTGCGTTGGCCTGCACCGGCAGCAGCTCCACGGCGGTGATGCCGGTGCGCTGCAGGTGCGCGATCACCACCGGGTGCGCGAGCCCGAGGTAGGTCCCGCGGTGCGCCTCGGGCACCTCCGGGTGGCGCATCGTCCAGCCCCGGACGTGGATCTCCGAGACCACCGTCTCCGACCACGGCACGTCCGGGCGCGGCGGGCGCGGCGCCGCGTCGGTGGAGGTGACCACCGACAGCGGCACCGCGCCGAGCGAGTCGACGGTCGAGGGCTGCCCGGACATCGGGTCGCCGTGCCAGCCACGGGCCGCGACGACGTCGGTGACCGTGCCGGTGACCCGCGCCGCGTAGGGGTCGACCAGGATCTTGTGCGGGTTGGCGCGCAGCCCCCGGAACGGCTGGTACTCCCCGTGCACCCGGTAGCCGTAGCGCTGGCCGGGACGCACCCCGGGCACGTGCCCGTGCCAGACGCCGAACGTGTGCTCGGCGAGCTCGACGCGGCGCTCGGTCAGCGCGCCGTCCCCGCCGTCCGGGCCGTCGACCAGGCAGACCTCCACCGTCTCGGCGCTGGTCGAGGCGACCGCGAAGCGGGTCCCGTGGTCGTCGGGGTGGGCACCGAGCGGGAAGACAGGCACGGTCGGCCAGGATAGGGGGGTGACTTCGCCCCGAACCCCCGCCGCGCCCGGTGTCACATCGCCGCTCACCCCGATCGACGACGAGGACCTGGTCGTCGGGATGGACGCCGCGACCGTCCGCCGGGGTGACACCACGCTTCTCGACGCCGTCGACTGGCGGGTCGAGCTCGACGAGCGCTGGGTCGTGCTCGGCCCGAACGGCGCCGGGAAGACGACGCTGCTGCGCCTGGCCGGCGCCGAGCTGCACCCGACCTCGGGCACGGTGTACGTGCTCGGCGAGCGGATGGGCCGGGTCAACATCTTCGAGCTGCGCACCCGCATCGGCCTGACCTCGGCCAACCTCGGCGTCCGCATCCCCGGCGACGAGATCGTCTCCGACGTCGTGGTCTCCGCCGGCTACGGCGTGCTCGGCCGCTGGCGCGAGGAGTACGAGGGCGACGACACCGGCCGCGCCGAGCACCTGCTCGGCCAGCTCGGGATGGGCCCGCTCGCCGGCCGCGCCTACGGCACGCTGTCCGAGGGCGAGCGCAAGCGCACCCTGATCGCCCGTGCCCTGATGACCGACCCCGAGCTGCTGCTGCTCGACGAGCCCGCCGCCGGCCTGGACCTGGGCGGGCGCGAGGACCTGGTCACCCGCCTCGCCGACCTCGCCGACGACCCCTACGCCCCGGCGTCGGTGCTGGTCACCCACCACGTCGAGGAGATCCCGCCGAACTACAGCCACGGCATGCTGCTGCGCGACGGCCGGGTCGTCGCCGCCGGGCTGCTCGACGACGTGATGACCTCCGGGCCGCTGAGCGAGACGTTCGGGCTGCCGCTGACCGTGGAGCGTCGCGCGGGCGGCCGGTTCACCGCCTACCGGCGCGACTGATCGGGTTAGGGTCCGCGTCGTGACCGAATTCGTGAGCCTGTCCGTGGACGCCGGCGTCGGGACGATCCGGATCGACCGCCCGCCGATGAACGCCCTGAACCGCCAGATCCAGGGCGAGCTGCTGGAGGTGGCGGACGAGGCGTCGACCCGCGCCGACGTGCGCGCGGTCGTCGTGTACGGCGGGGAGAAGACCTTCGCCGCGGGCGCCGACGTCAAGGAGATGGCGTCGATGTCGTACTCCGACATGGCGCCGCAGGCCCGCAGGCTCTCCGCCGGGCTGGGCGCGATCTCCACGATCCCGAAGCCGACCGTCGCCGCGGTGACCGGCTACGCCCTCGGCGGCGGCCTCGAGGTCGTCCTCGGCGCGGACCGGCGCATCGCCGGCGACAACGTCAAGCTCGGCTTCCCCGAGATCCTGCTCGGCATCTTCCCGGGCGGCGGCGGCACCCAGCGCGCCGCGCGCCTGATCGGCCCGAGCCGCACGAAGGACCTGATCTACACCGGCCGCATGGTCAAGGCCGACGAGGCGCTGGCGATCGGCCTGGTCGACGAGGTCGTCCCGGCCGACGAGGTCCACGCCCGCGCCGTCGCGTGGGCCGCGCAGTTCACCTCGGGGCCCGCCCTGGCCTACGCCGCCGCCAAGAAGGCGATCGACAACGGTCTCGACACCGACCTGCGCACCGGCCTGGACATCGAGTCCGAGCTGTTCGCGGGCGTGTTCGCCACCGACGACGCGAAGGCCGGCATGGCCAGCTTCGTCGAGAACGGCCCCGGCAAGGCCACCTTCACCGGCCGCTGAGCGGTCCCGCCCCCGCCCGCCCGCGCGACGGGCCCGGGCGGGGAGCGGGCGCGGTGGTGTGTTCTGCGAAACTCCTACTCATGAGTTCGGACCCGGCGCCCACCCCGCACGCCACCGCCGAGCAGGTCGAGGCGGCCTGGCACGACCCGAAGCTCGCCAACGTGCTCTACCACGACTGGGAGGCGGGCACCTACGACGAGAAGTGGTCGATCAGCTACGACGAGCGCTGCATCGACTACGCCGCCGGCCGTTTCCGCGCCGCGGCCCCGTGGGACGGCCGCCCCTACCTGCGCGCACTGGAGCTGGGCAGCGGCACCGGGTTCTTCCTGCTCAACCTCATGCAGGCCGGGGTCGCCGAGCGCGGCGTCGTCACCGACCTCTCACCCGGCATGGTCGCCGCCGCGACCCGCAACGCCGAGCACCTCGGGCTCGAGGTGGAGGGCGCCGTCGTCGACGGCGAGCACATCCCGTTCCCCGACGACAGCTTCGACCTCGTCGTCGGGCACGCGGTCCTGCACCACATCCCCGACGTCGAGGCCGCACTGCGCGAGGTCCTGCGCGTCCTGGAGCCGGGCGGCCGGTTCGTCTTCGCCGGGGAGCCCACCACCGTCGGCGACGCCTACGCCCGCACGCTGGGGCAGTGGACCTGGAAGGCGACCACCACGCTGACGCGGCTCGGGCCGCTGCGGGGCTGGCGCCGCCCGCAGCACGAGCTCGACGAGTCCTCCCGGGCGGCCGCGCTGGAGTCGGTCGTCGACATCCACACCTTCGACCCGGCCGAGCTGGAGCGCACCGCGCGCCGGGCCGGGGCGCAGGGCGTGGCCGCGCACACCGAGGAGTTCGCCGCGGCGATGCTCGGCTGGCCGGTGCGGACCTTCGAGGCCGCCGTCCCGCCCGGGAAGCTGGGCTGGAACTGGGCGATGTTCGCCTACCACGGCTGGCAGCGGCTGTCCTGGCTCGACGAACACCTGCTCACCCACGTCGTGCCGCGCAGCTGGTTCTACAACGCGCTGATCACCGGGACGAAGCCGAGATGAGCATTCGGCCCCGGCGGGGCGCGCTGTCGGTCAGCATCGACGACGTGGAGCACCCGCTGGAGCCGTTCTGGCGCGGCGTCATCGCCTACCGCCTGCTGACCCTGGTGACCGTCGCCGGGGTGACCCTCTACCACCTGCGCACCGGCTACGAGCGCCCGCTCGGCGCGCTCGCCGTGCTGGGCGCGATGGCGGTCTGGACCGCGGTGACGTCGTGGGGCTACCTCGGCGGGCTGCCCGGCGCCCCGGACCGGCGGGGCGGGCTCGCCGTCGCCGACCTGGCGGTGTGCGTCGCGGTCATGGCGACCACGCCGTGGATCGTCACCACCGCCCACCTCGACGACGGCGGCCCCGGCATGGGCTCCATCTGGACCTCCGGCGCGGTGCTGGCCTGCGCGGTCGCGCACCGCATCCGCGGCGGGCTCGCGGCGGCGCTGGTCGTCTCTGCGGCGCTGGTGCTGTCCAAGGAACGCTTCGGGGTGCTGGAGCTCGGCGACATCCAGCTGCTGGTGCTGGCCGGGCTGACCGTCGGGTTCGCCGCGCACGTGCTGGAGCGCACCGCGGCCCGGCTGCGCCGCCTGGCCGCCGAGCAGGCCGCCACGGCCGAGCGGGAACGGCTCACCCGGGCCGTGCACGACGGCGTCCTGCAGGTCCTCGCGCACGTGCAGCGCCGCGGCGCGGAGCTGGGGGGCGGCGCGACCGAGCTCGGCGTGCTCGCCGGGGAGCAGGAGACCGCGCTGCGCGCGCTGCTGTCCGGCCCGGGGACGACCGACGCGTCCGGCCGCCGCGACCTCGCCGCGGCGCTGCGGATCCTCGCCTCGGACCGGGTCACGGTCGCCGCGCCGGCGCACCCGGTCGAGCTGGGCGCCGGTGTCGTCGACGAGGTCGAGGGCGCGGTCCGCGCGGCGCTGGCGAACGTCGCGCTGCACGCGGGCCCCGCCGCGCGGGCCTGGGTGCTGCTCGAGGACGTGCCCGGCGCGGTCGAGGTCAGCGTGCGCGACGACGGCCCCGGCATCCCCGACGGCCGGCTCGCCGAGGCGCAGGCGCAGGGCCGGATGGGCGTGGCGCGCTCGATCCGCGGCCGCGTCGCCGACGCCGGTGGCACCCTGACCCTCGACACCGGACCGGACACCGGGACCGAATGGGTCATACGGATCCCCAGGGAGGGCTCATGAGCGTGCGGGTGATGGTCGTCGACGACCACCCGATCTGGCGCGAGGGGGTCGCCCGCGACCTCACCGAGCGGGGCCTCGACGTCGTCGCGACGGCCGCCGACGCGCCGGCCGCGGTCCGGATCGCGACCGCCGTGCGGCCCGAGGTGATCCTGATGGACCTCAACCTCGGCGCGACCTCGGGCGTCGAGGCGATCGCCGCGATCGGGCAGAAGAGCCCGGACAGCCGGGTGCTGGTGCTCTCGGCGTCGGGCGAGCACGCCGACGTGCTGGAGGCGGTGAAGGCCGGGGCGCTGGGCTACCTGGTCAAGTCGGCCGGGGTGGAGGAGCTGCTGGACGCGGTCCGGCGCACCGCCGACGGCGTCGCGGTGTTCACCCCGGGCCTGGCCGGCCTGGTGCTGGGGGAGTACCGGCGCCTCGCCGAGGCCCCGCGCCCGGCCGACGGCGCGCCCGCGGTCCCGGCGCTGACCGACCGCGAGACCGAGGTGCTGCGCCTGGTCGCCAAGGGCATGACGGCCAAGCAGATCGCGGCGAAGCTGGTGGTCTCGCACCGCACGGTGGAGAGCCACGTGCAGAACACCCTGCGCAAGCTGCAGCTGCACAACCGCAGCCAGCTCGTCCGGTACGCGATCGAGCAGGGGCTCGCGGACTGAGTCCCGGGGGCGGTACCGCCGCTGCGGTGAACGGACCCGGACCGTAACGGGGGACACCCCCATCACGAACAGGTCACGGAGCCGGGCACACTCGGACCCGCCCCCGGACGCTCCACCCACGGAGACGCTTGTGACCGACCCGGCCGCCCTGATCGGGTTCCTGCTGCAGAGCCCCTGGCTCGTGCCGCTGCTGGCCGTCGCCGTGATGTGCGACGGGCCGTTCCCGTTCCTGCCCAGCGAGCCGGTCCTGTTCAGCGCGACCGCCGCGGCGCTGGCCGACGGCGACCGGTGGCGGATCGCGGCGCTGTTCGGGGCCGCGGTCGTCGGGTCCCTGCTGGGCGACGCGCTGCTCTACGGCGCGGGGCGCACGTCGAACTCGCTGGTGCGCGGCACCCGCCGCGGCGACGGCGTCGGGGCCTTCGTCCGGCGCCACCTGCACCGGCGCCCGGTCACCGCCCTGGTGGCGACGCGGCTGCTGCCCGGCGGCCGGCTCGCGAGCGTGTCGGCCGCGGGCCGGGTCCGGCTGCCGCTGCGCGCGTTCCTGCCCGCGACGGTGGCGAGCGCGCTGGTGTGGAGCACCTGGATGACCGGGATCGGCGTGCTCGTGGGGCCGATCACCCACGGCGACCCGCTCATGTCGGTGCTCGCCGGGTTCGTCCTCGCCGCACTGGTGGCCACCGCGGCCGCCGCGGCCCGGGCGCTGCTGCGCCTGCGCCGCGTGCTGCCCGCCGTCTGACCCCGCCCCGCCCGCCCCACCCGATCGCGTCGAACCCGCGCGGGTCCGGCGTGCCCTCTCCCTCCGTACGGCCCGATCCGTTCGCGCGCATGGCAAGCTGGTCCGTCCGGACGATCGGGACGTGGGAGAAGGACGACGTGCACGACGACTGCGAGCGGATCACCGCCGTGGTGGTGGGATCACCGGCGCTGCCCCCCGGGACGGAGGTCCTCGCGCGGGCCGCTCCCGCTCCGGCCGAGGCCGCCGCGGCCGCCGTCGAGCGGGTCCGGCCCGCCCTCGTGCTCGTCGAGCTGACCGGCCCGCCCGACACGGCCCCCGCGGTGATCACCGCGGTGCTGGCCCGGGTGCCCGGGGCCGCGGTGCTCGCCGTCGCGGGTGCCGGGCCCGACCACGCCCGGGTGCTCGACGCCGTCCGCGCCGGTGCGACGGGGGTGGCCGCGGGCACCGACCCGGCCGAGCTGGCCGCGGTGGCCCGGGCGGCCGCCGCGGGACGCCCGGCGTTCACCCCCGGGCTCGCCGGCGTCGTCCTGGAGTCGGTCGCGGCCCCCGCGCACGCGGTCCCGGAGCTGAGCCCGCGGGAGTCGGAGGTGCTGCGGCTCGTGGTCGAGGGGCTCACCGCCAGGCAGATCGCGGCGCGGCTCGTGCTGTCGCCGCGGACGGTGGAGAACCACGTGCAGCGGCTGCTCCGCAAGTTCGACGTCCCCGGCCGGGGCGCCCTGGTGCGGTACGCGATCGAGTTCGGGCTCGCCTGACCAGCGTTTGTACGTTGACACGTACTTCCGTACTTTGCGGGTGTGAGCGACGACGTCGAGGCGCGCCTGCGTGCCCTGGAGGAGGCGGTCGCCGGCCTGCGCGCGGCCGCCGGACCCGCCGCGCCGCCGTCGGAGCCCGACGACCCGCTGTGGGCGCTGACGGGTCTGGAGGCCCGCGCGCCCGGCTCGGTGCTGCTGACCGGCAGCGTCGAGGTCGCCGGGCACGGGCCGGTGCGCTGGCAGTACGCCCGCCCGGCCGGTGACCTCGTCGACGGCGACTGGGACGGCGCGGCCGCCGTGCTCGACGCGCTCGCCCACCCGGCGCGGCTGGCGATCCTGCGGCACGTGCTGACCGGGACCGCCACCACCGCGGAGCTGCTCGAACAGCCCTCGGTGGGCACCACCGGGCAGCTGCACCACCACCTGCGCCAGCTCGTCGCCGCGGGCTGGCTCGCCTCGACCCGGCGCGGCCACTACGAGATCCCCGTGGCCCGGGTCGTCCCGCTGCTGGTCACCGTCCTCGCGTCCCGCCGTTGAGAGGAACCGCCGTGCCCGAACCCGTCCCGGCCCGCCGCGTGGTCGCCGTCGCCGCCGCGGCGGCCGCGGTCCTCGCCGTCCTCGCCGGCGCGCTGCTCGGCCCCGACCGGCTGCGTCTGGGCCCGCAGACCTCCGGTGACCCGGCCCTGGCCGAGCAGGTCCGCGCGGTCGCGGGGCACCGCGACGGCCTGCGCGCCCTCGCCGTCGCCGAGGTCACCCCGGGGTCGGTGCGCACGGCCGGGCTCGGCCCCGCGGGCCCCGGCGGAGGTGCCCCCGGGCCCGGCGACCGGTTCGAGATCGGCTCGCTCACCAAGACGTTCACCGCCGCGCTGTTCGCCGACGCCCTCACCCGCGGCGAGGTCACCGCCGAGGACCGTCTGGACCGGCACCTGCCCGAGCTCGCCGGCACCCCGGCGGGCGGTGTCACGCTCGGGTCGCTCGCACGGCACCGCTCCGGGCTGCCCGGGCTCGGCCCGACCGCCGCGGGCCGCGCCCTCGCCGTGACCCTGCTGCGCGGCGACCCGTACGCGACGACGACCACCGCCCGGCTGCTCGACGACGCCCGCGAGGTCGCGGTCGACCCCGGACAGGGCTCGGTGTACTCCAACTTCGGCGTCGCGCTGCTGGGGACCGCCCTGGTGCGCGCCACCGGGGCGCCCGACCTGCCGGCACTGGTCCGCGACCGGGTCACCGGACCGCTCGCGATGACCGCGACCACGTTCGCCCCCACCGCCGCCGACGTGCCGGACCAGGCGCTGACCGGCTACCGCGAGGACGGCCGGCCCGCTGTCCGCTGGTCCGGCGAGGGCTACCTGCCCGCCGGGACGTCGACGTTCTCGACGATCGGCGACACGGCCCGCTGGGCGCAGGCCCAGCTCACCGGTGCCGCCCCGGGCACGGCCGCGCTCGACCCGGCCGTGCCGGACGGGCCGGACCGGTCGATCGGCTGGATCTGGATCACCGACCGGACCACCGGCCCCGACGGGGCCGTGCGGACCCACACCTGGCACAACGGCGGCACCGCAGGGTTCAGCAGCATGCTCGCGATCGACCGCGCGCAGCAGCGCGCCGTCGTCGTGCTGGGGACGACGGCGGTCGGCGTCGAACGGGTCGCGACGGCGCTGCTGCACGGCACCGGGGTCCCCGACGGCGGGGCGGGCGTCGGCGCCTGGGCGGTCCTCGGGATCGCGGCGCTGTTCTCGCTGCTGGCCCTGCACCGGGCCGTGCGGTCCGCGGCGCTCCTGCCGATGGCCGACGGGCTGCTCACCGCGCTGTTCGGGCTGGTCCTGCTGTGGAACCGGGGGCCGTGGGCGTCGGTCGGCGGGTGGGCGTGGGGTCTGGCCGCCGCGCCGGTCGCGGCCGCGCTGGTGGTCGCGCTGCTCCGGGCGCGGGGACTGCCGCTGCGCCCGGCGGGGCGGGGCCCGGTGGTGGCGTGGTCCGGGCCGGTGGTGACCGGCGCGCTCGTCGTGGCGGCCCTGGTGGCCGGCTGAGCCCGGCCGGCGGTCAGGCCGAGGTCAGCCGACGCAGGACGGCGTCGAGCACCGCCGGGACGTCCGGCGCGGACAGCACGTCCACCGGCCGGGCACCGGCCCCGCCGCCCGGCCCGGTGACGGTGGCGCCGCGGGCCGGGCCGAAGCCGCACTCGACGGTCAGCGGGGTCGGCGTCGCGGTGAGCGACCCGGGCGCGACGGCCTCCAGCAGGGCGGTCGCGTCGTGCAGCGCGACCGCGTCGCGGCCGTAGCGGCCCCGGTAGAAGTCCCGGTACGGCGCGATCATCGCGGCGAGCTCCGTGCACACGGGGTCCGCGTCGTGCAGCGCGGCGAGCCACTCCGGCCCGGCGGCGCAGCCCAGCGTGGTCTCCAGCGGCACCAGCGCGACGGGCACGTCGTCCTGGGTGAGGACCCGGTGCGCGGCTTCCGGGTCGGCGTGCACGTTGAACTCGGCCGAGGTGGTGACGTTCCCGCCCCCGATCGCCCCGCCCATGACGACGACGCGCGCGATCCGCCCGGTCAGGTCCGGGCGGGCGGCCAGCAGGATCGCGGTGTCGGTGAGCGGGCCGATCGAGGCTATGGTGACCGGTTCCGCCGCCTCCTCCAGCACCCGCGCCATCAGTGCGACGCCCGAGCCCGGGACCGGGGCGACCGGGTCGGGCAGCGACGACGCGCGCCCGCCGAGGCCGTCGTCGCCGTGGACGTGGCCGGCCCGCTGCTCGCGCCGGTGCACCAGCGGCCGGGCCGCACCCGCACCGAGCGGGACATCGGTGCGGCCGGTCAGGGCGAGCAGGCGCCCGGCGTTCGCGAGCGTCGCGTCGGGACCGACGTTGCCGAACGAGGCGACGACGGCGCGGACGTCCACCTCGGGACTGCGCAGGGCGAGGACGAGCGCGACGGCGTCGTCGACACCCGGGTCGGTGTCGATGATCAGCGGGCGGGGCACGGGGGTGAGCCTACGGACGCCCCGCCCGGTGACCTCACTCGCTGCGGGTGGGCTCGTCCTCGTTCTCGGCGTCGAGCTCGCGGGCGGCGGCGCCGGTGACGCCCGCGTCGTCGGTACCGGCGGCCGGCCGCGGCCCGCCGTCGCGGTCCAGGTGGCGGGCGGTGCCGCCACCGGCGGCGGTCAGCTCGTCGGTGCCGACGTCGGTGCCGTCGTCGGGAGCGCGGTGCTCGGTCACTCGGGTGCCTCTCGGTCGGGACGGGCGTGCCGGACGGAGGTACCCGCGGACCACGGGGCGCACACGCCTAGTCTCGGCCCGGTGCGACGCCCGCTGACCCCCGACACCGACCCGGCGCAGGCGCGGCTGTTCACGCTCACCTCGCTGCGCTGGATCCTGCGCCACCGCGCGGTCACCCCCTGGTACCTGCGGCGCTACTGGCGCCTCGCGATGCTGCGGCTGCGCCACCCGCACGTCGTGCTGCGCGGGATGGTGTTCCTCGGCAAGGGCGTGACGATCGAGGCCCGGCCCGGGTTCGGACGCCTGGAGATCGGGCGCTGGGTGCACATCGGCGACGGCACCGCGCTGCGCTGCCACGAGGGCTCGATGCGGATCGGCGACAAGGTCGTGTTCGGCCGCGACAACACCGTCAACTGCTACCTCGACGTCGAGATCGGGGCGACGACGCTGGTCGCCGACTGGGTCTACGTCACCGACTTCGACCACCGCACCGCCGACGTGGCCCGCCCGATCAAGGACCAGGGGATCGTCAAGTCGCCGGTGCGGATCGGCGAGGGCTGCTGGCTCGGGGTGAAGACCTCGGTGCTGCGGGGGACCCGGATCGGGCCGGGCTCGGTGCTGGGCGCGCACGCCGTGGCGCGCGGGGACATCCCGGCCGAGTCGATCGCCGTCGGGACGCCGGCGCGGGTGGTGCGCGACCGGCGCGCCGACTACGAGGCCGCCGCGGCCGAGCGCGCCGCCGTCGCGGACATGGCCCGCAAGGCCGACCGGGCCCTGCAGGCGCGCCTCGACCGCGCCTGACCGCCCCGGCACCCCACGGCAGGCCCCGCGCACCCCTCGGCAACGCCCCGGCCCCCGGACAGCGCCCCGGCCCGGCAGACCCCCGGGGGGTGCTCCGAGGGGAACCCTCGGGGCTTAGAGCGCTACGAGGGTGCCCCTGGGAGCACCGGGGGGTGGGTCGCGAACAGGTTCCCGGTGGGGATCTTGGGGCGCGGGAGCTCCCGCGGCCCGCCGGGGACCGCGCCGGCGTAGATGCGCGCCGTCTGCGCGGCGATGACCGGCCAGGAGAAGTCGGTGCGCAGCCGGGCCCGGGCCGCCCGGGCCCGCCGGCGCGCGGCGGCCGGGTCGGCGAGCGCGCGGTCGACGGCGTCGGCGATGCCGGGCACGTCGCCGGGGGCGAAGCCCAGGCCCGTCTCGCCGTCGCGGACGAGCTCGCCGAGCCCGCCCGCGGTGGAGGCCACGAGCGTCGCCCCGACGGCGGCGGCCTCCAGCGCGACGATCCCGAACGGCTCGTAGCGGCTGGGCAGCACGACGGCGTCGGCGGCACGCAGCAGCGCGGTCAGCTCGCCGTCGGGCAGGTGCCCGAGGAACCGCACGGCGCCCTTCACCCGGTGCCGCGCGACGCGCTCGCCGAGCATCTCGCGCTGCGTCCCGGTGCCCGCGACGAGCAGCCGGGTGCCGCGGTGGCGGCGCCGGATCCCGGGCAGCGCCGCGATCAGGTCCTGCACGCCCTTCTCGTACTCCAGGCGCCCGAAGAACACGATCCGCGGCCCGCCGGCGGCCGGGGCGGGCGCGGCGGAGCGGGCCCGCCAGCGGCGCGGGTCGATGCCGTTGTGCACGACGTGCACCGCGCCGGGGTCCAGGTCGTGCAGGGCGGCGACCTCGGCGCGCATCGCGCCGGAGCAGGTGATGATCTCGTCGGCGCGCTGCGCGAGCCACCACTCGGTGGAGTGCACCTGCCGGTTCAGCGGGCCGGGCAGCCAGCCCGAGTGCCGCCCCGCCTCGGTGGCGTGCACGGTGGCGACCAGCGGGACGCCCAGTGCGTCGGCCAGCGCGATCGACGGGTGCGCGACGAGCCAGTCGTGCGCGTGCACGACGTCCGGACGCCAGCCCGGCAGCAGCGCGGTCAGCGCGTGGCGCAGCATCGCGTGCCCCATCGCGAGGGTCCACGCGACGAGGTCGGCGGCGAACTCCAGCTCGGGCGGGTCCTCCGCGACGCGCAGCACGCGCACCCCGTCGACGGTCACGTCGGCGGTCGGGTGGGTCCCGGCGTCGGTGCCGGTGGGGGCCCGGGACAGCACGACGACCTCGTGCCCGGCCGCGACGAGCTCGCGCGACAGCGCGTGGACGTGCCGGCCCAGCCCGCCGACGACGACCGGCGGGAACTCCCAGCTGACCATCAGCACCCGCATCGCTAGATCCTGACAAACGCCGGACCGGCGGTAACCCCCGGGGCGCGGACGCGGGTGGGCCGGACCCTCAGACCCGCCCCAGGTCCCGCGCGTCGACGTGGCCGAACGCCGGCCGGGCGGCGTCGGTCCAGGCCGCGACCCGGCGCTGCGCGGCCCGCCGTCGCCCGGCGCGCAGCAGCCCGGACAGCTCCGCCACCCGGCCCGCGTGCAGGGCCGCGCGCGACCGGGCGTACCCGGCGGCGGAGTCCTTGCTGACCATGAACGCCCAGTCGCTCGACAGCGCGTGCAGCGCCTGGTCGGCGAGCAGGTCGGCGAGCGGGTCGCGGACGTCGCGCCGCAGCCCGGCGGTCGCGGCCAGCAGGTCGTCCTGCACCCGCGCGTTCGTCGCGACCAGGTCGGTGACCTGCGGGCCCGCCCACACGCGCCAGTCCTTGCCCGAGCCCCACGACGACTCCCGCAGTGTCACGGGGTCGCCCACCAGCCCGTCGGCGACGGCGTCGCCCAGGGTGCGGACCGCGACCCCGGCCCCGGGCAGCCGGCGCAGGACCGCGGCCAGCCAGGCCGGGCCCTCGTGCCACCAGTGCCCGAACAGCTCGGTGTCGAACGCGGTCACGGTCAGCGCCGGGCGGCCGTGGCGCGCGCGCAGCGCGGCCAGCCGGGCGGCCACGGTGGCGACGAAGTCCGCCGCGTCCCGCTCGACGGCGCGCGCGGCGAGCGCGGGGTCGTAGGGCCGCTTGCGCCCGGTGGGCACCCGGCGCCCGGTGACCCGGGCCGGCTTGAGGCCGGACTCGTGGTCCCAGGTGTGGAAGTCGCGGTACTCCGCCGAGCCCGGATAGCCCTTGCGCGGCGACCACACCCGGTAGGTGACCTCCAGGTCGCGTCCGACGCACAGGACGTCGGAGTCCCCGACGGGGTGGGCGAACGCGGTGTCCCCGCGCAGCGCCGGGCCGTCGACGAGGAAGCGGCGCACCCCCGCGTCGGCGTAGCCGGTCTCCATGCCGGGGGCGAACCCGCACTCCGGGGCCCAGATCCCGGCCGGTCGCGCGCCCAGCCGCAGCGCGTGGTCGTCGAGGCCGGCGCGCAGCGAGAACGCCCGCACCCGCGGGTCGAGCAGCGGGCCGAACGGGTGCGCGGCCGGCCCGCCGAGCAGCTCGACGGCGCCGGTGTCGCGCAGGGCCCGCAGGGCGGGGGAGCCGCCGTGGCGCCAGTGCCGCTCGAACTCCGCCGTCGCCGCCGTCGACACCCGGTGCTCGTGCGCGGCCAGGTCGGGCAGCCGCGACGCCGCCGAGTGCGCCCGCAGCGTCCAGCCGCCCAGCCAGTCGTGCACCCCGCGCAGGCAGTGCGGGTCGTCGAGCTGGGCGGCCAGCACCGGGGTCACGCCCAGGGTGGCGAGCCCGGTGCGCCCCTCGGCGGCCAGCTCGCGCAGCGTCGCGACGACGGGCAGGTAGGAGTGCGCCCAGGACTGGTAGAGCCACTCCTCGCCGACCGGCCAGCGTCCGTGCCGGGCCAGCAGCGGCAGGTGCGAGTGCAGGACCAGGCAGAACGTCCCGACGGGCGCCGCGCTCACGGGCGGCTCGCGGTGACCAGCAGGTCGAGCGAGGAGCCGGGGTCGGCGCCGTGCAGCACGAAGTCCGAGCACCGCACGGAGGCCACGTCGGCGGCCAGCGCGGCCGGCCACGGCGCACCGGAGAGCGCCAGCTCGGTCTGGGCCTCGATCAGGCCGCCGTGGCGGTCGTCGAGCCCGCGCAGCCGGGGCCCGTGGTGCAGCCCCTGCACGACGACGTCGTCGAACCCGGCGTCGCCGACCAGCCCGGCCAGCTCGCCCGGGTCGAGCTCGCGGGTGTGGAAGGGGTTCAGGGGGGTGTCGCGGCCGGGGGAGAAGGTGATGCGGTTCGGCGTCGACACCATGAGCCGTCCACCGGGGCGCAGTACCCGCCGGCACTCGCGCAGGAACCGCTCCTGCTCCCAGAGGTGCTCGATGACCTGCAGCGACACCACGACGTCGACCGCGGCGTCGGGCACCGGCAGCGCCACCAGGTTGGCCCGCGCGACGGCGACGCGCGGATAGCGCACGCGCACGTGCCCGACGGTCGTCACGTCGTAGTCCAGGGCCAGCACCGACCGTGCGGTGCCGGCGAGCAGGTCCGCGCCGTAGCCCTCGCCGCATCCGGCCTCCAGCACCACGGCACCCGAGCAGTCCGCGGCGATGGCCGCGTAGACGACCTCGTGGCGGCGGAACCAGTAGTTCTCCCGGCTGATGCCGGGGACGGTGCGTTCCCCGGTGAGGGGCAGGCTGCTGCTCACCTCCCGACCTCATCACGACGACCGGCGCCCCCGCCCACCGGTCCCCTCGCGGGCGCTACCGCTCGTCGCGGACGGGCAACGGGACGGCGTCGCGGACGTCGGAACAGGTGGAGCCCGACGGAGGGGGACCTATGACCGACACCGCGACCGACGAGGACACGGTGACCCTGACGATCACCGGCCGCTCCGGCTCGTGGCTGGTGTCCGGCGTCCTCGGCCAGGACCAGCTGCCGCTCAAGGGGCTGGACGACCGTGCGCTGGCCGAGATGCTCTGGGCGATGCTGCCGGTGGCGCCGCCGCCGCGCCCCGCGCCCTGCCGGCGTCCGGACCGCTGACCCGTCCGGACGGTCGTGCACGTCCGGTATCGCGGTCGGCGCACCGTTCCTGCCGGTCGGCGTGCGGGCGGCGCCGCGGTGGGCATCGTCGTGCCCCGGGCGGGTAGTCCCCGGTCCCGGCCCACGTGGGCCGTGGGCGACGCCGACGGCGTCGCGCCGAGAGGAGCCCAGGATGAACGATCCGGCGCACGAGGACGAGACGCTGTCGCTCACCATCACCGGGCGGTCCGGCTCCTGGGTGGTGTCCGGCGTGCTCGGGGACGAGCCGGTGGAGCCCCGCGCGATGGACGACGAGGCACTCGGCGAGGTCCTGTCGCTGGTCGTCCCGGAGGAGGACCGCCCGCCCGCGCCCGCGGACCCGCCGTCGGGCCGCCGCGCCGGCTGAGCCGCCCGGTCAGGTCTGCCCGCGCAGCTGCGCCGCGGCCAGCAGCGCCACCTCCACCTGCAGCCGGTCCTCGCCGACCGGGCGTCCGAGCAGCTCCTCGGCCTTGCGTACCCGGTAGTGCACGGTGTTCTTGTGCAGGTGCAGCCGCGCCGCGGCCTGGGTGTAGCTGCCGCCCACCGCCAGGAACACCCGCAGCGTCTCGCGCAGCTGGTCGGTGCCCGGCTCGTCGGCGGTGAGCCCGGCGAGCACCCGCGAGACCCAGCGGCGCAGGTCCTCGGAACGGTCGGTGAGCAGCGCGGTGACGGCGACGTCGTCGAACCGGGTCACCGACGGCCGGTCCCCGGCGCCCTCGGCGACGGCCCGCGCCCGCTGCGCCTCGGCCAGCGAGCCGCGGAACCCGTCGAGGCCGGGCGCCGACCCGCCGATCGCCACCCGCAGCCCGTCGGGCAGCCGGTCACGCAGCAGGCCGGTGTCCAGCGGCACCGTCTCCGGCCCGGACAGCCACGCCCACAGCGTCCGGCTGTCGGCGAGCACCGTGAGCGGGGAACGCCCGGACGCCTCGTAGAGCAGCCGGGCCCCGGCCTGCAGCGCGTGACCGTCCGCGGCGGCGCCGCCGGACGCCGGCGTCCACACCACCGCGGCCGTGTGCCGGGCGGTCACCGCGATCCCCAGCAGCTCCGAGGCCGCCGCGTCGGCCAGCGGGTCGGTGTCGAGCACCATCCGGACCCGCGTCGCGAGCCCCGCGCCGGACCGGGTGCTCCACCGCCGTCGCTCGGCCTCGTAGATGTCGATCAGGCCGGAGATGACCTGGTCGATGTAGCGGTTGGTGCGGTCGCTGAGCACCGACACCGCGTCGAGGACGTCGGGACGGCCGCGGTGCGGGCCCGACCGCAGCACGTCCAGCGCCCGCTGCGCGAACATCTGCTCGCCGAGCCGGTAGGCCCGCAGCAGCGCCTCCAGCGACAGGTCGCGCTGGGCGAACCGGCGCGCGTACTCCGCGGCCGCCGGCGGCACGGTGATCCGGTCCAGCGGGATCGAGTGGACGAGCACGTCCACGATCGCGGCCAGGTTCGCCGAGGTGCTCGCGACCATCAGCCTGCGCAGCGTCTCGTCGTGCCGGAACTCCGGGATGGCCTCGACGAACCAGTCGGTCATCACGGTCGTCAGCTCCGGCAGCCGGGCCTCGAGGTCGCGGGCGACGGCCGCGACGACCTCGTCGACGTCGGCGGACATGGGCCCGGACGCTAGCGGCCCCCGGCCCGCACGCGGTTGTGCCCCCGGCACAACGGGCCGCCCGCGGTTCGTGATCGAGGTACATGGCGCCCGTCACACCGCGGTCCTAGTTTCGCCTGCACACCGATCCGACGCCGGCGGCGCCGTGGCCACGGCCCCGCAGCCCGCTCCCGGCCGGGTCACCGCACACCCGTCCCGCCGACCACCGGTCCGGCGGGCGAGCCGTCCTGCCCGCAGTCGCGGACGGCCACCGGAGGCACCACCGAGAGGAGTGGACGATGGGGTTCACCACGGGGAACTTCCCCCCGGTCGACACCGGGACGTTCCTGGACAGGCCGCTGTCCGAGCGGACGCGGGCCCTGGCCCTGCACTGGGTGGAGTACGGCTTCGGGTCGCCGAGGATGATCCCGGCCGTCTACGTGCTGAAGCTGCTGTTCCTCTACGTGCTGGGCGGCGCGGCCCTGATCACCTGGACCTCCGGCGCCGGCCCGTTCTGGGACGTCGCGGGCTGGTGGGACGAGCCGGTCGTCTACCAGAAGTTCGTGCTCTGGACGATGCTGCTCGAGGCGGTCGGCGTCGCCGGGTCGTGGGGCCCGATCGCGGGCAAGTTCCGGCCGATGACCGGCGGGATCCTGTTCTGGGCCCGCCCCGGCACGATCCGGCTCCCCCCGTGGCGGGCGGTGCCCGGCACCGCCGGCGACACCCGCACGGTGCTCGACGTCGTGCTCTACCTCGGCCTCCTCGCCGGGCTGCTGGCGGCCGTCGTGCTGCCGGGCGTGCCGAGCGCGTCGCTGTCGGCGGCCGTGCCCGGCGCCACGTCCGGCCTGGTCGCCCCGTGGCTGATGGTGGCGCCGCTCGTGCTGCTGGTGCTCGTCGGCCTGCGCGACAAGACGATCTTCCTGGCGGCCCGCAGCGAGCAGTACGCGCCCGCGCTGGTGTTCTTCGCGGTGCTTCCGTTCGTCGACATGATCGTCGCGGCGAAGCTGCTGATCTGCATCGTCTGGATCTGCGCCGGGGTGTCGAAGTTCGGCCGCCACTTCACCCACGTCATCCCGCCGATGGTGTCCAACAGCCCGTGCGTCCCGTCGCGGTGGGTCAAGCGCGCGCACTACCGCGACTTCCCGCGCGACATCCGCCCGTCGCGGGTCGCGACGGTCCTGGCCCACGTCGGCGGCTCGACGGTCGAGATCGTCACCCCGCTGGTGCTGCTGTTCTCCACGAACCGCTGGCTGACCCTGGCCGCGGTGGTGCTCATGGTGGTGTTCCACCTGTTCATCACCTCGACGTTCCCGCTGGCCGTGCCGCTGGAGTGGAACATCCTGTTCGGCTACCTGACGGTGTTCCTGTTCCTGGGCTTCCCCAACGGCGAGGGCTACGGCGTCACCGACATGTCCTCCCCGGCGCTCGCCCTCGCGATCGTCGCCGGGCTGGTGTTCTTCCCGGTGCTGGGCAACCTGCGCCCGGACCTCGTGTCGTTCCTGCCGTCGATGCGCCAGTACGCCGGCAACTGGGCCTCGGCGCTGTGGACCTTCACCCCCGGCGCGGAGGCGAAGCTGAACACGCTGACGCCGCGGCCGACCACGAACCAGGTCGACCAGCTGCAGGCGATGGGCTACCCGCCCGCCGTCGCCGAGATCACCATGCAGCAGACGATCGCCTGGCGGTCGATGCACTCCCAGGGCCGCGGGCTGTTCTCGGTGCTGGCCGCCCGGCTCGACGACCTCGACACCCGGACCGTGCGCGAGGCCGAGTTCGGCTGCAACTCCGTCATCGGCTTCAACTTCGGCGAGGGCCACCTGCACGACGAGCGCCTGATCGCCGCCGTGCAGCGCCGCGTGGGGTTCGCCCCCGGCGAGTGGGTCGTGGCCTGGGTCGAGTCCCAGGCCATCCACTCGACGGTCCAGCACTACAAGCTGATCGACGCCGCGCTCGGCGTCGTCGAGACCGGGTACTGGGTCGTCGCCGACGCCGTGGCCGAGCAGCCCTGGCTGCCGAACGGCCCGATCCCGCTGACGGTCACCTGGCGGGCGCCGGAGGGCGGCGCCCCGACCGCCGCGGAGATCACCGACGGCGACGTGGCCGGCGCCGCGGCGCCGTGAGCCCGGCGGGGCGGGCGGTGCTCCGGGCCCGCCCGCCCCGCCGTCCCCACCCGGCCCGCATCCCGACCGCATCCCGACCGCATCTCGACGAGGAGACGACATGAGCGACGCACTGACCGGCCGGATCGCGATCGTGACCGGCGCCGGCCGGGGCCTGGGCCGGGCGATCGCCCACAGGCTCGGCGCGGAGGGGGCGACGGTCGTCGTCTCCGACATCGACGGCGCCGCCGCGGAGCGGACCGCGGCCGGTATCCCCGACGCGACCCACCTGTCCTGCGACGTCCGCGACGAGGCGCAGGTCGAGGAGCTCGTCGCGCACACCGTCGAGCGGCACGGCGGGCTGCACGTCATGGTGCCCAACGCCGGTGTCGGCAACGCGATGCCGCTGCTCGAGATGGACCTGGCGGCCTGGCGCGCGGTCACCTCGGTCAACCTCGACGGCGTCTTCCTGTCCATCCGCCACGCCGCGCCGGCGATCATCGCCTCCGGCGGCGGCACGATCGTCACCGTCGCCTCGGTGTCGGCGACGACCGGCTCCCCGCTGATCGGCCACTACGCCGCGGCCAAGGCGGGGGTGGTCAACCTGACCAAGACGGCCGCGACCGAGCTGCGCGCGCACGGCGTACGGGTCAACGCGGTCCTGCCCGGGTTCGTCGAGACCGAGCTGGTCACCGGGGCCCGGCCGGACTTCGAGGCCGCGCTCGGCCTGCCCGCGGGCGGCTTCGACGCGCTGATCGCGCAGAAGCAGGGCCGCTACGGGACCCCGGAGGACGTCGCGGAGGCCGTGCTGTTCTTCGCGGGCGAGCGGTCCGCGTTCTGCACCGGCAGCGGCCTCGTCCTCGACGGCGGCCTCGACGCGTCGCTGATCTGACCGGGGACCGGTAGACAGGGCCCGCCACCCCAGCCCCACGGAGGACCCATGACCACCGCCACCGTCGTCGGCTCCGGCCCCAACGGGCTGGTCGCCGCCGCCGTGCTGGCCCGCGCGGGTGTCGCGGTCACCGTCCTGGAGGCCGCGGACACCGTCGGCGGCGGCACCCGCACCGCGGAGGCGATCGTCCCCGGCCTGCTGGTCGACCACTGCTCCGCCGTGCACCCGATGGCCGTCGGGTCGCCGGTGCTGGCCGAGCTGGGCCTGGAGCGGCACGGTCTGCGCTGGCGGCTGCCGGAGGTCGACTGCGTCCACCCCCTCGACGGCGGCGACGCCGGCGTGCTGGTCCGCTCGGTCGAGGAGACCGCGGCCGGCCTGGGCGCCGACGGGCCGCTGTGGCGGGCCCTGTTCACCGGGCCGGTGCGGAACTACGACACCTACTCGCCGGACTTCCTCGGGCCGCTGGTCCGCATCCCGCGCCACCCGCTGCTGCTGGCCCGGTTCGGGGCGCCGACGGTCCTGCCCGCGGAGGTGCTGGCGCGCGCGTTCCGCACCGAACGCGGCCGCGCCCTGTTCCTGGGGTCCGCGGCGCACGCGTTCCGCCCGCTGAACCGGCCGCTGACCTCGGCGATCGGGCTGGGCCTGTTCACCGCGGGACACCGGCACGGCTGGGGGGTGGCGCAGGGCGGCTCGCAGGCCGTCGCGGACGCGCTCGTCGCGGTGCTGGCCGAGCACGGCGCGACGGTGCGGACCGGGGTGCACGTCCGCTCCGCGGACGAGCTGCCGCCGTCGGACGTCGTGGTGTGGGACGTCGGACCGGACCGGCTCCCGGCGCTGCTGGGGGACCGGCTGCCCGCCCGGGTGGCGCGGGCCTACCGCCGCTTCCGCCACGGCCCGGCCGCCTTCAAGGTCGACTACGCGGTCGCGGGCGGGGTCCCGTGGACCCACCCGGCCGCCCGCCGCGCGGGCACGCTGCACGTCGTCGGGTCGGCGGCGGAGACCGCCCACGTCGAGCGGGAGGTGCACGCGGGCCGGATGCCGGAGCGGCCGTTCGTGCTGGTCGGGCAGCAGTACCTGGCCGACCCGACCCGCTCGGCCGGCGACGTGCACCCGGTGTGGGCCTACGCGCACGTCCCGTACGGCTACACCGGGGACGCCACCGCGGCGGTGACCGCGCAGATCGAGCGCTTCGCGCCCGGCTTCCGCGAGCGCGTCGTCGGCACGCTGACGACCGACCCGGCGCAGTTCGCCGCGAACCCCAACTTCGTGGGCGGCAACATCCTCACCGGGTCCAAGGACGTGCGCCGGCTCGTGTTCGGGCCGCGCACGACCCTGCAGCCCTACGACACGGGTGCACCCGGGCACTTCCTGTGCTCGGCGGCGACCCCGCCGGGGCCGGGCGCGCACGGGATGTGCGGCGCGCACGCGGCCCGGCGGGCGCTGGCCCACCTGCGCCGCTGAGTCAGACGGGCTCGCCGGAGACCGCGACGACGCCGCCGATGTCCTGGCGCAGCCAGGCGAGCAGCGTCGCGTCCTCCAGCGTCAGCGGCACCTCCGGGCCGCCCCACCCCAGACGGGTGGTCGGCCGGTGCGCGAGCGCGTCCTCCAGCATCGCGGCCAGCCCGTCGGTGGCGCGCACGGTCAGCCCGCCGTGCTCCACGGTCCGGCTGCCCGGGACGTCCTCGTCGGCGTGCGGTCCCGTACTGAGCACGTAGCCCGTGCCCAGACGGTCGTCGAACCCCGTGACCTGCACGGTGGCTCCCTCCTGCCGGTGCGTGAGCTGCCGACGGTAGCGAAACCCGCCCCCCGATCAGGGGTGGCGTGGTGTGACGTCGCGCCTGCAGCAGGTGACGAGCCCCGCGCGTGAGTACCGTCACGTCGAGCCGGGATGTGCCAGTGGCTACCCGCTGGTAACAATGAACGTCACAGTGGCACGGCGTGCCATTACGGTGGCACTGCTGGCACCATCACCGGACACGACGGGCGCGACGCCGCGGCCCACCCCCGCTCCTGCGAGAGCGCGCGGCGCAGCCTCGTCACGGTGACGCGAGAGGGTCCGCCCCGGAGAGTCCGGACGCGGATCGCGTACGACGACGGACGCGGTGTGCGCGTGGGCGCAGGCCGCCGCGGCAGGAGGTCGAAGAGGTCCTATGAAGATCGTGACCCTGGTGAAGCAGGTGGCCGACACCTACTCGGAGCGGACGCTGTCCGATTCCGACCACACCCTCGACCGTGAGGGTGCCGAGGCGGTGATCGACGAGATCAACGAGCGTGCGGTGGAGCAGGCGTTGCTGCTCAAGGAGGCGAACGACGGCTCGGAGGTCGTCGTGGTGTGCATGGGCCCGGACCGGGCCACGGATGCGATCCGTAAGGCGCTGTCGATGGGCGCGGACTCCGCGGTGCACCTGTCGGACGAGGCGATCCACGGTTCGTGCGCGGTGCAGACCGCGAAGGCGCTGACGAAGCTGATCGGCACCGTCGAGGGCTGGGACATGGTCATCGCGGGCAACTCGGCCTCCGACGGCCAGATCGGTGCGGTCCCGGCGATGATCGCCGAGCTGCTGGAGGTGCCGTCGCTGACCCACGCCAACGAGCTGTCGGTCTCCGGTTCGACGGTGACCGCGAAGCGGGAGACCGACGAGGGTGTCACGCACCTGAGCGCGGAGCTGCCGGTGGTGGTGTCGATCGGGGAGAAGTCCAACGAGCCGCGCTACCCCTCGTTCAAGGGGATCATGGCGGCGAAGAAGAAGCCGGTGCAGACCCTCGACCTGGCCGGTGCGGGGATCGACCCGTCCGAGGTCGGTCTGGCCAACGCCCTGACCTCGGTGGTCTCGGCGTCGCCGAAGCCGCCGAAGCAGGCCGGGGAGAAGGTCACCGACGAGGGCGACGGCGGCGCGAAGATCGCCGAGTTCCTGGTCGGGCAGAAGCTGATCTGATCCCGGTTCTTCCTGGCTTCCCTCTTCGTTTGGAGATAGAGAATCATGGCTGAGGTTCTGGTCCTGGTCGACCACGTCGACGGTGACATCAAGAAGACCACCTACGAGCTGCTGACCGCCGCCCGCGCGCTGGGTGAGCCGTCGGCGGTCGTCGTCGGTGCCGCGGGCACGGCGGACAAGCTGGCCGACGGGCTGACCGAGCACGGCGCGGAGAAGATCTACGCCGCGGAGACCGACTCCACGGACTTCCTGTCCCCGGAGACCACGGTGCTGGAGTCGCTGGTCGGGTCGGTGTCCCCGGCCGCGGTGCTGCTCTCGGCGACCGGCAACGGCAAGGAGATCGCCGGGCGGCTGGCGATCCGCACGGGTTCGGGGCTGCTGTCCGACGTCGTCGGCGTGAGCGCCGACGGCGTGCAGCACTCGGTGTTCGGTGGGGCCTACACCGCCGAGGCGAAGGCGAACACCGAGCACCCGGTCATCACGGTGCGTCCGGGCTCGATCGAGATCTCCGCGGCCGCGGGTGCGGGTGCGCGCGAGACCGTCGAGGTCCCGGCCCCGTCGGGGCGTTCGGCCACCGTGACCGGTCGTGAGCCGATCGCGGGTGGGTCGCGTCCGGAGCTGACCGAGGCGACCGTGATCGTGTCCGGTGGGCGTGGTGTGGGCTCGGCCGACGACTTCACCGTCGTCGAGGGCCTGGCCGATTCCCTGGGTGCGGCCGTGGGCGCCTCGCGCGCGGCGGTCGACTCGGGCTACTACCCGCCGCAGTTCCAGGTCGGGCAGACCGGTAAGTCGGTCTCGCCGCAGCTCTACATCGCCCTGGGCATCTCCGGTGCGATCCAGCACCGGGCCGGGATGCAGACGTCGAAGACGATCGTGGCGGTGAACAAGGACGAGGAGGCGCCGATCTTCGAGATCGCCGACTTCGGCATCGTCGGTGACCTGTTCAAGGTCGCGCCGCAGCTGCAGGAGGAAGTGGCCAAGCGCAAGGGCTGACCCCTTCCGGTCCTCCACCGCGTCGACGCCCGGGTGCCGCGTGCACCCGGGCGTCGACGTGTGTGCGGGGCCTGTTCACCCGCTCCTGCCTGCGACGACACCTGTCCGGGTCCGTTCACCCCGATGCCATCGACGTGTCGTCGCGGAACCGTCGGGGCGTCGCACCCGGCCGGTACCAACCCCGGTGTGAACCAGGTGATCGTCTCGACCCCGGAGACCGCGGCCCGGCGGTACTCCCTGCTCCTCACGACCGACGACGCCGACGTCGCCGCCGCGCAGGCGCTGCGCCACCGGGTGTTCGCCGGCGAGCTCGGCGCGCGGCTGGACAGCCCCGTCCCCGGCCGCGACGTCGACCGCTTCGACGCCTTCTGCGACCACCTCGTGGTCCGCGAGGACGCCACCGGCGAGATCGTCGGCACCTACCGGATGCTCCCGCCGCAGCGGGCGCGCGCGGCGGGCGGCCTCTACGCCGACGGCGAGTTCGACCTCACGAAACTCGACCCGCTGCGCCCGGGCATCGTCGAGACCGGGCGTTCCTGTGTGCACCCCGACCACCGCGGCGGCGCCGTCGTCGGGCTGGTGTGGGCCGGGCTCGCCCGGTACATGCTGCTCACCGGGCACCGCTGGCTGATCGGCTGCGCCAGCGTCTCCCTCGCCGACGGCGGCACCCAGGCCGCCGCGGTCTGGGACCGGGTCCGCGCGAAGCACCTCGCGCCCGAGGAGTACCGCACCGTGCCGCACCGCCCCTGGGACCCGACGGGCGCGCCCGCGGGCCGGGGCGGCGGCATCCCGCCGCTGCTGCGCGGCTACCTGCGCCTGAACACCTGGGTGTGCGGACCGCCCGCGCACGACCCGGACTTCGGCGTCGCGGACTTCCCGGTGCTGCTCGGCATGGACCACATCGACCAGCGCTACCTGCGCTTCTTCCTCGGCGACGACGCGGCCGGGGTGACCGGGGCATGACCCTCGCGACCGGACCGCAGGACGGCGCACCGACCCCCGGCGCGTCGGCCGCGGCACCCCATCCGGCCCGGGCCGCCCTGCGCGACCCGGTCCCGCCGGTCGTCCCGGCGCCGGCGCCCCCGGCCGTCGACCACCCGACGCACCCGCCCGCACCCCCGGCGTCGCGACGCCCGGGCGGGCCCTGGGCGGCCTGGTCGCCCTGCACCCCGCAGGAGTGCTGCCCCCCGCGGGCGACGACCGGCGGGCTGCGCCTGGCCCGCCGCACCGCGTCCCTGCTGGCGGTGCTGGCGCTCGCCGCGGCCGTCGTCCCGGTGGCGGCGCTGCTCGGCCGCCGCGTGCTCGACCCCGTCCTGCGGGGCCTGCACCGTGCGGTGCTGCGGGCCGCGGGCGTCCGGCTCGTCGTGCGCGGCGGTCCGCTCGCCCCCGGCGACGGCCGCGGCGCGCTCGTCGTCGCCGACCACACCTCGTGGATCGACATCCCCGCGCTCGGCGCGATCGGCCCGGTCACGATGCTGGCCAAGCGCGAGGTCCGCGACTGGCCGCTGATCGGCACGCTGGCCGCCCGCACCGGCACCCTGTTCGTCCACCGGGAGGGACTGTCCCGGCTGCCGGGGACCGTCGCGACCTGCGCCGACGCGCTGCGGGCCGGGACGCTGGTCGGCGTGTTCCCCGAGGCGACGACGTGGTGCGGCGCGGTGTCGGGGCCCTACCGGCGGGCCCCGTTCCAGGCCGCGATCGACGCCGGCGCGCCCGTGCGCCCGGTCACCGTGTCGATCACCACCCCGGACGGCAGGCCGACGACGGCCGCGTCGTTCGTCGGCGAGCAGACCCTCGGCGACACCGTCGGGCGGGTGCTGCGCCTGCCCGGCCTGGTCTGCGAGGTCACCGTGGGCGGGCTCGTCGAGCCCGGGCCGGGCACCGACCGGCGTGCGCTCGCCGAGCGGGCCCGCGACCGCGTCCGGCGCCCGCGCCCGGTCCCGCCGGGCACGGCCGGGTGAGACGGACGCCCGTC
The DNA here is from genome assembly GCF_037727765.1 of Pseudonocardia spirodelae. Lineage (NCBI taxonomy): Bacteria > Bacillati > Actinomycetota > Actinomycetes > Pseudonocardiales > Pseudonocardiaceae > Pseudonocardia > Pseudonocardia spirodelae. The sequence goes on along the minus strand of NZ_JBBJUP010000003.1, from coordinate 284,144 downwards.
CACGACGGGTTCGCCGCCGCCCGCGCCCGCGGCGGGGTCTATCCTGGAGGCCGATGACGTACCTGGACCACGCGGCGACCACCCCGATGCTGCCCGCCGCCGTCGCCGCCATGAGCGAGGCGCTCGGCCGCACCGGCAATGCGTCGTCGCTGCACTCGTCGGGCCGCCGCGCCCGGCGCGAGGTCGAGGAGGGGCGCGAGCGGATCGCCGAGGCCGTCGGCGCCCGCCCGTCGGAGATCGTGTTCACCACCGGCGGCACCGAGAGCGACAACCTCGCGGTGAAGGGCCTGTACTGGGCGCGCCGGGCCGCCGACCCGCGCCGCACCCGGGTCCTGGTCTCCGCGGTCGAGCACCACGCCGTCGTCGACGCGGCGGAGTGGCTGGCCGCCCACGAGGGCGCCCGGCTGCGGCTGCTGGAGGTCGACGCGGCCGGCCGGGTCCTCCCGGAGACGCTGCGCGCGGCCCTGGCCGAGGACCCCGACGCGAACGCGCTGGTCTCGGTCATGTGGGCCAACAACGAGGTCGGGACCGTGAACCCGGTCCGCGAGCTCGCCGGGGTCGCCCACGAGTTCGGCGTCCCGTTCCACACCGACGCCGTGCAGGCCGTCGGGATCCTCGACGTCGACTTCGCCGCGAGCGGTGCCGACGCGCTCACCCTGACCGGGCACAAGCTGGGCGGCCCGTACGGGGCCGGCGCGCTGCTGCTCGGCCGCGAGGTCGCCTGCACCCCGCTGCTGCACGGCGGCGGGCAGGAGCGCGACGTCCGCTCCGGCACCCTCGACGTGCCGTCGCTGGCCGGGCTGGCCACCGCCGTCGTCGAGTCGGTCGCCGACGCCCCGCGCCGCCGCGTGCACCTGGCCGGGCTGCGCGACGAGCTGGTCCGCGCCGTGCGCGCCGAGGTCCCCGACGCCCGGCTCAACGGCGACCGCACCGACTCCCGCGTCGACGGCGGCCCCGGCCGGCTGCCCGGCAACGCGCACCTGTCCTTCCCCGGCTGCGAGGGCGACAGCCTGCTGATGCTGCTCGACGCGCACGGCATCGACTGCTCGACCGGCTCGGCGTGCACCGCCGGCGTCGCGCAGCCCAGCCACGTGCTGCTCGCGATGGGCGCCGACGAGTGCACCGCCCGCGGGTCGCTGCGCTTCTCGCTCGGCCACACCAGCACCGCCGCCGACGTCACCGCGGTCGCCGAGGCCATCGGCTCGGTCGTGGAGCGGGCGCGGCGCGCCGGGAACCGCACGCCCGCGTCGGTCACGGGCTGAGCCGTGCGGGTCCTCGCCGCGATGAGCGGCGGCGTCGACTCCGCGGTCGCCGCCGCGCGGGCGGTCGCCGCCGGGCACGACGTCGTCGGGGTGCACCTCGCGCTCTCGCGCACCCGCGACGCGATGCGCTCCGGCTCGCGCGGCTGCTGCTCCAAGGAGGACGCGGGCGACGCCGCCCGCGCCGCCGACGTGCTCGGCATCCCGTACTACGTCTGGGACCTGTCCGACGAGTTCGCCCGCGACGTCGTGGACGACTTCGTCGCCGCCTACGCCGCCGGCGAGACCCCCAACCCCTGCCTGCGCTGCAACGAGAAGATCAAGTTCGCGGCCGTGCTGGACCGGGCGCTCGCCCTGGGCTTCGACGCCGTCTGCACCGGGCACTACGCCCGTCTCGACCCGTCCGGTCCGGTGCTGCGCCGCGCCGTCGACGACGGCAAGGACCAGTCCTACGTGCTCGCGGTCCTGCGCGCCGACCAGCTGCGGCACGCGATGTTCCCGGTCGGCGACACGGCGAAGCCGCAGATCCGCGAGGAGGCCGCCCGGCTCGGGCTGCGCGTCGCGGGCAAGCCCGACAGCCACGACATCTGCTTCGTCCCGACCGGCGACACCCGCGGGTTCCTGTCGTCGCGGATCGCGGCCTCGCCCGGCCCGATCGTCGACGACGCCTCCGGCGAGGTGCTCGGCACCCACGACGGCGTGCACGGGTTCACCGTCGGCCAGCGCAAGGGGATCGGCGTCGACCGCCCCGCCGCCGACGGCCGTCCCCGCTACGTGCTCGGGATCGAGCCGGTCAGCGGCACCGTCCGGGTCGGGCCGGAGGCCGCGCTCGAGGTCACGGCGGTCTCCGCGCGCCGTCCGGTGTGGACCAGCGGGGTCGCGCCGCAGGGGCCATTCGCCGCCACCGTGCAGGTCAGGGCGCACGGCGGGCTGGCCCCGGCCACCGTCACTCCCGCCGACGACGGCGTGGAGGTCGCCCTGGACGCGCCGCTGCGCGGCGTCGCACCGGGGCAGGCGGTCGCCTTCTACCGCCCCGACGACGACGGCGACGTCGTCCTCGGCTCGGCGACGATCACCCGCACCGCCTGACCGCGGTCCCTCCGCGTCCCGCCCCGAGCCGCATCCCCGCCACGTATGAGAGCAGTGCTCTTGTTTTTCGTCCCGCCTGAGTGAACACTGCTCTCATGTCGAAGCAGCGCTCGCACTACGTCGTCCCCGGTCGTCTCACCCGGCTCGTGATGAACCCGCTCGTCGCCGGCCTCACCCGGCTCGGGCTCCCGCTCGCCGGGTCCGCCGTGCTCGGTGTGCGCGGCCGTCGCTCCGGCGAGGTCCGCACCACCCCGGTCAACCCCCTGCACCTCGACGGCGCCCGCTACCTGGTCGCTGCCCGCGGCGAGACGCAGTGGGTGCGCAACCTGCGGGTCGCCGGTGAGGCGGAGCTGACGGTCGGGCGGCGCACCGAGCGGGTCACCGCGACCGAGGTCGTCGACCCGGCCGTCGCGGTCCCCGTGCTGCGGGACTACCTGCGACGCTGGGCGTGGGAGGTCGGCGCGTTCTTCGACGGCGTCGGCGCCGACGCGGCAGACGACGAGATCGCCGCCGTCCTGCACCGTCACCCGGTCTTCGTCCTGGGCGGGTGAGCTCCACCCGGACGCGCACGATGATCGGTGGGAGGGTGCGGGCCATGAGCCGTGACTACCGCGCGCCGGGCCCGCTGGTCCGTCGCGTGCTGAACCCGCTGGTCGGAGCGCTCGCCCGGCGCGGCCTGGCGCCCGGCGACACCGCGGTGCTCGCGGTGCGCGGCCGGCGCAGCGGGACGCTGCACACCACCCCGCTGACCCCGGTGGAGGTGGACGGCACCCGCCACCTGATCTCCCCGCGCGGCGAGACGGACTGGGTGCGCAACCTGCGCGCCGCGGGCGGTGCCGCCGAGCTGCGCTCCGGCGGCCGGACCGAGCCGGTCGCCGCCACCGAGCTGGACACCGCCGCGGCCGTCCCGGTCCTGCGCGCCTACCTCGACGGCCTCGGGCGTGCCGCGGCGGTGCTGTTCGACGACGTCGCCCCCGGCGCGAGCGACGCCGAGCTGGCCGCCGCGGCGCCCCGGCACCCGGTGTTCGCCCTGGCCTGAGCCCGTCCGGGGCCGCGGGGCGCCCCCGGTGCGGTGCGGGGGAGACTGGGGGCGTGAGCACCCCGGACCCCACCGACCCGCTGGCCGCCGCGCTGGCCGCCGCCGGGCTCGGCGACGTGCGTCCCGGCGAGAGCCGCCCGCCCGCCCCGCGCATCGAGGTCGTCGCCGACGGGCCGGAGGAGCCCGCGGCCGCCCGCCCGCTGTGGCCGGAGGGGATCGGCACCGGGGTCGGCTCGCTGCCGGGCACCGACGTGCGCGAGGCCGCCGCGCTCGTCACCGGTGAGACCCCGGAGCTCCCGGCGCTGCCCGAGCTGCCCGCACGCGGCGTCGGCGCGGACATGGTCGGGCGCACCGCCGGGCTGCTCGTGGACCTGGCCGTCGAGGTCGTCCCGACCGGCTGGCGGGTCACCGCCCGGCCCGGGCGCGACCTGCGCCGCGCCCGCGACCTGATGGCCGGCGACCTCGACGCCTTCGACGACGCCTGCGACCGCGTCCGGCCCGGCTGGGTGAAGATCCAGGCGACCGGGCCCTGGACGCTCGCGGCCTCGGTCGAGCTCGCCGCCGGGCACCGCGTTCTCACCGACCGCGGTGCCGTCCGCGAGTTCGCGGCCAGCCTGGGGGAGGGCCTGCGTGCCCACGTCGCGGAGGTGGCCGCGCGGACCGGGGCGACGGTCGTCGTCCAGCTGGACGAGCCGGGCCTGCCCGCGGTGCTCGCCGGGTCGCTGCCGACGGCCTCGGGCTACGGCACGGTGCGCGCGGTGCGTGCCCCGGACGCCCAGGACCTGCTGCGCGAGCTGATCGCCGGGATCGACGCGCCGGTCGTCCTGCACTGCTGCGCGGACCGCCCGCCGATCCGGCTGCTCGCCGGGACCGGCGCCGCGGCCGTCGGGATCGACGCGACCCGCCCCGCCTTCACCGGGCCGACCGCTGAGCCCCGCGCCCTCGACGCCATCGGCGAGACCTGGGACGACGGCGTCCCCCTCCTGCTGGGCCTGCTGCCCGGCACCACGCCCGCGCGTGAGCCGGCCATCGGCGACCTCGCCCGCGCCGGCTACGACCTGGCCGACCGGCTCGGTTTCGACCGGCCGCGGCTGGCCCGCCTGGCCGTTCCCACCCCGGCCTGCGGTCTCGCCGGCGCGACGCCCGCCTGGGCCCGCCGCGCGCTGGCCCTCTCGCGCGAGCTGGGCAAGGCCTTCGCCGACCCCGACGAGGTCCCGCCCGCCGACGAGCACTGACCACGGCCCGTCCACGAGGTCCGTCCCCGCGCGCAGATCCGCGGCCCGCGCTGATCCGCGGCCCGCATGCTGATCCGCGGTTCGCGCGCTGATCCGCGGTTCGCGCGTGCAGCAGCATGCGCGGTCTCCGGATCAGTGAGCGAACCGGGGATCACCGCGCGAACCGGGGGCCCTGGGGCGTCGGCTCAGCGTGCCGGTGTCCGCTCCTCGTCCACCCGCTCCGGCCGCACCGTCAGCACCAGCAGCCCGCCCGCGACGAGGACCGCGCCGAACAGGTAGAGGCTGCTCGCCGTCGACCCCGTCGCGTCGGCGACGATCCCGACCAGCGAGGTGCTGACCGCCCCGGCCACGTTGCCGATGGAGTTGACCAGCGCGATCCCGGCGGCGGCGCCGACGCCGGACAGCAGGGCCGCGGGCAGGCTCCAGAACGCGGCCTGCGCGCTGGAGACCGCCGCCGCGGCGACGGTGAGCGCGAGCAGCGCCCACACCGTGGAGGACTGGGTGAGCCCGACGGCGACCAGCCCGATCCCGCCGACGACGGTCGGCACCGCGGTGTGCCACCGCCGCTCGCCGGAGCGGTCGCCGTGGGTCGCCACGGCCACCATCGCGACGACGGCGACCAGGTAGGGCACCGCGGCGAGCAGTCCGACGGCGAGCGGGGACTCCACGCCCGAGCGGGAGATGATCGTCGGCAGCCAGAAGCTGATCGTGTAGATCCCGAGCGCGACGGCGAAGTAGATCCCGCCGAGCAGCCACACCGAGCCGCTGCGCAGCGTGTCGCGCACCGAGGCGTGCGCCCCGGCCTTGGCGTCGTCCTCGGCGGCGACGTCGGCGGTCACGAGGTCGCGCTCGGCCGGGGTCAGCCAGGTCGCGTCGGCGACGCGGTCGTCGAGCCTGCGCAGCACGACCAGGCCGAGCAGCACGGCCGGCACCGCCTCCACGACGAACATCCACTGCCAGCCCCGCAGGTCGGCGACGCCGTCGAAGGCCTGCATCAGCCAGCCCGACAGCGGGCCGCCGACGATCGTCGCCACCGGGATCGCGGCCAGGAACAGCGCGGTGATCCGCCCGCGCCGTGCGGCCGGGAACCAGTAGGTCAGGTACAGCAGGATGCCGGGGATGAAGCCGGCCTCGGCGACCCCGAGCAGGAACCGCAGCGTGTAGAACGACGCCGGCGAGCTCGCGAGCGCCATCATCGCCGAGATCACGCCCCAGCTGAGCATGATCCGCGCGATCCAGCGGCGGGCGCCGACCTTGTGCAGGACGACGTTGCTGGGCACCTCGAACAGGATGTAGCCGACGAAGAAGACCCCGGCCCCGATGCCGTAGACGGCGTCGGAGAACCAGAGCTCGTCGTCCATCTGCAGGCGCGCGAAACCGACGTTCACGCGGTCCAGGTACGACACGGCGTAGCAGACGAACAGCAGGGGGACGAGCCGTGCTGCAACCTTTCGGTAGACCCTGTCGCGTTGTGCGCGTCCCGAGATGCGGGTGGGGTCGGACTGTGCTGCCATCGGCGTGCTCCTCGACGCTGAGGGGACTCGACGCGACACACCTTCCGGCATTCTGAATTCAGAAGTCAACCGGAAGGCGCTGCCGGTCGCCCTCCGCCGGGGCCTAGGAGGCCGCGGTGTCGGCCTCGTCCGAGCCGTCCGCGGCCAGTGCCGCGAGGATCAGCTCCTCGCCGTGCTCGGCGTGCCGGCGGGCGAGCGACTCGGCCTTGTCGGCGTCCCCCGCGACGACCGCGGCGAAGATCGCCGAGTGGTCCTCCCAGACCCAGCGCGGCGCGCTCCCGCGGAACAGCAGCTCGCCCATGACCCGCTGCACGTTGCGCCAGATGACCGCCGCGCTCTCGATCAGCAGCGGGTTGCCCGAGTGGTCGGTGATGAACCGGTGGAAGTCGATGTCGGCGGCGACCATGCCCGCGTAGTTCTTCTCGGCCTCGGCCCGCTGACCGGCTGCGACCAGCGAGAACCCGTGCGACGCCTGGTCGGCGGTGAGGCGGCCGGCGGCGCTGCGGGCGGCGTAGCCGTCGAGCACGGCGCGCAGCCCGTAGAGGTGGCCCACGAACTCGGCGTCGACCGGGGCGACCTCCAGGCCGCGCCTGCCGAAGTCGCGCAGCATCCCCTGGTTGCGCAGCAGCAGCAGCGCCTGCTGCACGGGCTGGCGCGAGACGTGGAACCGCTCGGCCAGCTGCTCCTGGCGCAGCGGGGTGCCGGGGGTCAGTTTTCCGGTGCAGATGTCGTCCACGATCGCGTCGTAGACCTGCTGCACCCGCGAGGGCGGGGCCGGGAGGGCGGTCATCGAGCCGGTCCTTTCGCGCCGTGGGATGTCCCGTGGGACAACCGATCCGAGCTTACCCAAGTCCCTCCGAGTCCCTGCTTCCGGTTGACTTCTGAATTCAGTATGCCCACAGTCGGTGTCGTACGTCACCCGGTCGTCGTCGCCCGAGGAGGCCCGCTCGATGCCCGAGCACGATCTGCCCGACCGTTCGGCCCGCACCGCCGCCGAGCTGGTGGCCCGGTTCCTGCACGGGCGCGGTGTGCGCCGCGTCTTCGGTCTGCAGGGCGGCCACATCCAGCCGATCTGGGACCAGCTCGCGCGGCTCGGCGTCGCGATCGTCGACGTCCGCGACGAGGCCGCCGCGGTCCACATGGCGCACGCCCACTCCGAGCTGACCGGCGAGATGGGCGTCGCGCTCGCCACCGCGGGCCCCGGCGTCACCAACACCGTCACCGCGGTGGCGAACGCGTCGGTCTCGCGGATCCCGCTGATCCTCATCGGCGGCTGCCCGCCCCGGCCGCAGGCCAACAAGCACCCGCTGCAGGACATCGCGCACACCGCGATCCTGGCGCCGGTCACCCGCCAGAGCCGCACCCTGCGCGTGGCCGACGAGGTCCTGCGCGAGTTCGACGAGGGCTGGTCGCGCGCCCTCGGCGACGCCGGTGAGCCCGGCCCGGTGTACCTGGAGGTCCCCACCGACGTGCTGCGCGAGACCGTGCCGCCCGCCGTCGTGCTCGACGAGCACCTGCGCCCGCCCGCGCCGCGCCGCGCCGTGCCGCACCCGGCCGACGTCATGGCCGCCACCGAGCTGATCGGCGCCGCCGAGCGCCCGCTGGTGATCACCGGCCGGGGTGCGCGCACCGCGCCGGAGGCCCTCGTCCGGTTCCTCGACGCGACCGGCGCCGCCTACCTCGACACCCAGGAGGGGCGCGGCCTGGTCGCGCAGGACCACCCGGCCGTCGTCGGGGCGCTGCGCAGCCGGGCCATGCGCGAGGCCGACCTCGTGATCACCGTCGGGCGCCAGCTCGACTACCAGCTCGGCTTCGGCTCGCCCGCCGCGTTCCCGGAGGCCCGCTGGCTGCGGATCTCCGACACCGCGAGCGAGCTGTTCGACAACCGCCGCGGCGAGGTCGAGATCCTCGCCGATGTCGCGTCCACGCTCGACGAGCTCGCCCGCACGGCCGCGGGCACCGGTGCCTGGCGCGACGGGCTGCGCGAGGCGCACCTGGAGCGTTCGTCGGGCTACCGCGAGAAGCTCGCGTCCACCCCGCCCGGCGACGACGGCCGGATGCACCCCAACCACATCTTCGCCGCGCTGCACGACATCGACCTCGACGGCGCGACCGTCGTCGCCGACGGCGGGGACCTGCTGTCCTTCGCCCGGCTCGGTGTCCCGCCGCAGGCCCGCTACCTCGACGCCGGCGCGTTCGGCTGTCTCGGTGTGGGCGTGCCGTTCGCCATCGCCGCGGCGCTGGCCCGCCCCGGGTTCCCGGCGATCACCGTCACCGGCGACGGTGCGTTCGGCATCAACGCCATGGAGGTCAACACCGCGGTGCGCCACGGCGCCCCGATCGTCGTGATCGTCTCCAACAACGCCGCCTGGAACATCGAGCGCTACGACCAGGCCGAGAACTACGGCCTCGTCGTCGGCACCGAACTCGAGGACAACGACTACGCGAAGCTCGCCGAGGGCCTCGGTGCGCACGGCGAGCGGGTCACCGAACCCGGCCAGATGGCCGACGCGCTGAAGCGGGCGCTGGCCAACGCCCCGGCCGTCATCGACGTCGTCACCAGCCGTGACGCCCCGTCCCCGGACGCGGGCAAGGGCCTCGGCTGGGTTCCCGACTACCAGGCCCTCACCCCCTGGAACGACGCCGAGATCGAGCGGAGGAAGTCCTGATGGGACAGATGGAGGAGTGGCACTTCCCGGCGGGCTACGACCAGAGCTACCTGCCCGACCCGGACAGCCCGTACTGGTTCCCCCACCGGGAGACGATGGACCCGGCCGAGCGCGACGCCGCGGTGCTGGTCCGGCTGCAGGAGGTGCTGCGCTACGCCTACGACAGCTCGCCGTTCTACAAGCGCAAGTACGACGAGGCCGGGCTCGACGTCCGTGACGTCACCACCTGGGAGGCGTTCGAGCAGGTCCCGGTCGTCACCAAGCAGGAGCTGCGCGCCTCGCAGGAGAACGCGCCGCCCTTCGGCGACTACGTCTGCGTCGACGACGCCGAGCTGCACCACATCCACGGCACGTCGGGCACCACCGGCACCCCGACCGCGTTCGCGATGGGCCGCCGGGACTGGGAGGTCATCGCCGACAACCACGCCCGCATCCTGTGGGGGATGGGCGTGCGGCCCGGCGACACCGTGTTCGTCTCCGCGCTGTTCTCGCTCTACCTCGGGTCGTGGGGTGCGATGAGCGGGGCGGAGCGCCTGCGCTGCAAGGTGTTCCCCTACGGCGCGGGCGCCTCGGGCATGACCGCGCGGGCGGTGCAGTGGCTGACCCGCACCCGTCCGAAGGCGTTCTACTCCACGCCGTCCTACGCGCTGCGCCTGGCCGAGGTCGCCGAGCAGGAGAAGGTCGACCCGCGCGAGTTCGGCATCGAGGTCATGTTCTTCTCCGGCGAGCCCGGTGCCTCGGTGCCCACCGTGCGCAAGGCGATCGAGGACGCGTTCGGCACGCGCGTCGTCGACTGCGGGACGATGGCGGAGATGACGCCGTTCATGTCGGCGTCGGCGACCGAGGGCACCCCGGAGGGGATGCTGCTCTGGCAGGACATCGTCTGGCACGAGGTCTGCGACCCGGACAGCTTCCGCACCGTCCCGTACGGCTCCGAGGGCACCCCGGTCTACACGCACCTGGAGCGCACCTCGCAGCCGATGATCCGGCTCGCGTCGAACGACCTGACCCGCTGGGAGATGGGCACCAACGGCTGCGGGCGCACCTATCCGCGGCTGCCCGCCGGGGTCTACGGCCGGATCGACGACATGATCCACATCCGGGGCGAGAACGTGTACCCCACCGAGATCGACAACGTGCTGCGCGAGATCGAGGGCTACGGCGGCGAGCACCGCGTGCACGTCACCCGCACCGGCTCGATGGACGAGATCGTCGTCCGGGCCGAGTGCGCGCCCGAGCACGCCGAGCGCTTCGAGAGCGCCGCCGGCAGCGGGCTGCACCGTGTGGTCGGCCTGCGGGTCGGGGTCGAGGTCGTCGCCCCCGACACCTTCGAGCGCAGCGAGCACAAGGCCCGCCGCGTCGTCGACGAGCGCGAGCACACGAAGCGTCCCTGACCCGGGACGACCCCCAGACCCACCAGTGGCAAGGAGGCCACCGAGCATGTCCGTCACCACCCATGCACTGACCCTCGACGCCGACGCGCGCACCGCCGACCAGGTGGCGATGTTCGTCGACGGGCAGTTCGTCCCGGCCGCGGCCGGTGCGACCTTCCCGACGGTCGACCCCAACACCGGGCGCACCATCGCGGAGGTCCCGCGGGCCGACGGCACCGACGTCGACCGCGCCGTCGCCGCGGCCAAGCGGGTCGCCGTCGAGTGGCAGTTCACCGACGCGATCGCCCGCGCCGCGCTGCTGCGCAACCTGGCCGCCCTGGTCACCGAGCACGCCGACGAGCTCGCCCGGCTGGAGGCGCTCGACTCCGGGCACTACCTGGCCAAGGCGAGCGAGCTCATGGGCGCCATCCCGCTGTGGCTCGACTACTGGGCGAGCCTGGCCGACAAGGTCGGCGGGCGGACCATCGAGGTGCCCGGCAACAAGCTGTCCTTCACCCTGCTCGAGCCGCTGGGCGTCACCGCGCACATCGTGCCGTGGAACTACCCGCTGCTGATCATGGTGCGGTCCTGCGCCCCGGCGCTGGCGCTCGGCAACACCTGCGTGGTGAAGCCGGCCGAGGACACCTCGCTGTCGGCGCTGAAGTTCGCCGAGCTGGTCAAGGAGGCGGGCTTCCCGGACGGCGTGTTCAACGTCGTCACCGGGTTCGGCACCGAGGCCGGGGCGTCGCTGGCCGCGCACCCCGACGTCGCGGGCATCACCTTCACCGGCTCCACCGAGACCGGCAAGACCGTCGCCAAGCTGGCCGCCGACCACGTCGCGCAGGTCAACCTGGAGCTCGGCGGCAAGTCGCCGACGATCGTGTTCCCCGACGCCGACCTCGACGACGCCGTCGAGGCCGCCGTGCAGGGCTTCTGCTCGCACACCGGGCAGGTCTGCGTCGCCGGGACCCGGCTGTTCGTGCACGCCGACGTGCGCGAGCAGTTCCTGCAGAAGCTGACCGCGCGCCTGGAGCAGACGCAGGTCGGCGACGGGTTCGCCGACGGCACCCAGATGGGCCCGCTGGTCTCGCAGAAGCAGTACGACCGGGTCCGCGACTACATCGAGATCGGCAAGACCGAGGGGACCCTGCACTACGGCGGCGGCCGCCCCGCCGGCGCGCCCGAGGGCGGCTACTTCGTCGAGCCGACGGTGTTCGTCGACGTCGCCCACGACGCCCGGATCGCCCGCGAGGAGATCTTCGGCCCGGTGGCGTCCGTGCACTCCTGGAGCACCGAGGACGAGCTCGTCGAGGCCGTCAACGACTCCATCTACGGGCTGTTCGCGGTGCTGCTCGGCAGCGACATCAAGAAGCTGCTGTCCACCGCGCGCCGGCTGCAGGTGGGCGGCGTGATGATCAACGACTGGTTCGGGGAGCTGCCGATGACCCCGCACGGCGGGCACAAGCAGTCCGGGACCGGGCGCGAGGAGGGCATCGAGGCCGTCCACGGATACACGCAGGTCAAGCACGTCAGCGTCAACCTCGACCCGTCGCTGCGGGCGGGGTCGGACTGGGCCGGCGCGCCGCTGTAGCCGCCCGTTCTCATCGAGAGGAGAACCACGATGAACGACGCACCCGCTCCCTTCGGAGCACCCGCGGAGACCGCGAGCCCCGGTGAGGCCGGCGGCTTCTTCGAGACCGGCCGGCCGCGCATCGGCGGCCTGCTGCACCCGATCCGGTTCGACGGGACCCAGACGGCCGTGCTGAACGCGGTCGCCGACACGCTGATCCCGCCGGACCCGGCGTGGCCGACCGCGAGCGAGGTCGACCTGGTCACCTTCGTCGGCCGCTACGTCACGCCGTCCGGGTACCGGAACAAGCACTTCCCGTTCGCCGAGGAGGACGCGTTCAAGGCCGGCCTCGACCGGCTCGGCCAGTCCTTCGTGGATGGTGACGTCGCCGCCCGGACCGAGGCGATCAGCGCGCTGGAGAAGGCCGAGGACCCGCTGTTCGAGCAGCTGCGGGCACTCGTCTACTACGGCTACTACTCGCGGCCCGTGGTCACGCTGGCGATCAACAGGAACCTGCCCGCCGGGCGCGACTACCACGGCCCGCCGCTGCCCTACGGCTACCTGCAGACCACCGAGCCCTGGGACGAGGACCTGCTGACGCAGGCCCAGGAGAACGGCTCCTACCTCGAGACCGACGACGTCGTGCGCGTCGACCTGTCCCAGCTGTCCTGGACGAAGTGAGGAGGCACGTCATGGCTGCCTACACCGAGACGGACGTCCTGATCATCGGAGCCGGTCCCGGCGGGGCCGGGATCGCGCTCAAGCTGGCCAAGGCCGGCGTCAAGGTCGTGTGCCTGGAGCAGGGCCCCTGGGTCACGCCGCGCGAGCACCCGCACTACCACGACGAGTGGGAGCTGGAGAAGCAGCGCGGCTGGGCCTACGACCCCAACGTGCGCCAGCTCCCCGAGGACTACCCGGTCACCGGCGTCACGACGCCGTACATGATGAACAACGTCGGCGGCTCGACGATGCACTACGCCGGCCACTGGCCGCGCTACAAGCCGGTCGACTTCCGCAAGGGCACCGAGCACGGCCTCGAGGGCACGATCGACTGGCCGATCAGCTACGAGGACCTCGCGCCGTTCTACGACGAGAACGACGAGATCTACGGCATCTCCGGCCGCGTCGGCGACCCGTCCTACCCGGACCGCAAGCAGGCCGTCCGCGACCCGGAGGTGCTGCCCGGCAAGCTCGGGCTGAAGTACGCGAAGGCCTCGCGCGACCTGGGCTGGCACTGGTGGCCGTCGGACAACGCGATCATCACCCGGGACCGGGAGAACCGGCAGGCCGACCAGGCCATGGGCAACGAGCTCTCCGGCAGCCCGACCGGCTCGCTGTCCACCCCGGCCAACGCGCACTGGCCCTACGCCATCCGCCACGGCGCGGACCTGCGCACGATGGCGCGCGTCGAGCAGATCAACGCGTCGAACGGCAAGGCCACCGGTGCGACCTACATCGACCGCAACACCGGCGACCGGCACGAGGTCCGGGCCAAGATCGTGGTGCTCGCGGCCAACGGCATCGGGTCGCCGCGGCTGCTGCTGCAGAGCGCGCAGAAGGGGCACCCGGACGGGCTGGCGAACTCCAACGGGATCGTCGGCAAGTACCTGATGCACCACGTCTTCGCGTTCTGCGACTCGTGGTTCGACGAGCCCATCGAGGGCTACAAGGGCAGCTTCGGCGCGCCCCTGTACAGCCACGAGTTCTACCACACCGACGTCAGCCGGGGATTCGTCAACGGCTTCGGCATGCAGGTGGCGCGCAGCTTCGGACCGGCCTACGCCGCGATGGGCACGCACACCGGCTACACCGCGCCGTGGGGGGAGAAGCACCGCGAGTTCTTCGACGGCCACTTCGCCAACCACCTGATGGTCTTCATGTTCGGTGAGGACCTGCCGGTGGAGACGAACACCGTCACGCTGAACCACGACGTCACCGACAGCTCGGGCCTGCCGGCCGCGCACGTGAACTACGAGCTGCACGCCAACGACATCGCGCTGGCGAAGTACGGCATCGACAAGATCTTCGAGGCCACCCGCGCGGTCGGGGCGGTGGAGACCAACGACACCGGCGTGCTCTACCCGCCGCCGGCCTGGCACCTGATGGGCACCTGCCGCATGGGCAACAACCCCGGCGACTCGGTGCTCAACAAGTGGTGCCAGACCTGGGACGTGCCGAACCTGTTCGTCTGCGACGGCAGCACCCTCACCACGGGGGCCGCGGTCAACCCGACGTCCACGATCGGCGCGCTGTCCCAGCGCACGGGCGAGTACATCCTGCGCAACTGGGACGCGCTCGTCGCGCAGACGACGACGCCGTCCAACGCGGACGCGCCGGACATGTGAGACCCGGTGACCGGGCCGGCGCAGCGTGGCGCCGGCCCGGTCACCGACCCGGGGCTCAGTTGAGCTTGCGCGTGCCCCCGGGCAGCCCGCCGCCGGCGTAGACGTCGGTGGCCAGTTCCGCCAGCGCGGTCAGTGCGACGTTCTGGCTCCACGGGCCGTACGAGACGCGGGCGACGCCGAGTGCCCGCGCGCGCTCCAGCGGGATCGACCCGGGGATCCCGATCAGGTTCACCTTCCGCTCGCCGAGTGCCTCGACCAGCCGCCCGACCTGGGTCTCGTCGAGCCTGCCGGGCACGAAGAAGTTGGACGCGCCCGCGTCCAGGTACGCCCGGCCGCGCTCGATCGCGTCCGCCAGCACCGCCTCGGGATCCTTGTCGCCCGCCTTGAGGAACGCGTCGGTGCGGGCGTTCAGCACGAAGTCCACGCCCGCGGACTCCGCCGCGGCGACGACCGCCTCGACCGCCTTCACCGACTCCGCGAGCGGCTTGACCTGGTCCTCCAGGTTGCAGCCGACGATGCCGACGTCGATGGCGCGGGCGACGGTGCCGCCCGGGTCGCCGTAGCCGGCCTCCAGGTCCGCGGTGACCGGCAGGTCGCCGGCGACCTCCGCGATCAGCCCGACCTCGGCGATCATGAGGTCGCGCGGGATGTTCTCGCCGTCCTCGTAGCCCCGCGACGCGGCGATACCGTGGCTCGCGGTGGCCAGTGCCGTCGTGCCCGGGGTCTCGGCGACGACCTTCGCGGTGATCGCGTCCCACACGTTGACGACGAGCAGCAGCTCCGGCGCGGCGTGCAGCTCCTGCAGCTTCGTGGCCTTCTCGGCGGTGGAAGTCATGTGATCACCGTAGGGCGCACGGCGCGGCGCCGCCGCGTACCCAGAACTGGGGATCTGTCGTGTCAGCGACGGCGGACGGGGCGGCGGACCCCGATCCTGGTGCCGTGCTCCGACACCACACCGAGACCACGTCCCGCGTTCCGGCGCGGGACGGGCTCGGCGTGTCCGCGCTCGTGCTCGGGGGGCTGGCGACGGCGTTCGTCGCCGTCGCCGTCGCGTCCTCGGCCGTCGCGCCGCTGACCACCACCGGGCTCGCGCTGGTCTCGGCCGGGGTGGTGCTCGCCGCCGCCGGTCTCGTGCTCGGGACACTCGGCGCGGTGCGCGCCCGCCCCGGGCCGTCCCGCACGGCGATGTCGGGGGCCGGGCTGTCGGTCGCCGGGCTGGCCGGCGGGCTGATCTGGATGGCGGCGTTCGTCATCCTGGCGCTCACCGGGCCCGTCCCCGCACCGGCCGGGTCCCTCGACACCGCCCCGGCCTGCGCACCGGTCGTCTGCCCGGGTCCCTGACCGGCACGACCCGCCCGCAGGGCCGATCATGTCGGCATGCGCGAGATCGGCGTCGTCGCCGACACCGTCCGGCGGCTCTGCGTCGAGGCCAACCACGAGCTGCGCGACGACCACGTGGCCGCGCTGCGCCGCGCCCGCGACGCCGAGGAGTCGCCCACCGGGCGCGAGGTTCTCGGGCGGGGGTGGAGGGTATGCGCCGGTTCGTCGTGGAGACGATCGAGAGGGCCGGGCCGTCGGCGTCGCCACCGGTCACGATCGGCATCGGGATGGGCGGCACGTTCGACCGGGCCGCGGTGCTCGCCAAGCGCGCCCTGACCCGCCACCCGACCGGGTCGCCGTCGCCGGACCCGGCGGTCGCCGAGCTGGAACGCGACATCCTCGACGCCGTCAACGCCACCGGCATCGGTCCCGCCGGGTTCGGCGGCACGGTGACCGCGCTGTCGGTGCACGTCGAGGCGTTCCCGACGCACATCGCGGCCTTCCCGGTGGCGGTCAACCTGGACTGCCACTCCCACCGCGTCCGCGAGGTGACCCTGTGAGCCCGCGCCCCCTGTCCCTCCCGCTCGACGACGCCGTGCTCCCGGACCTGCGGTCGGGGGACTCGGTGCTGCTGAGCGGGGAGATGCTCACCGCCCGCGACGCCGCGCACGCCCGCTTCGCCGCGGCGATCCGGGCGGGGGAGGAGCTGCCCGTCGACGTCGACGGCGCGACGATCTGCTTCGTCGGCCCGACGCCGGCCCGCCCCGGCCACCCGATCGGCTCCGCCGGCCCGACGACGGCGTCGCGCTGCGACCCGTACTCGCCGCTGCTGGTCGAGCGGGGCCTGCGCGGGATGGTCGGCAAGGGCCGTCGCTCGGAGGAGGTGAAGTCCTCGATGCGCGAGCACGGCTGCGTCTACCTCGGCGCGGTCGAGGGGACCGCCGCGCTGCTGTCGCAGTGCGTCACGGCCGCCGAGGTGGTGGCCTACGAGGACCTCGGCACCGAGGCCGTGCGCCGGATCGTGGTGCGCGACTTCCCGGTCCTGGTCGTGAACGACCTGCACGGCGGCGACCTCTACGACGAGGGCCCGGCCCGGTGGCGGCGCAGCCGGTAGGGGATGCGTGGCGGCCCCGGCGGTCGGTCGTGTGCGATTGATCCCGGCGCGGGACGGGAACCCCGGTCATGCACGACCCGCTATGAGAATCCAGCCGGAGGTTCCGATGCCCGAGTTCCCCGCGATCCACCACCTCGCGCTGTCCGTGACCGACCTGCAGGTCAGCGAGCCGTGGTACACGAAGCTGATCGGGGCCGAGCCCGCGATGACGCTGTCCGACGGCCCGTTCCACCGGCGGGTGTTCGCGCTGCCGTCGGGGCAGCTGCTCGGGCTGACCCGGCACGACTCGGTCGACACGGGTGACGCCTTCGCGCCGAACCGGCCCGGCATGGACCACGTCGGCTTCGGGGTCGCCGACCGCGCCGGGATCGAGCAGTGGCGCGACCACCTCGACGCGGTGGGGATCGCCCACGACGGGATCGTCGAGGCCGAGTACGGCCTGGCGCTGTCGTTCAAGGACCCCGACGGCAACGCGCTGGAGTTCTTCGTCCTCGCCGCCTGAGCTCCTCAGGGCCGGGACCGTGACCCGGGCTCGACGAGCGTCCGCAGCCGCTCGAGGTCCTGCCGCAGCCCCCGGGCGAGAACCCGCCGCAGCGGCCGCGCGCACAGTCGCAGCGGACCCGGGGGCCGCACGCGCCGCTGCAGCCGCACCCGGCAGGCGTCGTCACCGAGCGGGACCACCTCGCGGGACCCCTCGGCGACGACGCCCGCCGTCGTTGCCCGTCGTGCGGCCGGCGGCGCGCAGCACCTGCCGGGTCCGGGTCCCGGGCCGGACCGTGCCGTCGGGGGCCGCGACCATCGACCGCACCCCGTGGCGCCACTGCACGTCGCGCCGGTAGCCGGCCACCACGGCCCACGCGTCGGCGGCGGGCGCGTCGAGCGTCGCCTCGTGCCCCACCACGATCGCGCCGTGGTCGTTCGACGTCCTGCTACGACGCCTCGTCGCCGGACTCGAGGACGCCTGAGCGGGCCCCGGCGCCGGCCCGGGCGAGCGCGACCGTCGCGACGACGAGCACGACCACCAGCACCGCGACGACCGCCGCCCCGGCACCGCCGGTGGCCAGCCGCTCGCCCAGCACCGTCACCCCGACCAGGGCGGCGACCACCGGCTCGCCGACGACCACCGCGGGCAGCGACGCCGCCAGCGCCCCGGCCTGGAACGCGGCCTGCTGCAGCAGCGTCCCCCCGGCGACGGCGACCGCCAGCGCCCACGTCTCCCACGCGCTCAGCAGCGCGACGAGCCCGCCGGACAGCGCGTCCACCACCCCGAGGGTGAGCGCGGCGACCACGCCGTAGGCGATCCCGGTGGCCGCCGCGAGCAGCAGCGCGCGGGTGGTGCCCGCGGCCCGGCGGGCCCCGAGCAGGCAGCCCGCGAACAGCACGAGCAGCACCGAGCCCGTGGGTGCCCACGCGGCGGGCGTGGCCCGGTCGGCGCCGGCCGTCGGTGCGCCGACGGTCACGAACAGCACGAGCGCGATGACGAGCACCGCCGCCCAGCCGAGCTCGGCGCGCGCGGGCCGCCGTCCCGCCCAGCGCGCCGCCAGCGGCAGCGCGAACACCAGCTGGGTCACGATCAGCGGCTGCACCAGCAGCAGCGACCCGAACCCCAGCGCGACCGCCTGCATCACGAAGGCCGCGGTGTCGCCGAGGGCCCCGGCGAGCCAGCGCGGGTCGCGGGCCAGGCGCAGCAGCATCCGCGGGCCCCGGTCGTGCCGGTCCGCCGCGGCCGCCGTCTGCTGGGCGACGGCGGCGACGGCGAACAGCAGCGCCGCGAGCAGCGCGGCCGCGACCGCCGCGGTGGTGCTCAGCGGATCAGGAGACCGACGACCCGGCGGGCATGGCCTCGAACCGCAGGTCGGGGAACTTGCGCTCGATGATGTCCATCCGCCACTTGTTGGTGAACAGTGCCAGGTACTCGCCGTCGGAGTCGCGGCGCAGGACCTCGCACTCGGACTGGCCCGCGAGCTTCTCCGCGGCCTCGGCGTCGACCAGGCGGGCGATGCCGTAGGGCAGCCGGTCGAGCGTGACCGGGGCGTTGAACTCGGTCTCCAGCCGGGTGGTGACGACGTCGAACTGCAGCGGCCCGACCGCGGCCAGCACGGGGGCCTGGTCGCCGCGCAGGTCCGAGCGCAGGATCTGGATGACGGCCTCGTTGCCGAGCTGCTCGATCCCCTTGCGGAACTGCTTGTACTTGCCCGCGTCCTTCGCGCGGATCACGGCGAAGTGCTCCGGGGCGAACGCCGGGATCGACGGGAACTCGACCGGCTCGGCGGCGTAGAGGGTGTCGCCGGGGCGCAGCGCGGTGGCGTTGACCAGGCCGACGATGTCGCCCGGGAACGCCTCCTCGACCGTGCGGCGCTCGGCGCCGAACACGGACTGGGCGTACTTGGTGGCGAACGGCTTGCCGGTCGCGGCGTGGGTGAGCACCATGCCGCGCTCGAAGCGGCCCGAGCAGATCCGCAGGAACGCCATGCGGTCGCGGTGGGCCTTGTCCATGCCGGCCTGCACCTTGAACACCAGCCCGGCGGTGGGGGCGTCGAGCGGGCGCGCCTCGCCCTTCACGTCGGGGCGCGCCGCGGGCGGCGGTGCGAGGTCGACGAGGGTGTCGAGCAGCCGGGCGACGCCGATGTTGGACAGCGCCGAGCCGAACAGCACGGGGGTGGCCGCACCGGAGCGGAAGCCCTCGTCGTCGAACCCGGCGCCGATCTCGTCGAGCAGTCCGAGCTCGTCCTGCGCGTTCTGCCAGTACTCGGGCTCCTGCGCGGCGATCGTCGCGGCGTCGACGACCGTGGCGGTCGCCTTCGTCGCGCCGCCGGCGGCCCGGGTGAACGCGGTGTACTCGCCGGTGGCGCGCTCGATCAGGCCCTTGAACTGGCCGGCGATGCCCAGCGGCCAGGTCAGCGGCATCGGCCGCAGCCCGATGGTCTGCTCGACCTCGTCGAGCAGCTCCAGGGCCTCGCGGCCGGGCCGGTCCCACTTGTTGACGAAGGTGACGATCGGGACCCCGCGCGAGCGGCAGACGTCGAACAGCTTGAGGGTCTGCGGCTCGAGGCCCTTGGCCGCGTCGAGCAGCATGACCGCGGCGTCGACGGCGGCGAGCACCCGGTAGGTGTCCTCGGAGAAGTCGCCGTGGCCGGGGGTGTCGAGCAGGTTGATGACGCAGTCGCGGTAGGCGAACTGCAGCACCGCCGAGGACACCGAGATGCCGCGGGCGCGCTCCATCTCCATCCAGTCCGAGGTGACGCCCTTGCGGCCGGACTTGCCGTGCACCGCCCCCGCGGAGTCGATGACCTCGGCGTGCAGGGCCAGCGCCTCGGTCAGCGTGGACTTGCCCGCGTCGGGGTGGGAGATCACCGCGAACGTGCGCCGGCGGGCGGTCTCGCCGACGACGCGCGCGTCGGTGGCGGTCCCGGTCGGCCGGGTGTCGTCCTCGGTGGTGGTCACGCCCGCATTCTAGGCGTCGCCACCGACGGTTCCCGAGGACGGCGTCCCCCGCCGGTCCACCCGGGCGCGGCCCGGCGCGGACCCCGCCACCCGGACGGGATCCCGCGGCCACGCACGAGTGTCGGGGGTCGCGGCTAACCTGCGCCTCGTGAGTTCCGAGACCGACGCCCGCCAGGCCCGCGAGCGACACGCGCAGCTCGCGGCCGAGGTCGCCGACCACCAGTTCCGCTACTACGTGCTGGACGCACCGGTCGTCTCCGACGGCCAGTTCGACGAGCTGTGGCACGAGCTGCTCGCGCTGGAGGAGGCGCACCCCGACCTGGTCACGCCGGAGTCGCCGACCCAGCGCGTCGGCGGCACCTTCTCCACGGAGTTCACCGCCCACGACCACCTCGAGCGGATGCTCTCGCTCGACAACGCCTTCTCGCCCGACGACCTGCGGACCTGGCAGGAGCGGGTCACGCGGGAGGTCGGGGAGAACCTGCACTACCTGTGCGAGCTCAAGATCGACGGGCTGGCGGTGAACCTGCTCTACGAGCACGGGCGGCTCACCCGCGCCCTCACCCGCGGCGACGGGCGCACCGGCGAGGACATCACGCTCAACATGCGCACCCTCGCCGAGGTGCCCGAACGGCTCACCGGCACCGACGAGTTCCCCGTCCCGCGGCTCGTCGAGGTCCGCGGCGAGGTCTACTTCCGGCTCGAGGACTTCGAGAAGCTCAACGCGTCGCTGGTCGACGCGGGCAGGGCCCCGTTCGCGAACCCCCGCAACACCGCGGCGGGCTCGCTGCGCCAGAAGGACCCGCGGGTCACCGGCTCGCGCAACCTGCGCCTGATCTGCCACGGCCTCGGGAAGCGGGAGGGGTTCACCCCCGACACCCAGTCCCACGCCTACGACGCGCTGGTCGCGTGGGGCCTGCCGATCTCCCCGCGCACCACGGTGCTGCGCGGGATCGAGAAGGTCGTCGAGTTCGTCGAGCACTGGGGCGAGCACCGCCACGACGTCGAGCACGAGATCGACGGTGTCGTCGTGAAGGTCGACGAGGTCGCGCTGCAGCGCCGCCTCGGCGCGACCTCCCGCTTCCCGCGCTGGGCGATCGCCTACAAGTACCCGCCGGAGCAGGCGACGACCAGGCTGCTCGACGTCCGCGTCAACGTCGGGCGCACCGGCCGGGTCACCCCGTTCGCCGTGATGGAGCCGGTCAAGGTCGCCGGGTCGACGGTGGAGATGGCGACCCTGCACAACGCCGACGAGGTGCGCCGCAAGGGCGTCCTGATCGGCGACCGGGTCGTGATCCGGAAGGCCGGCGACGTCATCCCCGAGGTGCTCGGGCCGGTCACCGACGTGCGCGACGGGTCCGAGCGCGAGTTCGTGATGCCGACGCACTGCCCCGAGTGCGGCACCGCGCTCGTGCAGCAGAAGGCCGGCGACGTCGACCGGCGCTGCCCGAACGCGCGGTCCTGCCCGGCGCAGCTGCGGGAGCGGCTGTTCCACGTCGCGGGCCGCGGGGCGTTCGACATCGAGGGCCTGGGCTACGAGGCGGCGGTCGCGCTGCTCACCTCCGGGGTCATCACCGACGAGGGCGACGTCTTCGCCCTCACCGCCGAGGACCTGCTGCGGACCGAGCTGTTCCGCAACAAGGAGGGCGAGCTGACGGTCAACGGCCGCAAGCTGCTCACCAACCTGGAGGCGGCCAAGGACCGCCCGCTGTGGCGGGTGCTGGTCGGGCTGTCGATCCGCCACGTCGGGCCGACGGCGGCGCAGGCGCTGGCGCGGGAGTTCCGGTCGATGTCGGCGCTGGAACGCGCCGCCGCGGACGCGCTGGCCGGCACCGAGGCCGCCGGGGTCGCGATCGTCTCCGACGGCACCGCGGGCGAGGAGGACGCGGCCGGTGTCGTGAGCACGGAGGCGGCCGCCGCCGAGGCGAAGGGCGACGCCGAGACCGCCGAGCGGGCGGTCGCCGCGGCCGAGGGCGACTCCGCCACCGGGTCCGCGGACGACTCCGCCGCGGAGCCCGCGGCCGACCCCGCGGGCGGGGACGCGTCCGACGACCCGGCGGAGACCGCGGCCGCGGAGGCGGCGAAGCAGGACCGCGCCGCCGCCCGGGCCCGGGCGAAGGCCGTCGCCGAGGCGCTCGCGCCCGTCGCCGGGGTCGACGGCGTCGGCCCCACCATCGCCGCGGCCGTCCGCGACTGGTTCTCGGTCGACTGGCACCGCGAGGTCGTCGCGAAGTGGCGGGCCGCGGGCGTCGCGATGGAGGACGAGGTCGACGACTCGACTCCCCGGTTCCTGGAGGGCCTGTCGATCGTCGTCACCGGCTCGATGGAGAACTGGTCGCGCGACGAGGCCAAGGAGGCGATCATGGCCCGGGGCGGCCGGGCCGCCGGGTCGGTGTCGAAGAAGACGGCGTTCGTCGTCGCCGGGGAGGCCCCCGGCTCGAAGTACGACAAGGCCGTCGAGCTCGGGATCCCGGTGCTCGACGAGGCCGGGTTCTCGGTGCTGCTCGACCGCGGGCCCGACGCGGCCCGGGAGGCCGCCGCCGACGCCTGACCCGGCCGGTCCGGCCCGCGCGCGGGCGCGGGCGCGCCGCCGACGCCCGGCCGGTCGGGTCGCCGTGCGGCGCCACGCCGACCGTGAGCGACCGTTCACCGGGCGTGTCCGGCGTCCGGCGCGGCCGGTCGTCCGGACGCCGACGCCGGCACGGCGCGCGTGCTCCCGCCGCAGGCACCCCGCCGATCACCGCCTACTCTCGGTCGAGACCCACCGGGAGAGTCCCGGCCGGGAGGACAACGGAATCGGGGACGTCACGGTGCTGCAGGCGGCGCTCAACGGGTCACGACCGGCGGACGCGCACCCGGCGCTGCCCACTCTGGCCCGCCACCTGGCCCGCGACGCGCGGGCCGTCGCCCGTCTCGGCGTGACGTCGGTGCACGTCCACCCCCGCGACGAGACCGGAGCGGAGTCGATCGAGCCCGCCGTCGTCGGCGACGTCGTGTCGCTCATCCGCCAGGAGGCCCCCGGCCTCGAGATCGGCGTCCCCACCGGGCGCTGGATCCAGCCGGACCCCCGCGACCGCGTGGAGACCGTCCTCGCGTGGGGCCGGCTCGGCTCGGGCAAGCCGGACGTGTGCGGGGTCAACGTGCACGAGCTCGGCTGGACCGACGTCTGCCACGCCGCGTGGTCGGTCGGCATCGCCGTCGAGCTCGGTGTCTGGACGAGCGGCGACGCCGTCACCCTCCGCCAGAACGGGCTGCCCCCGGGCACCCGGCGGGTGATCGCCGAGTCGACCGTCGTCGACCCGGAGACGGCGGTGGCCGAGGGCATCCGGATCCTGCGCGCGCTGGGCCAGCCGCCGGTCCCCGTGCTGCTGCACGGCGAGGAGGAGGGTGCCTGGCCGGTGCTGGAGTACGCGACCCGCGTCAACATCGACACCCGGATCGGCTTCGAGGACGTCCTCGTCCGGCCGGACGGGTGGCTCGCGACCGGCAACGACGACCTCGTCCGCACCGCCCTGTCGATCCGGGTCTGACCGACCACCCCCCGGCCCCCCGGGTTGCTCCCAGGGGAACCCTCGTGGCTTAGAGCGCTACGAGGGTGCCCCTGGGAGCAGCGCCCGGGGTGCACGAGGCGCGGGGCGGGAGGCGCGGGGCCAGGCGGGAGGCGCGGGGCGGGGCGGATCAGGCCTTCAGCACCGTCGCCACGATCCCGGCGAGGTGGGCCAGGCGGGCCAGCTCCGACGGCCGGAAGACGGGCCCGCCCGGCCGCCCGACCACCAGCGTCTTCGGCGGCGCCCCGGTCCCGAAGGGCGCGGCGGCCAGCTCGGTGTCCATCGCCCGCCACGGCTCGGGGACCCAGTGGCGGTCCTCCAGTGCGATCGCCCGGTCCAGCGGCAGCCAGGGCAGGTCCCCGGTGCGCGTCTCGGGGGCGGCGGCGCTCTCCGCGATGCGGTAGGAGCGGCCGTCCTCGCTGACCGCCACCAGCGCCCACCCGGCGCGGAACAGCCGCGGCACCTCCGCGGCGAGCAGGTCCAGGCCGTGTCCGGGGTCGCCGGCGATCTCGTCGAGCAGCTCCAGCTCGCGGTGGGTGTCGAGCTGGCCGGTGTGCGGGCGCACCGACTCCACCGTCACCCCCGGCACCGACTCGGCGGCGGTGATGAGCACGTCCGGCGGGCGGTTGGTCGGCAGCTCCACGGCGATGTCGTCGACCGCCTGCCCGTCGCCGCGCTCGACGACGTCCACGCTCAGGATGTCCGCCCCGGCCCCGCCGAGGGCGGAGGCGACGGCACCGAGATTGCCGGGCTTGTCCGGGAGGACGACCCGGAGCAGGAACGACACGGGGTGGATCCTCTCCCTCGACTCGGGCGCCTCCTCGGGACGCGCGGGCACCGCACCGGAGTGCGCGGGGAGCGGTTCCGGGCGGGAACGATGATCCTGCCACCCGGGGCGCCCGCGGGTCACCCTCCACCCACCGCGCCGTGTGCGCGGCCGGTCACCGGGCGCCGACCGGCCGCCGGACCGGCGGGAATAGACTCGTGCGCAGACCGGCACGCGCGCCACGCGGCCCGGTCGTGCCGGTACCCGGAGGGTGCCTGCGCACCGTCGCCCGGCACCGTCGCCGACGCCGCCACCCGACACACCACCCGAAGAGGAGGGGCATGACCGCCGATTCCGCGGAGGAGCGGACGGGCGGGGTCATCACCCGCGACGAGGTCGCACACCTCGCCCGCCTGGCCCGCCTGGCCGTCACCGACTCCGAGCTGGACACCTTCGCCTCCCAGCTCGACGTGATCATCGGGTCGGTGGCCCGGGTCGGGGAGGTCGCCGCCGACGACATCCCGCCGACCTCGCACGCCGTCCCGCTGGAGAACGTCTTCCGCCCGGACGAGCGCCGCCCCGGCCTCGACCAGGCGCAGGCCCTCGCCGGTGCCCCGGCGGCCGAGGACGGCCGCTTCCGCGTGCCGCGGATCCTGGGGGAGGAGCAGTGAGCGAGCTGATCCGTCTCACCGCCGCGGAGCTGGCCGGGAAGATCCACTCCCGGGAGGTGTCCGCGGTCGAGGCCGCGCAGGCGCACCTGGACCGGATCGCCGCCGTCGACGGCGAGGTCCACGCCTTCCTGCACGTCGGCACCGAGGCCGCGCTGGCCAACGCCGCGCTGGTCGACGAGCGCATCGCCGCCGGCGAGGCGCCGGAGTCCCCGCTGGCCGGGGTGCCGCTGGCGCTCAAGGACGTCTTCACCACCTCGGACATGCCCACGACCTGCGGGTCGCGGATCCTCGAGGGCTGGCAGCCGCCCTACGACGCGACGGTCACGCAGCGCCTGCGCGCCGCCGGGATCACCATCCTCGGCAAGACGAACATGGACGAGTTCGCGATGGGCTCCTCCACCGAGCACTCCGCGTACGGCGTCACCCGCAACCCGTGGGACACCACCCGGGTGCCGGGCGGGTCCGGCGGCGGCTCCGCGGCCGCGCTGGCCGCGTTCGAGGCGCCGCTGGCGATCGGCACCGACACCGGCGGCTCGATCCGCCAGCCGGCCGCGTTCACCGGCACCGTCGGCGTCAAGCCGACCTACGGCCAGGTCTCCCGCTACGGGCTGGTGGCCTGCGCGTCGTCGCTGGACCAGGGCGGCCCGTGCGCGCGCACCGTGCTCGACGCGGCGCTGCTGCACGAGGTCATCGGCGGCCACGACCCGCGCGACTCGACCTCGATCGACCGGCCGGTCCCGGCCGTCGTCGAGGCCGCGCGCCAGGGCGCGAGCGGCGACCTGTCCGGGCTCAAGGTCGGTGTCGTGCGCGAGCTCGGCGGCGAGGGCTACCAGCCGGGCGTGCGCGCGGCCTTCGACGCGTCGCTGCGCCGGCTGGAGAAGCTGGGCGCCGAGATCGTCGAGGTGTCCTGCCCGCACTTCGAGTACGGCATGGCCGCCTACTACCTGATCCTGCCGAGCGAGGTGTCGTCGAACCTCGCGCGGTTCGACGCCATGCGCTACGGCCTGCGCGCCGCCGAGGGCCGCAGCGCCGAGGAGGTCATGGCCAACACCCGCGAGCAGGGCTTCGGCCCCGAGGTGAAGCGGCGGATCATGCTCGGCACCTACGCGCTGTCGAGCGGCTACTACGACGCCTACTACGGCCAGGCCCAGAAGGTCCGCACGCTGATCAGCCGGGACTTCGCCGCGGCGTTCGCCCAGGCCGACGTCCTCGTGAGCCCGACCGCGCCGACGGTGCCGTTCCCGATCGGGGACAAGGTCGACGACCCGCTGGCCATGTACCTCAACGACCTGGCGACCATCCCGACGAACCTGGCCGGCGTGGCCGGGATGTCGGTGCCGAACGGGATCTCCGAGGGGCTCCCGACCGGCCTGCAGATCATGGCCCCGGCGCTGGGCGAGGCCGTCATGTACCGCGTCGGGGCGGCGTTCGAGGCCGCCCGCGACGCCGACGAGGGCGGCCCGCTGATCGCCCGCGTTCCGGAGGTGACCCGGTGACCACGACCGAGCCCGAGCTCGTCGAGTTCGACGACGTCGTCGCCCGCTTCGACCCCGTCATGGGCATCGAGGTGCACGTCGAGCTGTCGACCAACACCAAGATGTTCTGCGGCTGCCCGACCGAGTTCGGCGCCGAGCCCAACACCCAGGTCTGCCCGGTGTGCCTCGGCCTGCCCGGCGCGCTGCCGGTGGTCAACCGGGCCGCGGTCGAGTCCGCGATCCGGATCGGGCTGGCGCTCAACTGCTCGATCGCCCCGTGGGGCCGGTTCGCCCGGAAGAACTACTTCTACCCGGACATGCCGAAGAACTTCCAGACCTCCCAGTACGACGAGCCGATCGCCGTCGACGGGTTCCTGGACCTGACCCTCGACGACGGCGAGGTCGTCCGGATCGGGATCGAGCGCGCGCACATGGAGGAGGACACCGGCAAGTCGCTGCACGTCGGCGGGGCCGACGGCCGCATCCACGGTGCCGACCACTCGCTGCTCGACTACAACCGCGCCGGCGTCCCGCTGATCGAGATCGTCACGAAGATGATCCCGGACACCGGGGCCCGCGCGCCCGAGGTGGCCCGCGCCTACGTCACCGCGCTGCGCGACCTGATCCACTCCCTCGGCGTCTCCGACGTCCGGATGGACCAGGGCTCGATGCGCGCCGACGTCAACCTGTCGCTCTCGCCCAAGGGCGGCGCGCTCGGCACCCGCACCGAGACCAAGAACGTCAACTCGCTGCGGTCGGTCGAGCGCGCGGTCCGTCACGAGATGAGCCGGCAGGCCGGCGTCCTCGACGCGGGCGGCGAGATCGTGCAGGAGACCCGGCACTTCGACGAGGCCACCGGCCACACCCGCGCCGGGCGGCGCAAGGAGACCTCGGAGGACTACCGGTACTTCCCGGAGCCCGACCTGGTCCCGATCGCCCCGTCCGCGGAGTGGGTCGAGGAGCTGCGCGGCACCCTGCCGGAGCTGCCCTGGGAGCGCCGCCGGCGCATCCAGGCCGACTGGGGGATCTCCGACGAGGAGATCCGGGACCTGGTCAACGCCGGCGCGCTCGACCTGGTCGAGGCCACCGTCGCGGCCGGCGCGCCGTCGCAGGACGCCCGCTCGTGGTGGGTCTCCTACCTCGCCCAGCAGGCCAACACCCGCGGGGTGGAGCTCACCGGCCTGGCGATCACCCCGGAGCAGGTGGCCCGGGTGATCGAGCTGGTCGCGGCCGGCGAGCTGACCAACAAGCTCGCCCGCCAGGTCGTCGACGGCGTGCTCGACGGCGAGGGCGGCCCCGACGAGGTCGTCGCCGCCCGCGGGCTGAAGGTCGTGTCCGACGAGGGCGAGCTCGTCGCGGCCGTCGACGCGGCCCTGGCCGAGCAGCCCGACGTCGCGGAGAAGATCCGCAGCGGCAAGGTGGCCGCGGCCGGCGCGATCGTCGGTGCGGTGATGAAGGCGACCAGGGGCCAGGCCGACGCCAAGCGCGTCCGGGAGCTGGTCGTGGAGCGGGTCGGCGCCTGACGTCCGTGGGTGGTCCCCGGTGCCGCGGCACCGGGGACCGCCCACGAGCCGTCTAGATCGCGCTGGCGCCGCCCCCGGTCGGCGGCTGGATCCGCACGACGCGGTCGTCGGTGCGTCCCGGGGCGCCCCCGTCGCGGTTGACGGTGCCCAGCCACAGCAGCCCGTCCGGGGCGACGGTGACCGGGCCGATCCGCCCGTAGGTGCCCTCCAGCACCGGCTTCGGGTCGCCGGTGAACGTGCCGTCCCGGCCGGGGTTGAGCACGTAGAGCGCCTTCCCGCCGCTCTCGGCGACGACGACCGCACCCGGCAGCACCGTGCACCCCGCGACCCCCGGACGCTCCGGCCAGGTCCACGCCGGGGCGCCCAGCGCGCCGGGGGACACCCGGTGCAGGACGTCGCGGGTCGCGGTGCGGTCGGTGACCCAGGTGGTCCGCGCGGCCGGGTCGACGCACACCCCGCCGGGAGCGGTCAGCCCCCGCGCCAGGACGGGTGAGGCCGGGTCCGGGTTGCCGCGGGCGGGCCGGCCGAGGGTGTCGACCCGCAGCACCGCCCCGGCCAGCGGGCCCGCGCCGGCGGGCGTCGCGACGAGCAGCGACGAGCCGTCGGCGTCGACGGCCAATGCGCCGCCCGGCGGCAGCCCCTCCAGCACCGGCTTCGGGGCCTCGCCGGGCGCGATCCGCCAGACCCGCCCGTCGGCGAGGGCGTAGAGCAGCCGGTCCTCGGCGTAGCCGGGCGAGAGCACCAGCCCGGTCAGGCCGCCCGCCGGGTCCACCGGGACGGTCGTGACCGGGCGCGGCTCGGTGTCGCGGCGGACCTCGAGCACCCGCCCGGTCCGCCGCTCGGCGACCAGCGCGCGGTCGGGCTGCGGCAGCACCGCGACGGCGCCGACCGGGCCGAGGCAGGCCGCGACGACCTGCGGGTCCGGGTCGACGCACGGCTGCGGTGCGGCCGGGGAGCCGGGCTGCTGCGGCGGGGCGGGCGTCGACGGCGGGGCCGTCTCCTCCGGCGCGACCTGAGGCGGGCCGCCCAGCTCGCCGGACCCCTCGGCCTGCGGGCGCCACTCGCGCGAGCCGGCGTCGGGGAAGGTGGCGCAGCCGCTCACCAGCACCACGAGCGCGGCGAGGACGAGCAGCAGCCGGGTGGTCACGATGGGCCAGGCTAGGGCCCGCGAGGTGAGCGCCCGGTGAGTACGGTCGGACGCCATGAGCAGTCCTGTGACCGTCCTCGTGCCGCACGACCTGGGAGCCGAGATCCTGTCCGGGGTGGAGGGACTGCGTCCGGTCGTCTACGACCCGCAGAAGCCGCTCCCCGACGAGGCCGCCCACGCCCGGGCACTGGTCGCCCCGTTCCTCGCCACGTCCGACGCGGTCGCCATGACCGAGCAGATGCCGGACCTGGAGCTCGTGCAGCTGCTCACCGCCGGGGCCGAGGCGTGGATCGGGAACCTGCCCGAGGGCGTGGCGCTGTCCGACGGGCGCGGCGCGCACGGCGGCGCCACCGCGGAGTGGGTCGTGGCGGTCCTGCTCGCCGTGTACCGCCACCTCGACCGGTTCGTGCGGGCCCAGGACCGCGGGGTGTGGGACTACCACCAGACCGAGGAGCTGGCCGGCAAGAAGGTGCTGATCGTCGGGGCCGGCGACGTCGGGCAGAAGACCCGGGCCCGGCTGGAGCCCTTCGAGGTGGAGACCACGCTGGTCGGGCGCACCGCCCGCGACGGCGTCCACGGCTGGGACGAGCTGCCCGCACTGCTGCCCCGGCACGACGCGACCGTGCTGATCGTCCCGCTGACCGACGAGACCCGCGGGATGGTCGACGCCGCGTTCCTGGCCGCCATGCCCGACGGGTCGTTGCTGGTCAACGGCGCGCGCGGGCCCGTGGTGGACACCGACGCGCTGCTCGCGGAGCTGACCTCGCGGCGGATCCGGGCCGCCGTGGACGTCACGGACCCCGAGCCGCTCCCCGACGGGCACCCGCTGTTCTCCGCGCCGGGGCTGCTGCTCACCCCGCACGTCGGGGGCAGCGTGCCGCTCGCGATGCGCCGTGCCTACGAGGTCGCGGCGCAGCAGCTGGGCGCCTTCGCCGCCGGGGACTCGCCGTCGAACCTCGTGACCGGCGCCTACTGAGGTCCGCGCCGGTACTGTCCGGCCCATGAGCGGGCCCACGCAGCACTACGACTGGGGCAACCTCTCCGGCGACGAGCCGCGGGAGGCGACGCGGCCCGAGCGCATGCCGGTCCCGGCGCACGTGTCGTCGGACATCGGGCTGCTCGTGCTGCGCCTGGCGGTCGGGGCGTCGTTCGCCGCGGCCGGGGCGCGCACGCTGTTCGGCCTCGCCGGCGGGCCCGGCACCGACGTCGTCGCCGCCGCGCTGGCCGGTCTGGGGTTCGCCGCGTTCGCCGGGCCGCTGGCCTGGGTCCTCGCGGTCGGGCAGCTCGTGCTGGGCGTGCTGCTGGTCCTGGGCCTGCTCACCCCGTTCGCCGCGGCCGGCCTGCTCGCGACGAAGATCGCCGCCGTCGTCGTGGCGTTCGTGCCGGTGCCCAGCGCGCCGCTGTTCGCCGCGGACGGCGTCAACTCCGTGGAGTTCGACGTGCTGCTCGGCGCGGGCGCGGCCGCGCTGGTGTTCGCCGGGGCCGGGCGGATCGCGCTCGACGCCGGGCGCACCTACCAGCGCCGCCCGCTGCCGTGGGCGGTGCTGTCGCTGGTCGTCGGGGTCGCGGTCGCGCTGCTGGTGCTGTTCGTGCTGCGCCGGTGAGCGTCCCCGACGACGCCTGGCTCGCCCCGCTGGCCCGCCGGCTGCGCCGCACCCCGGTCGTCACCGGGCGGGTGCCGCTGACGGGCGGGCACGCCTCGGGCCCGGTGGAACGGATCGACCTCGACGACGGCACCGCCGTCGTGCTGAAGCGGGCCGGCACCGCGGAGGTCGCGGCGCTGCGCGCGGCCGCCGTCGTCACCGGGCCGGTGCGGGTCCCGCGGCTGCTCGTCCCCGGCGACGGCTGGGTGCTGCTCGCCCACGAGCCCGGGGCGACGCTCGCTCCCGGCGATCCGGTGCCCGACGACGTCTGGGTCACCCTGGCCCGCACCCACGCGCACTGGCGGCGCAACCGCCCGCGCGGCGTCCCGCTCGTCGACGACGACCGCTGGTCGCGGCTGTGCGCGCTCGCCGCCGATCGGCTCGCGGCCGCCGGGTCCGCCGCGGCGGCCACCGTCGGCGGCTGGGCCGGGGACGAGCGCGTCCGGACCGCGCTGCGGGCGCTGCCGCGCACCCTGTGCCACGGCGACGCCCACCGCGGCAACGTGCTAACCGGACCGGCCGGGGCGGTGCTGCTGGACTGGGGCAACGCCCGTGTCGCGCCCGGGACGCTGGACGTCGTCGTGCTCAGCGCGCCGCCGGCCGACGGCCCGGCCGACGCGCCGCCGTCGCCGGTGCCCGCGCTCTACCGCGACACCCTGCACGCCGCGCTCGGGGCGCCGGACCCGCCCGCGATGATCGCCGTCGAGACGGCGTGGGCCCGGGTGCAGGCGCACGTGCAGTACCTGCCGTTCGCGGCCGAGCACCAGGACACCGCGCGGACCGGCTCGATGGTCCGGGTCGCGGCGGCGGCGCTCGACGAGCTGGGCGGTCTGCTCAGCGCAGCCCGGGCGGGCTGACGCCGGTCCCGTGGCCCGCCAGCCGGGCCGACACGTGCGCGCGCGCCGGGGGGACGTACCGCGCGAGGACGCGCGACAACCCGCCGGCCAGGCGCGCGACCGGCCAGTGGGCGGGCAGCAGCGGCGCGGGCAGCGCCGGGGCGCGCAGCAGGTCGACGAACACCGGCGTGGTCGACTCCACCAGCCGCCGCAGGGTGGCCGCGTCGGCCGCGGGCGGGGGCGCGCCGTCGCCCTCGGCCATCGCGGCGAGGCGGTCGGCGTGCCCGGCCAGCACGGCGGCGACCCGGTCGAGGTCCCACGCCTCGGCGGCGATCCGGCCGGCCTCCGCGGTGTCCACGGCGAGGGACCCGCGGGTGACCCGGGCGCCGGGCGGCACGTCGTCGAGCACCCCGGCCAGGTCCGCGCTCCGGTCGGTCGCGGCGATCAGCACGCCCGGCTGGAGCACTCCGTACCCGGCGAGCACGGCGGTGCGGCGCAGGCGGTCCCGGTAGGCGCGCTCGGACTCCGGCACGGCGTGCAGCAGGACCTCGAAGGCGCCGGTCCACTCCGGGGGGCGCGCGCCGAGGCCGTCGCCGACGCGCTGCACGCTCGCCCCGAACGCGCCGTGCAGCCGCAGGTGCACGGCGCGGCCGTCGCGGCGCGCGGCGAGCCGGCCGTCGTCGCGCATCCGGGACAGCAGGCGCCGCGCCGCGGCCTCCCGCGTCCCGAGGTCGCCGAGCAGGGCGACGAGCACGACGGCGGGCAGCTCGTCGCGGCCCGCGGTCCGGAACAGCGACGCGACCGCCCCGCTCGCCGGATCCCGTCGTGCGACGAGGCGATCGAGCTCTACACTTCTACTCACGGTCGTGCACCACTTCGTCATGTCCGAGGGGGACCCATGGTAGGTGCGGAAGGTCGGACGGGCAGGAGCGGTGTCGCGCAGGCACTGGCCTGGGTGCAGACGATCGGCCTGAGCGTCGTCGTCCCGATCGTGGTCTACGACGTGCTCACCGACCGCGGGGTCGGTGCGGTGCCCGCGTTGCTGGCGAGCGGGATCGGCCCGCTGCTCGACGTCGGTATCGGCCTGGTGCGCCACCGCCGCGTCGACGAGTTCGGGGTCGTGGTGCTCGTGTTCCTGGCCGTCGGCGCGGTGCTCGGGCTGCTGCTCGCCGACCCGCGCGTCCTGCTGCTCAAGGAGTCCGCGACGACCGGCGCCATGGGCCTGCTGCTGCTCGGGTCGCTGGTCGTGATGCCGCGGCCGCTGATGTTCTACTTCGGGCGCCGCTTCGCCACCGGCGGCGACCCCGGCCGCGTCGCGTGGTGGAACGACCTGTGGCGCTTCCCCGGCTTCCGGCGCACCCAGGTCGTGCTGACCGCGGTGTGGGGCACCGTGCTGCTGGTCGAGGCGGCGGTGCGGATCGCGCTGACGTTCGTGCTGTCCACGGCCACGATGGTGGTGGTCAACGCGGTCGCCCCGTTCGCGGTCCTCGCCGTGCTGGTCACGTGGACCGTGGTCTACGCGCGGCGGGCGCAGGCGGCGGGGGAGCGGCGCGGGCTCAGCCCCGCGGCTTCGCGGTGCGGCGCAGCCGGGTGTTGACGAACTCGCCCATGCCCCAGCGGCCCAGCTCGCGTCCGAACCCGGAGCGCTTCACGCCGCCGAACGGCAGCCCGGGCAGCGTGGTGCCGTGCTCGTTGACGTAGGCCATGCCCACGTCGAGCCGGTCGGCGATCTCCTGGGCGCGGTCGATGTCGCCGCTCCACACCGAGCCGGAGAGCCCGAAGCTGACGTCGTTGGCCAGCGTGACGGCCTCGTCGACCGAGTCGACGCCGTAGACGACCGCGACCGGGCCGAAGATCTCCTCGGAGTAGGCGTCCATCTCCGGCGTGACGCCGGTCAGCACGGCGGGGCGCATGAACGCGCCGGGGCCCTCGACCGCCTCGCCGCCGGTGTGCAGCGTCGCGCCCTGCTCCACGGCCCGGCGCACCTGCTCGACGACGCCGTCGCGGGCGGTGACCGAGGACAGCGGGCCGAGGCGGGTGCCGGAGTCGACCGGGTCGCCCGGCTCCGTGGCCTCGAACGTCGAGACCAGCACCGACACGAACTCCTCGACCGAGCCCGACGGCACGATCATCCGCTTCGGCGAGTTGCAGGCCTGCCCGGCGTTCATCAGCCGCGCCCGGGCGGCGACCTTCGCGGTCTGCGCGACGTCGGCGTCGTCGAGCACGATGAACGCGTCCGAGCCGCCCAGCTCCAGCACGGCCTTCTTCAGGTTGCGCCCCGCGGTCTCCGCGACCGACGCCCCGGCCCGCTCGCTGCCGGTCAGCGAGATGCCCTGGACGCGCGGGTCGGCGATCATCTGCGCGATCTGCTCGTTGGTCGCGTAGACGTTGACGTAGACGTCCTCCGGGACCCCCGCGGCGTGGAAGATCTCGGCCATGACCTGCGCCGACGCGGCGCAGATCGGCGCGTGCTTGAGGACGATCGTGTTGCCCACCAGCAGGTTCGGCGCGACGAACCGGGCGACCTGGTAGTACGGGAAGTTCCACGGCATGACGCCGACGAGCGGCCCGACCGGCTCGGTCTGCACCAGCGACTCGGCGGCGCCCTGCGGGTCCAGCGTCTCCTGCACCAGCAGGTCCGGGCCGTGCTCGGCGTACCAGCGGTAGATCGACGCGGCGAGCCCGACCTCGCCGGCGGCCTCGCGGACCGGCTTGCCCATCTCGGTCGCGATGAGCGCGGCCAGCTCGTCGCGGCGGGCGTCGTAGGCCTCGGCGACGCGGACCAGGATCTGCGCCCGGTCCGCGGCCGGGGTCGCGCGCCAGCCGGGGTAGGCGTCGGAGACCCGGGCCAGGACCTCGCCGACCCGGTCGTCGGTGAGCTCCGGGAACTCCTTCTCGGTCGTCCCGGTGGCGGGGTTGGTGGTGACGTAGGAGGTCATGCCCGGCGGGTGTCCGCCCGCGCGAGCGGGCAAACATCGCCCGGTCAGCGGCCGACGTTGCGCTGCAGGTGTTGCGGGTAGCGCGCGCCCGCGACCGCCGAGGCCGGCGCGGCCGCCTCGATCTCGGCGAGCTCGTCGCCCGAGAGCTCCAGCGTCGCGGCCGCGACGTTCTGCTCCAGGTAGCCGCGCCGCTTCGTCCCCGGGATGGGCACGACGTGCTCGCCGCGGCTCTGCACCCAGGCCAGCGCGAGCTGCCCGGCCGTCACACCGCGCCGCTGCGCGAGCACGCCGAGCGCGTCGACGACGGCGAGGTTGGCGGCGAGGTTGTCCTCGGCGAAGCGCGGCAGCCCGCGGCGCATGTCGCCCTCACCGAGCTGGCCGGCCGAGGTGATCGTGCCGGTGAGGAAGCCGCGCCCGAGCGGGGAGAACGGCACGACGCCGACGCCGAGTTCCGCGCAGGCCGGGGCGACGGCGTCCTCGATGTCGCGGGTCCACAGCGACCACTCCGACTGCACCGCGGCCGGGGGGTGCACCGCGTGCGCGCGGCGCAGGGTGTCCGCGCTGCACTCCGACAGCCCGTAGTGGCGGATCGAGCCCGCGTCGACGAGCTCCTTCAGTGCGCCGACCGTCTCCTCGATCGGCGTGTCCGGGTCGACCCGGTGCTGGTAGTAGAGGTCGACGTGGTCGACGCCGAGGCGGCGCAGCGACTCCTCCAGGCACCGCCGCACGTAGGCGGGGTCGCCCCGGACGCCCTGCCTGCCGTCGGCGTCGCGGACGATGCCGAACTTGGTGGCCAGCACGACGGAGTCGCGGCGGCCGGCGACCGCCCGGCCGACGAGCTCCTCGTTGGCGCCGTCGCCGTAGACGTTCGCGGTGTCGAGCAGGGTGACGCCGAGGTCGATCGCGCGGTGGACCGTCGCGATCGACTCGGCCTCGTCCCCGGAGCCGTAGCTCTGGGACATGCCCATGCAGCCCAGGCCCTGCGCCGAGACGGTCAGGTCGCCCAGCTGCCGCGTTCCGGGACCGGTGTCGGTAGCCATGCGAACCAACCTAGCGCCGGGTCAGCCCTCCAGCACCTGCTTGATGCGTGCCAGCCCGGCCGGGATCCCGGTGCGGGCGTCCTGCACGCGGACGGCGATCTGGTGCTCGCCGTCGTCGCCGTACTTGTCGCGGATGAAGTCCCGCCCGGCCGGGCGGAACTCCCAGGTCTCGGTCAGCCGCGTCCCGGCGCCGTCCGCCTCGGGCTCCAGCTCGTAGCCCCAGCGCACGAGCCCGCCGTTGACCTCCCAGGCGAAGGCGCGGCCCGGCTCGGCGACGACGACCTCGCTGCGGGTCTGCCACTCCCGGTCGGGCTTGACGTTGAACCCGGTGAAGTGCGCGCCGACCCACGGGCCGTCGCCGGCGTCCCACTCGCAGCGCGCGCACACCGGGCTCCACTCACCGGTGCGCGTCACGTCCGAGACGACGTCGTAGACCGCCTGCGGCGTCGCCGCGACCGAGACCGACTCGCGGTGGGTGTACTCCCCGCTCACGGGATCCGTCGCACGGCGCCGGTGTCGGCCGAGGTCGCCATGTGCGCGTAGGCGCGCAGCGCCTTCGACACCGTCCGCTGCCGGTCCTTGGGCTGCCAGGGCCGCTCGCTCGCCTCCATCTTGGCGCGGCGGTCGGCCAGCACGGCGTCGTCGACCAGCAGCTCCAGCGAGCGGGCACGGACGTCGAGCCGGACCCGGTCGCCGTTCTCGACCAGACCGATCGTGCCGCCGGCGGCGGCCTCGGGGGAGACGTGCCCGACCGAGATGCCGCTCGACCCGCCGGAGAACCGGCCGTCGGTGATGAGCGCGCACACCTTGCCGAGCCCGGCGCCCTTGAGGAACGCGGTCGGGTGCAGCATCTCCTGCATCCCCGGCCCGCCGGACGGGCCCTCGTAGCGGATGACCAGCACGTCGCCGGGCGTGATCTCCTTCTTGAGGATCGCCGAGACCGCGTCCTCCTGGCTCTCCAGGACCACGGCCGGGCCCTCGAACTCCCAGATGTCCTCCGGGATGCCGGCGGTCTTGATGACGGCGCCGTCGACGGAGAGGTTGCCGCGCAGCACGGCGAGCCCGCCGTCGGCGGAGTAGGCGTGCGCGTGGTCGCGGATGCAGCCGCCCGCGGCGTCGGTGTCGAGGCTCGACCAGCGGTTCTCCGTCGAGAACGCCTGCGTGGTCCGGACCCCGCCGGGTGCGGCGTGGTACAGCTCGACCGCGGTCTGCGACGGCGCCGACGAGCGGACGTCCCACTCGGTGAGCCACTGCTCCAGCGACGGCGAGTGCACCGTGTGCACGCCCTCGTTCAGCAGCCCGGCCCGCCACAGCTCGCCCAGCAGGGCGGGGATGCCACCGGCCCGGTGGACGTCCTCCATGTGGTAGTCCGAGTTCGGCGCGACCTTGCTCAGGCAGGGCACCCGGCGCGAGATCGCGTCGATGGCGGCGAGGTCGAAGTCGACCTCGCCCTCCTGCGCGGCGGCCAGGATGTGCAGCACGGTGTTGGTCGAGCCGCCCATCGCGACGTCGAGCGCCATCGCGTTCTCGAAGGCCTCGCGGGTGGCGATGTTGCGGGGCAGGACCGACGCGTCGTCGTCCGAGTACCAGCGGGTCGCCAGGTCCATCACGGTCCGCCCGGCGTTCAGGAACAGCTCGCGGCGCGCGGCGTGCGTGGCCAGGGTGGAGCCGTTGCCCGGCAGGGACAGCCCGAGCGCCTCGGTGAGGCAGTTCATCGAGTTCGCGGTGAACATCCCGGAGCAGGACCCGCAGGTCGGGCAGGCCGAACGCTCGACCTCGGCGAGGCCCGCGTCGTCCACCTCGGACGACGCCGACGCCGAGATCGCGGTGATCAGGTCGGTGGGTGCCTGCGCGACCCCGCCGACGACGACCGCCTTGCCGGCCTCCATGGGCCCGCCGGAGACGAACACGGTCGGGATGTTCAGCCGCATCGCGGCGTTCAGCATGCCCGGCGTGATCTTGTCGCAGTTGGAGATGCACACCAGGGCGTCGGCCGCGTGGCCGTTGACCATGTACTCCACCGCGTCGGCGATGATCTCGCGGCTGGGCAGCGAGTAGAGCATCCCGCCGTGGCCCATCGCGATGCCGTCGTCGACGGCGATCGTGTTGAACTCCTTGGCGACCCCGCCCGCCTCCTTGATCGCGCCCGCGACGAGGTCACCCATGTCCTTGAGGTGCACGTGGCCGGGCACGAACTGGGTGTAGGAGTTGGCGATCGCGACGATCGGCTTGCCGAAGTCGTCGTCGCCCATGCCGGTCGCGCGCCAGAGCGAGCGCGCTCCGGCGGCGTTGCGGCCGTGGGTGGTGACGCGGGAACGCAGGGCGGGCATGTGGTCGTCTCCAGCCGGGTCTTCCGTGATGGGTCGTGAAGGGACCGGGTGGGCGCGTCGCGGAGGTGGTGGGCGCGAGCCGCCCGGTGCGGTGCGACGGCGGCGGGCCGGGTCGGCGTCCCGCCGGCGGTCGCACCGGTCGCGGACAACCGTACGCCCCGCGGGCACGCGCGGTCCCGCTCGGCCGGACCGGTCAGGCCGTCGCGGCGGGATCGGCCGGGTCCGCCGGGTCGGTCAGCGCGGCCGGGTCGGTGAACCGCCCGCCGCTGGCCACCGACAGCGCGGGCAGGTCCCGGACGTGGACGGCGGGCAGCGCCAGCTCCTCGTCGCCGTCGAGCACCGCGCGGACCTGCGAGCGCTTCCCGATGCGCAGGCCGCGCACGGCGTCCCAGTCCACGGAGCGGGAACCGGTCGCACCCCGCACGGTCAGCCGCTGCGGGTCCACGGTCGTGCGCACCCGCAGGATCCAGGCGATCGCCGCCGCCGGGAGCACCAGCACGAGCCAGAACCACGGCACGCTGAACACCAGCGGTGTGGCACCGACCACGGCGACCAGGATCGCGAAGATGGTCAGGCGGCTCGGCTTGAACACCAGCGCGCGCGAGCCCTCGCGGACCTTGCGGCCCTCGTCGCGGACCCGCGGCGTCCACGCCAGCTCGCTGTCCACCTGGTGGGACGGCCCCGCCGTCGCGGGCGGGGCGGCCGTCCGGGCCGGGTCGGCGGGCTCACGATCGTCGGTGCTGCTCACGGACCCAGTGTGACAAATCCGGATGCCCGCGCGACGGCCCGGACGGGTGGGGTCGTTTGACTCCCGGCGTGGGACGCGTGCTAGCGTCGGACCCATGTTCGCCGTTCGAATTCTCGTACTTCTTGGGCGCGTCGTCGCCTGAGTTCGACGTACTCGAACGACGACGCGCTCACCCTCGCAGCGCCCGGAGACCGGGCGGCGGGGGTTTTTTCATGTCCAGTTCCATGTCCGGCATCTGATCGACACGATCTCCAGCGAGGCAGACCCAGATGACCACCGCCCCCTCCAAGTCCGGTTCGCCCGGCCCGAAGCCGGGCCCGCCCCCCGGCCGGTCCGCGGCCGCCGGCGCGTCCCGCAGCGCGGCCCCGGCGGCCGGTGAGACCACCGTGCCCGGCCCGCGCATCGTGGACGAGCCCATGACCGGCGCCCAGTCCCTGGTGCGCTCGCTCGAGGAGATCGGCTGCGAGGTCGTCTTCGGGCTCCCCGGCGGCACCATCCTGCCCGCCTACGACCCCCTGCTGGACTCGACGAAGGTGCGCCACATCCTCGTCCGTCACGAGCAGGGCGCCGGGCACGCCGCGACCGGCTACGCGCAGGCCACCGGCAAGGTCGGGGTCTGCATGGCGACGTCGGGCCCCGGGGCGACCAACCTGGTCACCCCGATCGCCGACGCCCACATGGACTCGGTGCCGATGGTCGCGATCACGGGTCAGCAGACCCGCCCGCTGATCGGCA
Organism: Pseudonocardia spirodelae; assembly: GCF_037727765.1. Classification (NCBI taxonomy): domain Bacteria; kingdom Bacillati; phylum Actinomycetota; class Actinomycetes; order Pseudonocardiales; family Pseudonocardiaceae; genus Pseudonocardia; species Pseudonocardia spirodelae. Next base: position 244,772 of record NZ_JBBJUP010000003.1, on the reverse strand, counting down.
CCGACGCCTTCCAGGAGGCCGACATCACCGGCATCACCATGCCGGTGACCAAGCACAACATGCTGGTGACCGACGCGACGGAGATCCCGCGCGCGATCGCCGAGGCCTTCCACCTGGCGGCCACCGGCCGGCCCGGCCCGGTCCTGGTGGACATCCCGAAGGACGTGCTGCAGGAGCAGACCACGTTCTCCTGGCCCCCGGAGCTGCAGCTGCCCGGCTACCGGCCGACGACCCGGCCGCACGGCAAGCAGATCCGCGAGGCCGCCCGGCTCATCCGCGAGTCGTCCAAGCCGGTGCTCTACGTCGGCGGCGGCGTCCTCAAGGCCGAGGCCGCCGCGGAGCTCAAGGAGCTGGCCGAGCTGACCGGCGCGCCCGTCGTCACCACCCTGATGGCGCGCGGTGTGTTCCCGGACAGCCACCCGCTGCACCTGGGCATGCCCGGCATGCACGGGACCGTCGCCGCCGTCGCGGCGATGCAGCGGGCCGACCTGCTCGTCGCGCTCGGCTCCCGGTTCGACGACCGGGTCACCGGGAAGCTGGAGAGCTTCGCGCCGCACGCGAAGGTCGTCCACGCCGACATCGACCCGGCCGAGATCTCCAAGAACCGCCGCGCCGACGTGCCGATCGTCGGCGACTGCAAGGAGGTGCTCACCGACCTCGTCGAGGCGGTGCGCGCCGACCGCGAGGAGCACGGCGAGCCGGACCTGACGGCCTGGTGGAAGCAGGTCGGCGGGCTGCGCGAGCGCTACCCGCTCGGCTACGACGAGCCGGCCGACGGCGCGCTGTCGCCGGAGTACGTCATCGAGCGGATCGGCGCCATCGCCGGCCCGGACGCGATCTACGCCGCGGGCGTCGGCCAGCACCAGATGTGGGCCGCGCAGTTCGTCCGCTACGAGAAGCCGCGGACCTGGCTGAACTCCGGCGGGCTCGGGACCATGGGCTACGCGGTCCCGGCCGCGATGGGCGCCAAGGTCGGCGAGCCGGACACCGTCGTCTGGTGCATCGACGGCGACGGCTGCTTCCAGATGACCAACCAGGAACTCGCCACCTGCGCCATCGAGGGCATACCGATCAAGGTCGCCGTCATCAACAACGGCAACCTCGGCATGGTCCGGCAGTGGCAGAACCTGTTCTACGGCGAGCGGTACTCCAACACCGACCTCAAGACCCACAAGCTGCGCATCCCGGACTTCCCGATGCTGGCCGAGGCCATGGGCTGCGTGGGCCTGCGGGTCGAGTCGAAGGAGGACGTCGACCGCATCATCCACCAGGCGATGGAGATCAACGACCGGCCGGTCGTGGTCGAGTTCGTCGTGGGCGCCGACGCCCAGGTGTGGCCGATGGTCGCCGCGGGCACCAGCAACGACGAGATCAAGGTCTCGCGCGACATCCGGCCGGAGTTCGACAACGACGAGCTGGCGGCGTCGGTCGACGAGGTCTCCGGCGTGACCGAGCAGGCCCTGGAGGGCGAGAAGTGAGCGAGCTCCACACCCTCTCCGTCCTGGTCGAGGACAAGCCGGGTGTCCTGGCCCGGGTCTCCGGGCTGTTCTCGCGGCGCGGGTTCAACATCAACTCGCTCGCGGTCGGCCCGACCGAGCACCCCGACGTGTCGCGCATGACGATCGTCGTCGAGGTGGACGAGCTCCCGATGGAGCAGGTCACCAAGCAGCTCAACAAGCTGGTGCACGTCATCAAGATCGTCGAGCTGGAGCCGGACGCCTCGGTGCAGCGCGAGCTGCTCCTGGTCAAGGTGCGGGCCGACGCGACGGTGCGCAGCCAGGTCGTCGAGACCGTGCAGCTGTTCCGCGCCAAGGTCGTCGACGTCTCCCCGGAGGCCGTCACGGTCGAGGCCACCGGTTCGGCCGACAAGCTCAACGCGCTCCTGCGGATGCTGGAGCCCTACGGGATCCGCGAGATGGTGAAGTCCGGGATGGTGGCCGTCGGCCGCGGGCCCCGGTCCATCACCGCCGCGGCCGTCCGTTAGACAGACCGCGCAGTTCAGCTACACACCCCCTGAGAGGAACCGTCCCAGAGCCATGAGTGTCAACATCTACTACGACGCCGACGCCGACCTGTCGATCATCCAGGGCCGCAAGGTCGCCGTGATCGGCTACGGCTCCCAGGGGCACGCGCACTCGCTGTCGCTGCGCGACTCCGGGGTCGAGGTGAAGATCGGTCTGCCCGAGGGGTCGAAGTCCCGGCAGAAGGCCGCCGACGAGGGCCTCGAGGTCGGCACGCCGGCCGAGGTCTCGGCCTGGGCCGACGTGATCATGGTCCTGGCGCCGGACACCAAGCAGCGCTTCATCTACTCCCAGGACATCGAGCCCAACCTCAAGGACGGCGACGCGCTGTTCTTCGGCCACGGCTTCAACATCCGCTACGAGCTGATCAAGCCCCCGGCGAACGTGGACGTGGCCATGGTCGCGCCGAAGGGCCCGGGCCACCTGGTCCGCCGCCAGTTCGTCGACGGCAAGGGCGTCCCCGCCCTGATCGCCGTCGAGCAGGACGCCTCGGGCAACGCCAAGGCGCTCGCGCTCTCCTACGCGGCCGGGATCGGCGGCGCCCGCGCGGGCGTCATCGAGACCACCTTCAAGGAGGAGACCGAGACCGACCTGTTCGGTGAGCAGGCCGTGCTCTGCGGCGGTGCCGCCGCGCTCGTCCAGACCGGCTTCGAGGTGCTGACCGAGGCGGGCTACGCCCCGGAGATCGCCTACTTCGAGTGCCTGCACGAGCTCAAGCTGATCGTCGACCTCATGTACGAGGGCGGCATCGCCAACGAGCGCTTCTCCATCTCCGACACCGCCGAGTACGGCGACCTGACCCGCGGGCCGCGCGTCATCACGCCGGCGGTGAAGACCGAGATGCAGAAGATCCTCGGCGAGATCCAGGACGGCACCTTCGCCCGCGAGTGGGTCGCCGAGGACGAGGCCGGCCGCGCGAACTACACCAAGCTGCAGCAGCAGGGTTCCGAGCACCCCATCGAGGTCGTCGGCGAGAAGCTGCGCGGCCTGATGAGCTGGGTCGGCGAGAAGGCCAAGTGACCTCCGCATGATCCACCGCCGGCGCCGTCCGGCACACTGAGGGCCCACGGACCCAGTCGGTCCGTGCCTGCCTGGCCGCCGGGCGCACCCACCCGGAGCAGGCATCGTGGAACCCCCGCCCGTCACCATCGGGCGGGGGTTCCGCGCGTCCGGGCCCGGTGCGGGGTACCGCGCACCGACGCGCGACGCGCGTGCGGGCCCGTGCGGGCGCCCGCGGTCCTAGGATGGTCGGCGTTCGCGCACCGACCCGGGGAGCACTCGCACACCGTGAGCACCGCAGCCACCGACCACCGTCCCGTCGTCCTGCTCGCGGAGAAGCTCGCGCCCTCCGCGGTCGACCTGCTCGGCGACGGCGTCGAGATCCGCCACGTCGACGGCACCGACCGCCCCGCGCTCCTGGCGGCGCTCGCCGACGCCGACGCGCTGCTGGTCCGGTCGGCCACCACCGTCGACGCCGAGGCGCTCGCCGCGGCCGTCCGGCTCAAGGTCGTCGCGCGCGCCGGGGTCGGCCTGGACAACGTCGACGTCGCGGCGGCCACCGCCCGCGGGGTCATGGTCGTCAACGCCCCGACCTCGAACATCGTCTCCGCCGCCGAGCACGCGGTCGCGCTGCTGCTGGCCACGGCGCGCCACATCCCGGCCGCCGACGCGAGCCTGCGCGCGGGGGAGTGGAAGCGCTCGTCCTACGGCGGCGTGGAGCTCAACGGCAAGACCGCCGGGATCGTCGGGCTCGGCAAGATCGGCCAGCTCGTCGCGCAGCGCCTGGCCGCGTTCGGGATGACGCTGGTCGCCTACGACCCCTACATCGCGCCGTCGCGCGCCGCGCAGCTCGGCATCGAGCTGATGGGCCTCGACGACCTGCTGCGCACCGCCGACATGATCACCGTGCACCTGCCGAAGACCCCGGAGACCCTCGGGCTCATCGGCAAGGACCAGCTGGCACTGACGAAGCCGGGCGTGCTCGTGGTCAACGCCGCGCGCGGCGGTCTGGTCGACGAGGACGCACTGGCCGAGGCCGTCCGCTCCGGGCACGTCGGGGGCGCCGGCATCGACGTCTACGTCACCGAGCCCACCACCGCCGGCCCGCTGTTCGAGCTGGAGAACGTCGTCGTCACCCCGCACCTGGGCGCCTCCACCGCCGAGGCGCAGGACCGCGCGGGCACCGACGTCGCCCGCTCGGTGCAGCTGGCGCTGGCCGGGGAGTTCGTGCCCGACGCCGTCAACGTGCAGATCCACGGCGCCGTCGGCGAGGAGGTGCGCCCCTGGCTGACGCTGGTGCAGAAGCTCGGCACCACCCTGCACGCCGTCGCCGGGCGCACCCCGACCTCGGTCACCGTCGACGTCGCGGGCGAGCTCGCGAACGAGGACGTCCAGGTGCTCGGCCTCGCCGCGCTGCGCGGGGTGTTCACCCACGTCGTCGAGGACCAGGTCACCTTCGTCAACGTGCCGCAGCTCGCCGAGGAGCGCGGTGTCGGCGTCGAGATCACGACCTCGCCGGAGAGCGCGAACCACCGCAGCGTCGTGCAGCTGCGCGGGGCGATGCCCGACGGCGAGAAGGTCACCGTGTCCGGCACCCTGACCGGCCGGGCCGAGGTGCAGAAGCTCGTCGAGATCAACGGGCGGCACTTCGACCTGCGTGCCGAGGGCGAGGTCGTGCTGCTGGAGTACGCCGACCGCCCGGGCGTGATGGGCCGGGTCGGGTCGCTGCTCGGCGAGGCCGCGGTGAACATCGAGGCCGCGCAGATCTCGCAGACCACCGACGGCACCGACGCCATCATGCTGCTGCGGGTGGACCGCCAGATCGACCCGGCCGTGCTGGAGCCGATCGGCGCGTCGGTCGGCGCGCGCACGATCCGCCTCATCTCCTTCGACGACTGAGCGCGACCTCCTCCCGCGGGCGGATGCGGGGCGCGTCGCGGCGTGGGATCGTGTCTGCTCGCCCGCGGAGGAGGTCGGTGATGAGCTGGGTGCGCGCCGTGGCCCTGGCCGTGACGGCGGTCGGTGTGGCGTGTCTGGTGCTGCTGGGCATCGGCTTCGTCACCGGCCTGTCGATCGGCGTCCCCTACGTCGTGTCGGTCATGGCCATCGTGACCGGCCCGCCGTCGGCGACGATGACGGTCGGCCCGGGCATGCTCGTGGTGCTCGCCGCGCTCGTCGCGCTGTTCGAGGTGCCGGCGCGGCTGCGGGCGCGCCGCGCGCTGCCCGGCGGCGGGCACTGACCGCCCGGCGGGCTCAGCCGCGTGGCGCCCAGCCCAGCGCCGGGCCGAGCGCGCCGGCGATGTCGGTGACGATCTGCAGGTAGTCCTCGTGCGGGAAGCCGAAGGGCAGCGCGAACACCGCCTCGTCGACCTCGCGGAAACCGGCGTCGGACCACAGCCGCTCGGCGATCTCGGCGGAGGTGCCGACGAGGTCGCGGGCGAACAGCAGCCCGGCCGGGCCCTGCGGGACGCCGACCCGCGCGTCGCGCCCGCGGGCGTAGGCGGCGTAGCGCTCGCGCTGGGCGCGCGTCGCGGAGTCGGTGGGGACGACGACGAGGCCCTGCGACACCCGTCCGGCCGGGTGCGCCGCCCGGTACGCGCGGATCTGGCGGGCCTGGATCTCGGCGAAGCCGGTCCCCGCCGCGCCGGAGCCCTCCCCGCCGGAGGGGGCGCGCACCACGTTGCTGGTCAGCAGGTTCAGCCCCTGCCCACCGGCCCAGACGGCGGAGGACTCGCTGCCCGCGCCGTACCACATGCGGCCCGCCAGACCGGGGGAGTGCGGCTGCACCCGGTCGGAGAACGTCTCGATCCCGACGGTCCCGGAGAACGCGCTCGCCGGCTCCCCGCGGACGAACCGCAGCAGCCGCGCCACCCGCTCGCGACCGAAGTCCTCGACCTCGGCGGTGTCGGGGTAGAGGGCGGCGCGCACGTCGTCCCACCGCATCGGGGGGCCCACCGAGACGCCGGGGTTCGGCCGGCCGCCGGACAGGACGTCGACGGTCGCGAGGTCCTCGGCCAGGCGCAGCGGGTTCTCCCAGCCGAGCGGGACGACGGCCGTCCCCAGCTCGATCCGCGACGTCCGCTGCGTCGCCGCCGCCAGCACCGCGACCGGGGAGGAGATCCCGAACTGCAGGTGCCGGTGCCGGACGAAGGCGCTGTCGTAGCCCAGCCGCTCGCCGAGCGCGATCATCTCCAGCGTCGTCTCGTGGCCGGGCCGCGGGTCGTCGCCCTCGAAGGAGCCGATGGTGAGGAAACCGAGACGGCGCAGCGGCCGGTCAGGCGTGGGCACGCCCGCTCAACGCCCGGGCGGCCGTGCTTCTTCCGCGCGGACCCCCCGGACGGGTGACGGCGGCGCCGCCCGTCCCACCCCGCGGGACGGACCCGGATCCCCGGAACGGCCGTGTGTCGCGGGTACTCCGACCGCGCGGGGCGCACGGCTCACCCGGACGTGACCACCCCACCGGGTGGCCGAACGATGACCCTGCGTCGGCAGGCGGTAGCGTGCGCCCAGCAGTACGACGAGAGGACGAGGTCATGCGCCTTGCGGTCATCCCCGGTGACGGCATCGGCCCGGAAGTGATCAACGAGGCACTGAAGGTCCTCGGTGAGGTCGCCCGCGACGTGGAGACGACCGAGTACGACCTCGGCGCCGCCCGGTGGCACTCCACCGGCGAGCTGCTCCCGGAGACCGTGCTGACCGAGATCAAGCAGCACGACGCGATCCTGCTGGGCGCGGTCGGCGACCCGTCGGTGCCCAGCGGCATCCTCGAGCGGGGCCTGCTGCTGCGTCTGCGGTTCGAGCTCGACCACCACGTGAACCTGCGCCCGGCGCGGCTCTACCCGGGGGTGCGCGGCCCGCTGGCCGGCAACCCGGAGATCGACCTGGTGGTCGTGCGCGAGGGCACCGAGGGCCCGTACGTGGGCACCGGCGGCCTGCTCCGCAAGGACACCCCGCACGAGATCGCGACCGAGGTCAGCCAGAACACCGCGTTCGGCATCGAGCGGGTCGTCCGGGACGCGTTCGCGCGCGCCCAGCGGCGCCCGAAGAAGCACCTGACGCTGGTCCACAAGACCAACGTGCTGACCTTCGCCGGTGCGCTGTGGTCGCGGATCGTGGAGGAGGTGTCGCTGGAGTACCCCGAGGTGTCGGTGGCCTACCAGCACGTCGACTCGACCACGATCCACCTGGTCACCGACCCGGGCCGGTACGACGTGATCGTCACCGACAACCTGTTCGGCGACATCCTCACCGACCTGGCGGCCGCGGTCACCGGCGGCATCGGCCTCGCGGCCAGCGGCAACATCGACGCCAGCCGGACCAACCCGTCGATGTTCGAGCCGGTGCACGGCTCCGCGCCGGACATCGCCGGGCAGGGCATCGCCGACCCGACGGCGGCGATCCTGTCGGTCGCGCTGCTGCTCGACCACATGGGCCAGTCCGACTCGGCCCGCCGGATCGAGGCCGCGGTCGCGTTCGACCTGGCCACCCGCGACCACGCGGCGACCGGCAACACATCCTCGATCGGTGACCGGTTGGCCGCTCTGGTGTCCAGCCGCGAGGTCGCGACGAACTGACCCGGACACGACGAAGGGGCGGCCACCGGACCCGGTGGCCGCCCCTCGTCGTACGGGGGTCAGACCTGGTTCGTCGGCCCGGTCAGCAGGGTGACCCCGGCCCCGGCGAAGTTGTCGAGGTCGGCGACGGCGGCCTGCCCCTCGGCGCCGCCCATGCCGGCCTGGAACGCCGACGCGTCCGGGAACTCCAGGACGGCGACGAGGTGGTACGGCGGCTGCGCGCCGTCGGGACCCGCGGCCGGGCGCGAGACGGTGAAGCGCTGCAGCCCGGGGATCTTCTTCGCCAGCGGTGCGTGCACCTCGTCGTAGTGCTTGTCGAACGCGGCGGCGTCCTCGGGGTGGTTGTACAGGGCGGTCAGCTGGAACACGGGTGTTCCCTCCCGATGCATCGTCGAGCGGCGCCTCGCTGCGCCGCGGCACCCTCCACCCTGGCCCACGTGAGCCTGTCGTGCACTACCCCTCCGGAGGGTCGGCGCGGGCTGGCTAGGCTGGGCCCACCATGAGTACTCCAGCCCAGGTCCGGGTGCGGTTCTCGCCGTCCCCGACCGGTACCCCGCACGTCGGCCTCATCCGCACCGCCCTGTTCAACTGGGCCCACGCCCGTCACCACGGCGGGGCGATGGTGTTCCGGATCGAGGACACCGACGCCTCCCGCGACTCCGACGAGTCCTACCGCGCACTGCTCGACGCGCTGGGCTGGCTGGGCCTGGACTGGGACGAGGGCGTCGAGAAGGGCGGCCCGCACGGCCCGTACCGGCAGAGCGAGCGCGGCGGGATCTACGCCGACGCCCTGCGCCGGCTCGTCGAGGGCGGCGAGGTCTACGAGTCCTTCTCCTCCGCCGAGGAGATCGAGGCCCGCCACCGGGCCGCCGGGCGCGACCCCAAGCTCGGCTACGACAACGCCGACCGCGACCTCACCGACGAGCAGCGGGCCGCGTTCCGCGCCGAGGGCCGCGCCCCGGTCTACCGGCTGCGGATGCCCGACCACGACATCACCTTCACCGACCTGGTCCGGGGCGAGATCACGTTCCGGGCCGGCCAGGTGCCGGACTTCGTGCTCGCCCGCGGTGACGGCACGCCGCTCTACCCGCTGACCAACCCGGTCGACGACGCGCTGATGGAGATCACGCACGTCCTGCGCGGCGAGGACCTGCTCGCCTCCACCCCGCGCCAGATCGCGCTGCTCGAGGCCCTGCAGCGGGTCGGCATCGGCAACGGCCCCTTCGTCTACGGCCACCTCCCGCTGGTCACCGGCGAGGGCAACCGCAAGCTCTCCAAGCGCGACCCGCAGTCGAACCTGTTCCACTACCGCGACCGCGGCTTCGTGCCCGAGGGGCTGCTCAACTACCTGGCGCTGCTCGGGTGGTCGATCGCCGAGGACCGCGACGTCTTCTCCCTCGACGAGATGGTGGCCGCCTTCGACGTCTCCCGCGTCTCCGGCAACGCCGCCCGCTTCGACCTGAAGAAGGCCGAGGCCATCAACGCCGCGCACCTGCGGATGCTGGAGCCCGGGGACTTCGCCGAGCGCCTCCTGCCCCACCTCGCGGCCGAGGGCGTCACCGACCCCGACCGCGCCGTGCTCGCCGCCGCCGCGCCGCTGGTGCAGGAGCGCAGCCAGGTGCTGTCCGACGCGGCCCGGATGCTGGCGTTCCTGTTCCGCGACGAGGACACCTTCGCCCCCGACCCCGACGCCGCCGCGAAGAACCTCGGTGCCGACGCGGCCCCGGTGCTCGAGGCGGCCGTGGCCGGGCTCACGGACCTGCCGGAATGGTCGGCGGCCGCGATCGAGGAGTCGCTGAAGACCTCGCTCGTCGACGGGCTGGAGCTCAAGCCGCGGAAGGCGTTCGCCCCGGTCCGGGTGGCCATCAGCGGCCGCACGGTGTCCCCGCCGCTGTACGAGAGCATGGAGCTCCTGGGCCGCGAGCGGTCGCTCGCCCGGCTGGGGGCCGGTGTCAGGCGCTCCCAGGGCATGGGTTAGAGTACGTACATCAACGGAGAGCGGGCCTCGCTCCGGAACGGGGCCCGCTTTTCGATGGGGTATGGTGTAATTGGCAGCACGACTGATTCTGGTTCAGTTAGTCTAGGTTCGAGTCCTGGTACCCCAGCGGAAATCGCGATCTCCTTCGAGATCTGATTTCTGACAATCGGCACGGTCTCGTCCAGGTCCCGTCGTCTAGCGGCCTAGGACGCCGCCCTCTCAAGGCGGTAGCGCGGGTTCAAATCCCGTCGGGACTACCACGGACCCCCTCGCGGAGTCCGATCACGAGATCGAGCCGATGTCCTGGTCCCGTCGTCTAGCGGCCTAGGACGCCGCCCTCTCAAGGCGGTAGCGCGGGTTCAAATCCCGTCGGGACTACTCACGAAGGCCCCGCTCCACACGGAGTGGGGCCTTCGTCGTGTCCGGGGCCGGTCGCGCGCCGGCGTGATCATCGGTCGGGGAGCGGGGCGCGCGTCAGGCGGGCTCCACGCTCCCCGACCGATGATCTCCAGGCGGTCCCGGGATCAGGGCGGCGGCGGGTTCTCGTTCGGCGACGACGGCGGCGACGAGGGAGGCGACGACGGGGAGGACGGCGGCGTCGACGGATCGGTCGACGGGTCCGGCGGGTCCGACGGGGTCGTCACCACGGGCGGCGGGATCGGGGCCGGGGCGTCCGTCGTCGTCGGGACCGGGTCGGGGCGCTCCCGGGTCGTCCGCGGAGCCTGGACCGGGTCGTCGACGACGGTGGTCGGCGGCGGGGCCGCGGTCGTCGTCGGCATCGCGGGCAGCTCGGGGGTCGCGTTGCTGATCGTCCGGTCCTGCGGCCAGAAGAACACCGTCCCCAGCACGGCCAGCGCCGCGACGACCCCGCCGGCGCCGATGAGCAGCGCGGGGGAGCGGCGTGCCGGTGCGGTGCCGCCGCCGGGGGCCAGCGTGGTGGCGTCGTCGTAGGAGTCGTAGCCGCCGTAGCCGTGCACGGCGGTGCCCTCGTGCCCCATCGGCATCGCGGGCACGGCCGGGAACCGGTCGGTGGGCGGGTCGGCACGGGCGCCGTCGAGGTAGGCGGTGCGGTCGGCGTCGAGGTAGGCCGTGCGGGTGTCGCCGGTCGGCATCCGGTCGGTGACCGGGTCGGGCGTCTCCCACGGCAGCGGGCCCGGGTCCGGCGCGAGGGCGATCCCGCCGCTCGCCGACACCGGGGCGAGCGGACCGGAGCCGCCGACGGCGTCCGGGCCGAGCGCGGCGACGGCACCCTTGGCGATGGCGTTCTTCGGGTCGGCGTCGACCTGCACGGGCCGGCCCAGGCCGGAGGACACCAGCTCGGCGACCAGCGGCACCCGCGAGGACCCGCCGACGAGCAGCACGACCGACGGCCCGGACGCGGCCAGCCCGGCCGAGGCGATGGCCCGCGTCAGGGCCTCGACCGACTCCTCGACCCGCGGGCGGATGCGCTCCTCGAAGTCGCTGCGGTGCAGCCGCACCGTCGTACGGACCTCGCCGAGCCACACCGGGATCGACACCTCGGTGTCGGCGGAGAGCCCCTCCTTGGCCTCGCGGCAGTCGCGGCGCAGCCGGGCCATCGCGGACAGGACGTTCGGGTCGGACTCGTCGAGGCCCTCGAAGGCCTGCGGGACGGCGTCGCGGACGTGGTCGACGACGGCCTGGTCGAAGTCGGCGCCCCCGAGCTGCTCGACGCCCTCGGGGCGCCCGAGCAGCGTGAACCCGGCGCTCTCCTTGCGGACGACGGCGGCGTCGAACGTGCCGCCGCCCAGGTCGTAGACGGCGACCGTCGCGCCCGGCTCGACGCGCTCGTTCGTCGCGTAGTGCAGGGCGGCGGCCTGCGGCTCGGTGAGGAAGGTGACCGTCAGGCCGCGTTCGGCCAGCGCGGCGGCGAACAGGTCGCACTTGTGGCTGCCCCACGAGGCGGGGTGGGTCACCGCGACGCGGTCCGGGACGCCGCCCTCGGTGCGGGCGACGATGTCGACGACGTGCTCGGCGAGCAGCGCGGACAGCTGCTCGGGGGCGAACGCCTGCTCGCCCAGCGGGATCGGCGTCGGGTCGCCGATGCGGCGCTTGAACTCCCGGGCGACGCGGTCGGGCTCGGTCAGCGCGCGGCGTTCGGCGGCCTCGCCGAACAGCAGGCCGCCGTCGGGCGCCGCGTACACCACGGACGGGATGTCGACCGAATGATCACCGAGAGTGACCATCTCGGTGGTGCCGGAGCGGATGACTGCGGCGGCCGTCCTGGTCGTCCCGACGTCGATGCCCAGCAGGTAACCCATCGTCTCCCCGGTATGCAGACCACTCCCGAAGGGGCCCGGCCCGGTGCCGGACCACCACACGGTAGTGGAGCCCGCGGCGGGGACCTCAGGCGAGTCGGTGCTGCAGCGCGTCGGCCGCGGCGAGCAGGTCCGCCGCCCACCGCACGCCGGGCCGCCGCCCGATCCGGTCGACCGGCCCGGACACCGAGACGGCGGCGACGACCTGGCCCGCCGCGTCGCGCACCGGTGCCGACACCGACGCGACCCCGGCCTCGCGCTCGGCGACGCTCTGGGCCCAGCCGCGGCGGCGGACGTCGACCAGCACGCGCTCGGAGAACGTCGCGTCGGCGAGGATGTGACGCTGGGTGGTCGGGTCGCACCACGCGGCGAGCACCTTGGCGCCGGACCCGGCGGTCATCGGGAGCCGGGAGCCGACCGGGACCGTGTCGCGCAGCCCGGAGGGCGGCTCGGCGTGGGCGATGCAGATGCGGTGGATGCCGTCGCGGCGGTAGAGCTGCACGCTCTCGCCGGTGATGTCGCGCAGCCGCGGCAGGACGGCGGCGGCCGCGTCGAGCAGCGGGTCCGGCCGCCCGCCGGCGAGCTGGCCGAGGGTGGGGCCGGGGTGCCACCGGCCGTCGGGGGTGCGCAGCAGCATCCCGTGCGCCTCGAGCCCGACCGCGAGCCGGTGCGCCGTCGCCCGGGGCAGGCCGGTGCGCTCGCACAGCTCGGCCAGCCCGCACGGACCCTCCGCCGTCGCGCGGAGAACCCCCACCGCCTTGTCGAGCACGCCGATCCCGCTAGACTGTCCCACGTTCCGATACTAGCTTTCCACATTCTGGGAAGTCCACCACGTTGGGAGGCGGAGTGACCGAGCCGACAGGTCCCCGCACGCTGGCCGAGAAGGTCTGGGACCGTCACCTCGTCCGCAAGGGCGAGGGCGACGAGCCGGACCTGCTCTACATCGACCTGCACCTGGTGCACGAGGTCACGAGCCCGCAGGCGTTCGACGGGCTCCGGCTCGCCGGCCGCCCGGTGCGCCGCCCCGATCTCACCATCGCCACCGAGGACCACAACGTCCCGACCCTCGACGTGCTCGCGCCGATCGCGGACGAGGTCTCCCGCACCCAGGTCGAGACGCTGCGCCGCAACTGCGAGGAGTTCGGTGTCCGCCTGCACCCGATGAACGACCCCGAGCAGGGGATCGTGCACGTCGTGGGCCCGCAGCTGGGGCTGACCCAGCCGGGCACGACCGTCGTCTGCGGGGACTCCCACACCTCCACCCACGGCGCGTTCGGCGCGATGGCGTTCGGCATCGGCACCTCCGAGGTCGAGCACGTGCTCGCCACCCAGACGCTGCCGCTCAAGCCGTTCCGGACGATGGCGATCGAGGTGACCAGCGCCGACGGCACGCTGCGCCCGGGCGTCACCTCCAAGGACGTCATCCTCGCCGTCATCGCGCGGATCGGCACCGGTGGCGGGCAGGGCCACGTGCTGGAGTACCGGGGCAACGTCGTCGAGAACCTCTCGATGGAGGCCCGGATGACGATCTGCAACATGTCGATCGAGGCCGGCGCCCGCGCGGGCATGATCGCCCCGGACGAGACGACCTTCGCCTACCTGAAGGGCCGCGACCACGCCCCCGCCGGCGCCGACTGGGACGACGCGGTCGCCGACTGGCGCTCGCTGCGCACCGACGACGGCGCCGAGTTCGACCGCGTCGTGCACATCGACGCCGACGAGCTCACCCCGTTCGTCACCTGGGGCACCAACCCCGGGCAGGGCCTGCCGCTGGGCGAGTCCGTCCCGGACCCGGCCGCCATCACCGACGACGGCGAGCGCGCCGCCGTCGAGAAGGCCCTGGACTACATGGGGCTGACCGGCGGCACCCCGCTGCGCGAGGTCGGGGTCGACGCGGTGTTCGTCGGCTCCTGCACCAACGGCCGGATCGAGGACCTGCGCGCGGTCGCCGAGGTCCTCGGCGGGCGCCGGGTGGCCGACGGCGTGCGGATGCTCGTCGTCCCGGGCTCGATGCGGGTGCGCTTCCAGGCCGAGGAGGAGGGGCTGGACAAGGTCTTCCTCGACGCGGGCGCCGAGTGGCGCTCGGCCGGCTGCTCGATGTGCCTGGGCATGAACCCCGACCAGCTCGCCCCCGGTGAGCGCTGCGCGTCCACCTCGAACCGCAACTTCGAGGGCCGCCAGGGCAAGGGCGGCCGGACCCACCTGGTGTCGCCGCTGGTCGCCGCCGCGACCGCGGTGCGCGGCACCCTGAGCTCGCCGGAGGACCTGGACTGATGGACGCCTTCACCACCCACACCGGCATCGGCGTGCCCCTGCGCTGGTCCAACGTGGACACCGACCAGATCATCCCGGCCGTCTACCTGAAGCGGGTCACCCGCACCGGCTTCGACGACGGCCTGTTCTCGGCCTGGCGCCAGGACCCGTCGTTCGTGCTCAACAACGAGCCCTACGACCGCGGGTCGGTGCTCGTCGCCGGGCCGGACTTCGGGACGGGCTCCTCGCGCGAGCACGCCGTCTGGGCGCTCATGGACTACGGCTTCCGCGCCGTGATCTCCTCGCGCTTCGCCGACATCTTCCGCGGCAACTCGGCCAAGGCGGGCCTGGTGGCCGCCCAGGTCGAGCAGCCCGACGTCGAGCTGATCTGGAAGAAGCTGGAGAACGAGCCGGGCACCGAGGTGACCGTCGACCTGCGCGAGAAGACCGTGCAGGCCGGCGACCTGACGGTGTCGTTCGAGATCGACGACTACGCCCGGTGGCGGCTCCTGGAGGGTCTCGACGACGTCGACCTCACCCTGCGCCACGCCGACGCCATCACCGCGTTCGAGGGAACGCGGCCCGCCCGGATGCCACGCACTCTGGCCTGAACGGCGACGGGTGGTCACCAGTCCCCGACAGGTGTCGTGGTGATCACCCGTTCGGACCTGAACCTCCGGACGGTATGCGACCTGGACTCGCCTCCGGATCTGGTGCGGGGCAGGGCGGCAGCCTTACCTTTCGTGACCATGAACAAGGCTCAGCTCGTCGATGCGCTGACCGCCCGGCTCGGGGACCGGCGTGCCGCCATGGCCGCCGTGGACGCGATGGTCGAGGTGATCGTGGACACCGTCGGGAGCGGCGGCACGGTCACCCTCACCGGGTTCGGGGTGTTCGAGCCGCGACGACGGGCGCCGCGGACCGCCCGCAACCCGCGCACGGGGGAGACGGTGCCGGTCGGGGAGACCGTGGTGCCGTCGTTCCGGCCGGGTGCGGCGTTCAAGGAACGCGTCGCGGCCAGCGAGGCCGCCGCCGCCAACGCGACGAGCGCGCCGCGCCGCGCCGACCGTCCGGCGACCAACGGCCGCACGACCGCCACCCGCAAGACCATCCCGCCCGAGGGCGCCGTGGCGCGCACACCGGTCCGCCGGAGGGCGACCGCGAAGAAGTAGCCGGGTCGCGGCGCGGCCGGCTCCGGATCAGGGCGGCGACGGGTCAGGCGGGCGGGCGGCGGTAGTAGTCGGCCCAGAGCAGCAGGCCGTCGCCGTCGAACCCCAGGACCCAGGTGCTCGCCTTGTGCGACGGCACCGTGTCGGCCGGGTGCCCCGCCGCGGCGAGCAGGTGGCCCAGCACGTCCGGGATCACCCCGCCCTGGCTGCACAGCAGCGTCACCCCGGGCCGCGCGGCGAGCTCGCGCAGCCGGGCGAGGCCGTCGGCGGGGGAGGCCCAGTAGCCGTGCTCGCCGAGCAGCTCCTCGACGACGGGCTCGCCGAGGCCGCTCTTCTGCGCGAACGGCTCGATGGTCTGCCCGCAGCGCAGCGGCGGGGCCGTCGCGAGCCGGTCCGGCCCGAAGCGGGGCAGGAACTCCGCGAGCCGGTCGGCCTGGGTGAACCCGGTGCCCGACAGCGGTCGCAGGTCGTCGTCGCCGTCCCAGGCGGTGCGGCTGCCCGCCTTGGCGTGGCGCACCAGCACCACCGTCGACGACGGCGGCCCCGCCGCCGCGAGCCGGTCGAGCAGGGCCGCGTCGCCGGCGCGGCTGAGCAGCGCCGCGGCACCGTCCGGTGGCAGCCAGCGCAGCTCGTCGGTCTCGTCGGTGGCGGTGAACCCGGGGTCGCCGGTCACCTCGGCGGCCCAGTAGTGGACGACCTTGTGGCCGCGGCCGGGCACGTCGTAGGCGGTGTGCCCGAGCCGCGCGCCGAGTCGGCACTGCAGGTGCGCCTCCTCGGCGGTCTCGCGCAGCGCGGTGAGCGTCAGCGGCTCACCCGGGTCCTGGTGGCCCTTGGGCCAGGACCAGTCGTCGTAGCGGGGGCGGTGGACCAGGGCCACCTCGACGCCGCCGCCTGCGGCGCGCCGCCACGGCACGGTGCCGGCGGCGACGACGTCGGCGAGCCCGGCCGGGTCCGCCTCGGCCCCGTCGGTACGCAGCTGGGAGAGCACTCAGTCCTCGCTGATCGCGCGCCGGGAGTTCATCATCTCGACCTGGTGGTCGCGGACGCGGATGTTCTCCGAGCCCGGTGCCGGCGACGGCGACCAGGTCCCGTCCGGTCCGAGCGTCCAGCAGCGCGTGGCCGGGTCGAGGCAGGAGTCGAACATCTCCCCGAGCTGGTCGGCGAGCTTCGGGTCGGCCACCCGCAGCATGACCTCGACCCGGCGGTCCAGGTTGCGGTGCATCATGTCCGCCGAGCCGATCCAGTACTCGTCGGCGGCGCCGAAGTGCAGGACCCGCGAGTGCTCCAGGAACGGTCCGAGGATCGAGCGGACGGTGATGTTCTCGCTCAGCCCCGGGCGGCCCGGGACGATCGCGCAGATGCCGCGCACCACGATGTCGACCGGCACGCCCGCCTGCGACGCCCGGTAGCAGGCGTCGATGATGGCCTCGTCGACCAGCGAGTTCGCCTTGATCTGGACCCGCGCCCCGGGCTCGCCGGACCGGTGGGCCTCGATCTCGTCGTCGATGCGCCGGACGATCCCGCGGCGGATGCCGTACGGCGCGACGAGCAGGCTCCGGTAGGACGTCTGGCGCGAGTAGCCGGTGAGGGAGTTGAACAGGTCGGTGAGGTCCGCGCCGATCGTCGGGTCGGCGGTGAGCACGCCGACGTCCTCGTAGAGCCGCGCGGTCTTCGGGTTGTAGTTGCCGGTGCCGATGTGGCAGTAGCGGCGGATCTCCGAGCCCTCCTGGCGCACGACCAGGCAGGTCTTGCAGTGCGTCTTCAGCCCGACCAGGCCGTACACGACGTGCACGCCCGCCTTCTCCAGCTCGCGCGCCCAGCGGATGTTGGCCTGCTCGTCGAACCGCGCCTTGATCTCGACCAGCGCGACGACCTGCTTGCCCGCCTCGGCCGCGTCGATCAGCGCGTTGACGATCGGGGAGTCGCCGGAGGTGCGGTAGAGCGTCTGCTTGATCGCGAGCACGTTCGGGTCCGCGGCGGCCTGCTCGATGAAGCGCTGCACGCTGGTGGAGAACGAGTCGTAGGGGTGGTGCACGAGCACGTCGCCCTCGCGCAGGGTGGCGAACACGCTGCGCGGGGTCTCCCGCTCGGCGAAGGCCGGGTGCGTCGCCGGGCGGAACGGCTCGTCCTTCAGGTCGGGGCGGTTGACCCCGTGCACCTGCCACAGCCCGGTGAGGTCGAGCAGCCCGGGCACGGTGACGACGTCGTTCGGGTCGACGTCGAGCTCGCGCAGCAGCAGCTCCAGCACGTGCTCCGACATCGTGTCGAGCACCTCGAGGCGCACCGGCGGCCCGAACCGGCGCCGGGCCAGCTCGCGCTCCAGGGCCTGCAGCAGGTCCTCGTCGCGGTCCTCCTCGACCTCCAGGTCGGCGTTGCGGGTGACGCGGAACGGGTGGACCTCGGTGACCTCCATGCCGGTGAACAGGTCACCGAGGTGCGCGGAGATCAGGTCCTCGATCGGCAGGAACGTGCACTGCTTGTTGCCCGCGCGGGTGTCGGTGTCCGGCGGGTCCACCGACACCAGCCGCGGCACGTTGTTGGGGACCTTCACCCGGGCGAAGCGCTCGGTGCGGCCCTCGGGGTCGCGCACGGTCACCGCCAGGTTGAGCGACAGCCCGGAGATGTAGGGGAACGGGTGCGCCGGGTCGACCGCGAGCGGGGTGAGCACCGGGAAGACCGTCTCGGTGAAGTAGTCGCTCAGGCGCAGCCGTTCGGCGTCGGTCAGGTCGTCCCAGCTGCGCAGGTGGACGCCGGCCGCGTCCAGCTCGGGCAGCAGCTCGTCCATGAACACCTCGGCGTGCGCGCGGGACAGCGCGCGGCTGCGCTCGGTGATGCGGGCCAGCTGCTGGCGCGGGGTGAGGCCGTCGGCGCTGCGGACCGACAGGCCCGTCTCGTCACGGCGCTTCAACCCGGCGACGCGGACCATGTAGAACTCGTCCAGGTTCGACGCGAAGATCGCCAGGAACTTGGCGCGCTCCAGCAGCGGCTGGCTGGCGTCCTCGGCCAGGGCCAGCACCCGGGCGTTGAAGTCGAGCCAGGACAGCTCCCGGTTGAGGTAGCGGTCCTCGGGCAGCAGCTCGGGCATCGCCGAGGCCGGCGCGGTCGCCCCGGCGGGCGGCGCGATCGGCGCGGCGCCCTGCGTGGGCGCCGACGCCGGCAGCGCGGGCGGGGCGGGCGGCCGGGCGGTGGAGTGCTGCTGGGCGGGGATCTCCGCCGCCGGGGCCTGGTCGGCGACCGCCCGGCTCGCGGTGTGCAGGCGGCGCGACGCGGGCCGGGGCGCACGGCGCGCGCCCGAGCGGGGCCGCGACCCCGGGTGCGCGGAGCCGTTGCGGCCGTCCTGGGGCGTCGAGTCGTCGCTCACGCCACGATTGTTTCCTACCGTCGTGCAACGCGTCCACGTCGACACGGCGCGGTGCGCACGACGTCACGTCCGGCGTGCGCCACACCGCCGGGCGACGGGGCCCCCGGGCGGGGGAACCGGTGGTGGACAGGGTGTCGCAACGGCCGGGGCGGCGGGGACGATCCGCGCGGTCCACTCGCCGACCCCGAGCGCGACGGCCTCGGCGAGGTCCGCGGCGGTGTCGACGTCGCGGCGCAGGCCGGGCCGCCCGCCGGGCAGCGCGACCGCGCCGGACGCCGCGTGCCGGGCGGCCGATCCCCGCCCGAAGTGCGGGTCGAGATCGTGTCCCGGCGCGGCCAGCAGCAGCGTCGTGCCGTCGCCGGGGGCGTCGGGCTGGAACGCCCGCGTCGCCCCGCCGTCGAACAGCGCCGCGGCGGCGGCGACGGCGTCGTCCAGCTCGGCGGGGCGCAGCGCGGGCAGGTCGGCCTGCAGCGCGCCGAGGGCGGCGCCGGGGTCGCGGGCGCGCAGCAGCGCGGCACCGTGGCGCAGCGCCCCGTTCAGCCGCCGGCCGGGGTCGGTCGCGACGTCGGCGCCGAGCACGCCGACCTCGAGCGCGACGGCCGGGTCGGAGGAGATCACCAGCACCCGGCGGACCGACGGCGCCGCCAGCGCCGCGGCCACCGTGTCGCGGGCCAGCGCGAGCGCGAGGTGCTGGTGGGCCGCCTGCTCGCCCACCCCGCCGTCCGCGGCGCCGCGCAGCCGGGTCTTCGCGCGCGGGAGCGGCTTCACCGGTACGACCAGGTCCACCCGCAGGGTCACGGTCACAGTCTGGCACCCCACGTGACAGCGTGGGTCCGCAGTGGGGACACTCCACGGAACAGATCCGGATCATCCCGATCCGCGACGACGCCTGCGACCCGCGCCCGGCGCGGGCGGGAGGAGGCCGCCGGTGGCACGCGAGAAGGGTGGTTTCTGGGTCGGGTTCGCCGTCCCGTTCTTCTACTCGATCGGCTGGCTCACCGGCCGGCCGCGGTACGAGGGACGCGAGCACCTGCCCGCCCGGGGCGGCGCGCTGCTGGTGGGCAACCACGTCTCCCACCTCGACCCGATCCACACCGGGACCTACGTCCACAGCGCCGGGCGGGTGCCACGGTTCCTGGCCAAGAGCAGCCTGTGGAACGTGCCGGTGCTCGGCGCGGTGCTGCGCGGCTCCGGCCAGATCCCGGTGTTCCGCGACTCGGCCGACGCCCAGCAGAGCCTGGCCGCGGGCACCCAGGCGCTCGCCGACGGCAAGATCGTCATCATCTACCCGGAGGGCACGATCACCCGCGACCCCGACGGCTGGCCGATGCGCTCGCGCACCGGCGTCGCGCGGATGGCGCTGGCCTCGGACGTGCCGGTCATCCCGATGGTGCACTGGGGGACCCGCGAGGTCCTCGACGGCTACAACAAGAAGTTCCGCCCGCTGCCGCGCACCGACGTCGTGCTGCGCGCCGGCGACCCGGTGGACCTGAGCGCCTACCGCGGCCGCCCGCTCGACGCCGCCGTCCTGCGCGAGGTCACCGACCTGATCATGAGCGCGGTGCGGGACCTGCTCGCCGAGGTCCGCGCGGAGCAGGCACCGGCCGAGTTCTTCCGCCGCCGTCCCGAGAGCGAGGCCGGCCGATGAGCGCGCTGCCCGGACACGGCGCCGAGCGCCCGGTCAACGAGCCCGTCCACTCCATCCAGCGGGTCGCCGTGCTCGGGGCCGGCAGCTGGGGCACCGCCTTCGCCAAGGTCCTCGGCGACGCCGGCCGCGAGGTGCGGCTCTGGGCGCGCCGCCCGGAGGTGGCCGAGGCGGTCAACGCCCGCCGGCACAACCCGGACTACCTGTCCGACGTCGCGCTCCCGGACAAGCTGTGGGCCACCCACGACGCCGCCGAGGCCCTCGGCGGGGCCGACGCGGTGATCCTCGCGGTGCCCTCGCAGTCGCTGCGGGCCAACCTGGAGCGGTGGCGGGACCTGATCCCGGACGGCGTCACCGTCACCAGCCTGGCCAAGGGCGTCGAGCTGGGCACGCTGAAGCGGATGACCGAGGTGATCGACGACGTCACCGGCGTCGGGACCGACCGGCTCGCCGTCGTCTCGGGGCCGAACCTGGCCGCGGAGATCGCGCATGAGCAGCCGACCGCCACCGTGATCGCCTGCGCCGACCACGACCGCGCCGTGGAGCTGCAGACCGCCTGCGCGACCGGCTACTTCCGGGCCTACACCAACACCGACGTGGTCGGGGCCGAGCTGGGCGGGGCGGGCAAGAACGTCATCGCGCTGGCCGTCGGCGTCGCGTCCGGGATGGGGCTGGGCGACAACTCGCGGGCGTCGCTGATCACCCGCGGGCTGGCCGAGATGTCCCGGCTCGGGATGGCGCTGGGGGCCTCCCCGCTGACCTTCGCCGGACTGGCCGGGATGGGCGACCTGGTGGCGACGTGCAGCTCGCCGCTGTCGCGCAACCGCACCTTCGGCGAGCAGCTCGGCCGCGGCGCGAGCCTGGTCGAGGCGGAGAAGGCGAACAACGGCCAGGTCGCCGAGGGCGTCAAGTCCTGCCTGTCGATCTGTGAGCTCGGCCAGCGGGCCGGGGTGGAGCTGCCGATCGCCGACGCCGTGCGCCGGGTGTGCCACGAGGGCATGACCGCCCACCAGATGGCCAAGGAGCTGATCTCCCGGGCGCCGAAGCCGGAGTAGCGTGCGGCCATGATCGGCGACGGGACCAGGTGCGTACGCGGCGGTGGGCACGACGAGCCCGCGGTGGGCGAGCCGGTCCACCGTGGACCGGTCCTGACCAGCACGTTCCATCTCGGACGGCCGGAGCAGGCCGAGGCGGGCACGGACTTCTACGCGCGCGCCGACAACCCGACCTGGCGTGAGTTCGAGGCCGCGGTGGGGGCGCTCGACGGCGGCGAGTGCACCGTGTTCCCCTCCGGCATGGCGGCGGTCGCGGCGGTGCTGCGGGCCTTCGCCGGGCGCGAGCGCGGCGTGCTGCTGCCCAGCGACGGCTACTACGTCGCCCGGCTGCTCGCCGACGAGGAGCTGGCCCCGCTCGGCGTGCCCGTCGCGTACTGCGCGACCGCCGGTGACTGGGCCCGCGCGATCGCCGCGCACCGCCCCGGCCTGGTGATGCTGGAGACGCCCTCCAACCCCGGCTTGGAGGTCTGCGACGTGCGCGCGGTCGCGGCCGCCGCACACGCCGCGGGGGCCGTCGTCGCCGTCGACAACACGACCTGCACGCCGCTCGGGCAGCGGCCGCTGGAGCTGGGCGCGGACCTCGCCGTCGCCAGCGACACCAAGGCGCTGTCCGGGCACGGCGACCTGCTGCTCGGCCACGTGTCCGCGGCCGACCCGGTGCACCACGAGCGGATCCGCGGGTTCCGCACCCGCGGCGGCGCGATCGCCGGGCCGATGGAGACCTGGCTGGCGCTGCGCGGGCTCGGCACGCTGGACCTGCGCCTGGCCCGCCAGGCGGACAACGCCCGTGCGCTCGCGCTCGCGCTGCGCGAGGTCCCGGGCGTGCGCGACGTGCGCTGGCCCGGGCTGCACGACGACCCGTCGCACGCGCTCGCCCGCACCCAGATGCGGCGCTGGAACGGGGTCCTGCGCTTCACCCTGCCCGACGTGCACGCCGTGTCGGGCCTCCTGGCCCGCAGCACGCTGGTGGACTCGGCGACGAGCTTCGGCGGCCTGCGCACCGCCGCCGACCGCCGCGCCCGGTGGGGCGACGCGGTGCCCGACGGGCTGGTCCGGCTGTCCTGCGGGGTGGAGGACACCGCCGACCTGGTCGAGGACGTGGTGGGCGCGCTCAGCGGCCGGTGACCGCGGCCGGGAAGCGGCGGGCCAGCGTCCCGTCGCGGTAGCCGCGGTCGAGCCGCCCCACGATCGCCGGGGCCAGGTGCACCCCCGCCGCGACGGCGAGGGTCCGGCGGTCGCGGCGCAGCCGCAGCGCCTCGCGGATCGCCCGCCGTGCCCCGGCCCGGTCGCCGTCGAGCAGCGCGCTGCGCGACCCGACGACGCCCTGGCGGTAGCGGCTGCGCTCGCGCTCGCGGTCCAGCGCGGCCTTCTCCGCCGGACCGCCGTGGCGCTCGACGAACGCGGCGAGGACCCGGGCGCGGGCCCGCTCGACGGCCAGCTCGGCGTGCGGCCCGCGCGACAGCGACGACGAGGCCTCCCGGTACCCGGCGAGCCGCTCCGGCAGCGAGACCACGGTCCCGCCCCCGGTGACCAGGCGCAGGAAGACCACCATGTCGGTGACGACGGCGTCGCGCTGGTGCAGCCCGGTGAACGGCCACGCCTCCCGCCGTACCGCCGCCGTGTAGTACGGGCACATCCGCTCGACCAGGTCGGCGAGGGTCAGCGCGGTGTCCGGGCCGGAGCGGGCGGCGCCCCACACCTCGTCGTAGGAGCCGGGCAGGGGCAGGCCGGTGACGTCGTCGAAACGCCACGCGTCGCAGCTCACCGCGGTGACCTCGGGCCGGGCGTCCAGGACGCCGCCGAGCCGCTCGGCCCAGCGCGGGTGCAGCAGGTCGTCGGAGTTGAGCTGGGCGAGGTAGCGGCCGCGGGCGGCCCCGGCGGCCGCGCGGATCCCGCCGACGACGCCGTCGTTCTCCCGGCGCAGGAGCCGGATCCGGGGGTCGGCGGCGGCGAGCCGGCGCACCGTGCGGGCCATCCGGTCCGACGGGCCGTTGTCCACCACGACCAGCTCCCAGTCGGGGTCGGTCTGGGCCTGCACCGACCGCACGGTCGCCCCGATGACGTGCTCGGTGCGGTGGGCGGTGGTGAGGAAGCTGAACCGGGGTGCCACGCCGTCCTCCTCGCCGGTGATCGTCGGCAGGGGAGTCGGCGGCGCGGCCGTGGTGTTACGGGGGTGTCGCGACACCGGCCGTCGGTCTCGTTATCACACTCGCGTAACCCGCCTTCCGTATGGTCGACTACATCACGGACTCCGAGCGTCGCGGAGGTGGTCGCGTGCCGTACCGACAACCCGTCCCCACTGGTGCCGGGAGTGGCGTCGTCCCCGATCTGAGAGCGCTCCCCGACGACGACCCGCATCCGGCACCCGGTACCGCCGCGGACCCGGCCGCGGTGCCGTCGGGGTCCCGGGTGCTGCTCCTCAACGCCAGCTTCGAACCGCTGGCCGTCGTCACCTCGAAACGGGCGATCTGCCTGCTGCTCTCCGGCAAGGCCGAGTGTCTGCAGGAGGCGCTGGAGGGCGCGTCGTTCCGCTCGGAGAGCCTCGCGCTCCCGGCGCCGTCGGTCCTGCGTCTGTCGCGCTACGTGCGCGTCCCCTACCGGCGGGCCGTCCCGATGACCCGCGCCGGCGTGCTGCGCCGCGACGGCCGCCGCTGCGCCTACTGCGCGCGCCGCGCCGACACCATCGACCACGTCGTCCCGCGCAGCCGGGGCGGTGCGCACAGCTGGGAGAACTGCGTCGCCGCCTGCCGCGCGTGCAACTCCCGCAAGGCCGACCGGCTGCTGGAGGAGATCGGCTGGACGCTGCGGGTGGCACCCGGGCCGCCGGCGCGGACCGGCGCCGGGGTCCTGGTGCTGGCCGTGGAGCCGCTGCCGGCGTGGGAACCCTGGCTGACGGCCGCCTGACGGTCGTCGCGTTCCCGGCGGCCGGGCCGCCCCACTATGGTGCGCCCGGCCCCGCCCGACGGTCGCGGCGGCGCCCGGGAGGAGCGTCCCCATGGTGCGTGCGGTCGTCACGGGAGCGTCGAGCGGGATCGGCGCGGCCTTCGCGGAGGAGCTCGGCCGCCGCGGGACGCCGGTGCTGCTCGTCGGGCGCGACGCCGCCCGGCTCGCCGAGGTCGCGGCCCGCGTCCCGGGTGGCTCGACCCTCGTCGCGGACCTGTCCACCGACGAGGGCGTGGCCGCGGTGTGCGCCGAGCTCACCGCCGGGCCGGTGTCGCTGCTGGTGAACAACGCGGGCACCGGTGGGCTGGGCGCGCTGCAGGACCAGGCCCCGGCCGCGATCGCCGAGCAGGTGCGCGTCAACCTCACGGCGGTCGCCCAGCTGACCGCGGCCGCGCTGCCCGGGATGCTCGAGCGCGGCACGGGCGGGGTGGTGTTCGTGTCGAGCTCGGCGGTGCCGCACCCCACGCCGCACATCCCGGTGTACACCGCGACCAAGGAGGGCACCGAGGCGCTGGCCCGCTCGCTGCGCGCCGACGTCGGTCGCCGCGGCGTGCGGATCACCGTCGTCCGTCCCGGCTACACCCGCACGGCGTTCCACGAGCGCCAGGGGGAGGACGTCTCGGCCGTCCCGGAGCGGGAGTGGGTCAGCCCGCAGCGGGTCGCGCGCGCCGCGCTGGACGGGCACGACCGCGGCCGGGTGCTCGTCCGGATCCCGGACCGGCGCCTGCAGAACGTGACGAACCGGATCGTGCGCGGGGTGCTGCGACGGCTCCTGCGCCCCTTCGGCGTCCGGATGTGACGGCGGCCGGGACCGGGTGGGCCGCGACCCGCCGGTGACGGTGCGTCAACCCTTGTGCGACAGGTTGTCGCGAGATCGTCCGGGAGTCAGGGTCGACCTCTCCGCGCAGCTCGGAGCCGGTGCCCGGATCATCCGGCGATGTCGAGGTCGTCCGCCCCGGTCGTCGCTCCGTACCCCGATCGGGGGTAGTATGTCCCCGTCGTTCTCGATCGACATCACGGAGCATCACGGCAGCGGGGTGGAGGTCGGGCCGTCCGAGGGGAGAGCCATGACCGCATCGCGTGCCCGTCGGGCCTCCGGGCTCGCCGGCCTGGTGCTGCTCGCCTGCGCCGCCCTGCTCGCCGTCGCGTCACCGGCCGTCGCGGCCCAGCCGGTCGGCAAGCTCCGCCTCGGTCACCTGTCCCCGTCGACGCACGCGGTGGACGCCGAGATCGTCGGCCCCGAGGGCCCGTCCTCGACGAGCCGCCGGGTCGCCTCCGCCACCTACGGCACGGTCACCGGCTACCTAGACCTCGCCCCGGGGCGCTACGCGATCGTCATGCGCCCGGCCGGGTCGGACCCGTCGCTGCCGGCGCCGCTGTCGGCCGGGCTCGACGTGGGTGCGGGCTCGGCGCAGTCGCTGTTCTTCTTCGACAGCGGCCCGGGCGGGCAGCCCCGCGGCGAGCTCGTCGCCGACGACCTCGCGGCCCCTCCGGCCGGCGAGGGCAAGGTCCGGCTGGTGCAGGCGGCCGGCGGGACCGCGCCGCTGCAGGCGCTCGCCGTCGACGGGCCGCGGCTGGGCACCGACCTCGGCTACGGCACCGTCACCGGCTACGCGCCGGTCGGCGCGCGGACGTGGGACGTCCGGCTCAGCGCGGGCGCGGTCACCGCGGCCGCGCCGCTCGCCGTGACCGCCGGGTCGGTGACGACCGTCGTCGTGACACGCAACGCCGCGGGCGCGCTGGCCGTCACCCCGCTCACCGACGTCGCGGGCCGCCCCGCCGCCGGCGCGACCGGCCCGGCCGGCGCCGCGTCCACCCCGGCGGGGGCGGCGGCCCCGCCCCGGCAGGTCCCGCAGGGCGGCGTGCCCGCGGGGGCCGGGGGCACCGCGCCCGGCGGGTCGGCGCTCCCGCTGGTCCTCGCCCTGGCCGGCGCCCCGCTGCTGGTGCTCGGCCTGACCGCGGCGCGCTCCCGGCGGCGCGGAGCCTGAGCGGGGGCCGCCGTGTTCCTGGATCCCCTCGACCGCCCGCCCGGCTACCGGGCGGCGGTCCGGCGCGACCGCCGCGACCGCCGCCGGGCGGCGCTGCGGGCGTCGCGGGCGAGGCTGGCGGCGGACCCGCGGCCGCTCTACCCGACGCTGCGCGCCGTGGCCGTCTCGGCGGTGCTGCTG
The DNA here is from genome assembly GCF_037727765.1 of Pseudonocardia spirodelae. Classification (NCBI taxonomy): domain Bacteria; kingdom Bacillati; phylum Actinomycetota; class Actinomycetes; order Pseudonocardiales; family Pseudonocardiaceae; genus Pseudonocardia; species Pseudonocardia spirodelae. Next base: position 218,330 of record NZ_JBBJUP010000003.1, on the reverse strand, counting down.
GTCCCGGTCGTCACGACGGCGGCGCTGGACCCGGGCGACCCGCCGGCGGAGACGGCGTCGGCGGGCCTGCCCCCGGTGCCCGCGGCGTTCCGCGCCGCACCGGCCGCGCCCGCCGGGGCGCGTGGGGCGCGGCCGGTCGCGCCGCCCACCGGACTGTCGATCCCGTCGATCGGCCTGACCGTGGGCGAGCCCGAGCCGCTGGCACTCGACGCCGACGGCGTGCTGCCCGCCCCGGCCGACTTCGCCCGCACGGGCTGGTGGACCGGCGGGCCGAAGCCGGGGGAGGCGGGCCCGGCCGTGATCGTCGGGCACGTCGACTCCTGGCGCGGGCCCGCGGTGTTCTTCCGGCTCCGCGACGTCCCGGTCGGCGCGACGGTCGTCGTGCCGCGTTCCGACGGGCGGTCGACGACGTTCACCGTCGACGCCGTCCGCACCTACCCGAAGGACCGCTTCCCGTCCGACGAGGTGTACGGCGCGACCGCGAACGCGCAGCTGCGCCTCATCACCTGCGGTGGCGCGTTCGACCACGCCGCGCGCTCCTACGACGACAACGTCGTCGTGTTCGCGTCGGTGCACTGACGGGGCGAGGAGGAGAACCGTGAGCGACAGCAGGCCCGGGGACACCGGGGAGCGCACCGGCACGGCGGACGGCACGACCGCGCCCGGGGGGAGCACCTCCGGCGGCGACGGCTCCGCGGAGCGTCCGCGTCGGACGCGGCGGGCGGCCTCGGAGGAGATCACCCGACGGCGTGCGGCGCCGGGGGCGGGCCGGGCCCGGCCGGGCGGGGCGCAGGCGCGCAGGCCCGCGCCGGCCACGGGTCCCGCCGCTGATCCGACGCCGGACCCGGCCGCCGGCCCGGCCACGGGCCCCGCAGCCGGTCCGGCCGCCGACCGGCCCGCGACTCCGGCCGCCGACCCGGCCACGGCTCCGGCCGCGGCCCGGCCCACGGCTCCGGTCACGGACCCTGCCCCGGCCACCGTCCGGCCGGCGTCACGGTCGACGGCCACGCCACGGGCCAGGACGCCGCGGTCGACGGCCACCGCGCGGTCGACGGTGACGCCGCGGACGACGGCCACGGACCAGGCGGAGGCCACCCCGGCGGCCGGTACCGCGTCGCCGGCGGAGGCCCCGCCGGCTGCGCCGGCCACGCGGAGGGCGCCGAGGCGGAAGGCCGCCCCGTCGACGCCGGCCTCGACGACGCCCCCCGCAGCGGCGACGAGCCCCCGGGCGCCGAGGCGGCGGCCCGCCGCCGGGGCCGGTGCCGCCGGGGCCGGTGCCGCTGCGTCCGGTGCCGCCGGGTCCGGGGACCCGGCACCCGGTGCCCCGGGCCCGGCGGCGTCCACACCGGACGCACCCACGGTCCGCACCTCCACAGCTCCCACGTCCCCGGCGCCCGGGGCCGCGAGGACCGGGACCGCGACGCCCGGGCCCGCGACGCCCGCGTCCACGGTGTCCCGGACCCGGACCCCTGCACCCACGGCAGCGACCCCCGCACCCACGGCGACGCCGCAGCCGTCCGCGACGAAGGCGCCCGTGACGAAGGCGCCCGCGACGCAGCCGTCCGCGACGAAGGCGCCCGTGACGCAGCCGTCCGCGACGAAGGCGCCCGTGACGAAGCCGTCCGCGACGCAGCCGTCCGCGACCAAGCCGCCCGTGACGAAGCCGCCCGTCGCGAGGGCGGCCGCGTCCGGACCGTCCCGCGGCACCCCGCCACCCCGCTCCCGGGCCGCGGCGATCGCCGGTGCGGGCCTGCTCGCGTTCGCGCTGGTCCTGGCCGCGTTCGCGCTGCAGCCCGCCCGCTTCGACGCCCGCTCCACCGTGCTCGCCGAGCCGACGGGCGCGGCGGGGTCGACGCTGCTCACGACGTCCGGGGTGAGCACCAGCTACCGCGACGTCGTCGCGCTCGGGCTCCCGGCCGCCGCCCAGGTCGCGACCGCGCCCGCCACCCTCGACGCGGTGTCCGCGGCGGTGCCCGGCGCGCCGACGGCCGCGGACCTCGCCGGGGCGGTGAGCGCCGAGGTGCCCGCCGACGCGGGCGTCGTGCAGGTGAGCGTCCGAGCCGGCTCGCCGGAGCTGGCCGGGGCGCTGAGCGCCGCCGTCGCCCAGCGGGTCGCCGCGTCCGACGTGCTCGGCGCGGCCGGCGTCCTGCGCCCCCTCGACGACCGGGCGCAGGTCGACCAGGTCGCCCCGCGGGCCGGAACCGGGCTGCTGCTCGCGCTGGTCGCCGGGCTGGTGGTGGCCGCCGTCGTCGCGCTGGTGCTGCCCGGGCCGCACCGGCGGATCCTGGTCCGGCGACGGGTGCGCCGCGCGCTGTCCCGGTCCGGGCGCAGCGCCACCCTGCTCGACGGGCGTGACCCGCGGCTGGCCGAGCAGGCCCGGCTCCTGGCCGGTGCGACGGCCCGCCGGGTCCGGGTGCTGGCCGGGTCCGACGGCGTCGCCGACCTCGCGGCGCGGCTGCGGAGCGAGGTCCCCGGCGGCCCCGGCGGGGACGGCGGGCACGACGTGCTCGTCGTCGTCGACGGCGACCCGGCGGCCGGGCACTCCGCGCTCGCCGGTGCGCTGGCGGCGCTGCCCGAGCAGGACCGGCTGCTCGCCGTCGTCGTGCGCTGAGCCGGCCGGGCGGTCCGCATCACGCCGTCGTCGGCGCCGTCGTGGGCGTCGATCACACTAGACTCGCGGAAGCGACAGGGCCTCGCGGGGCGGGGTCCGATGAGGACGGGGGTGGGACGGTGCTCCTCAGGTTCCGGGTCATCAACCACGAGGCGCTGCGCGACGAGACCGAGCTGTCGCTGGTGCGGGCGAGCCTGAAGACCCAGACCCCGCCGGACGGGGACTGGGTCGGCGCGACCAACCGGGTCGCGGCGGTCTACGGGCCCAACGCGTCGGGCAAGTCGACCCTGCTGAGGGCGGTCAGCTTCCTCAAGCAGGCCGTCGAGCGCCCGGCCGCGCACGGTCACTCGCCGGGTGCGGCCTTCCCGGTGCAGCCGTACCTGCTGGATGCCGGGTCGCGGTCGCGGCCCTCGCTCTACGAGATCGACTTCGTGATCGACGGCGTCCGCCACCAGTACGGCTTCGAGGTGCTGCTCGGACGGATCCTGGAGGAGTACCTGTACTCCTACCCCAGCGGGAAGCGGCGGGCGCTGTTCGAGCGCGGCGAGGTGCTGGAGGAGACCTCCTTCGGGCGCGGGCTGCGCGGGCCGAACGCCGGTCTGCTGGCGACGGCGTCGCCGTCCACCCTGCTCCTGTCCTGCGCCCCGCTGGTCGGCCACGCCGACCTGCTCGCGATCCGCGACCATCTCGTCGAGGGCCTCTCGCTGTCGGAGGTCGCGCGCACCGGGCGCGCCGAGCAGCTCGCGTGGCTGCGCCACGCCCTGGTCGACGACGAGCTGCGCGGCCGGGTCGAGGTGCTGATCCGCAACGCCGACCTCGGCATCACCGGCATCTCGCTGCAGCGCGAGGAGCTGGGCCCGCGCGAGGTCGAGCGGCTCGTCGCCGCGCACGAGCGGCTCGCGACCGGGCCGGACCCGGTGTCGCTGTCCGAGCTGCTCTCCGACGCCGAGTACACCCTGCAGCTGCAGCACGCGTCGTCGGACCCGCGGTGGCCGGTGTCGTTCCCGCTGAGCCGCGAGAGCGACGGGACGGTGGCCTGGCTGGCCGTCGTCGTGCCCGCCCTGCACGCCTTCGCGACCGGCAAGACGCTGCTGGTCGACGAGGTCGGCGCGAACCTGCACCCGGTGCTCACCCGCGAGCTCATCACGATCTTCAAGGACCCGGAGCTGAACCGGACCGGTGGGCAGCTGGTGCTCACCACGCACGACACCGCGCTGCTCGGCAGCCTGTTGGGCGACGCGCTGGCCCGCGACGAGGTCTGGTTCACCGAGAAGCAGTCCGACGGCGCGTCGGTGCTGTACTCGCTCGACGAGTTCGAGATCCGCTCCGAGATCAACGTCCAGGAGCGCTACCTGGAGGGCCGCTTCGGCGCCGTGCCGCAGGTGCGCAACGGCCAGATCCGCTCGGCGCTGTTCAGGTCGGACGGGGTGGGCGCGGACACCCCGGCGTAACGGCGGCGGGCGCAGCGCGACACATCATCGACGCCCCCCGCCCGTCCCCCGGAGGACACCCGATGCGCAATGCGACACCCCCACCCACCCGGGGCGGCGACGTCGTCCCCGGACTGCACCCCGGGCGGCGGCCCCGCCGCGGCCGGCGCGTGCTGGTGGCGCTGCTCGCGGTGGTCCTGGTGCTGCTCCTCGGCGCGGCCGGCGTGGTCGCCTGGCTGGCGTCGTCGATCGGCGGCGACATCGGCCGCATCCCGGACGCCTTCCGCGGGCTGGACGCCTCCGCGCGCCCCGCGGGCTTCGGCGGCACGACGTTCCTTCTGGTGGGCACGGACACCCGCGCCGACGAGCCGACCACCGGCACGGACGCCGCGGCCGGTGTGGACGCGGGCTCGCAGCGCTCGGACGTGATCATGCTCGGGACGATCGCGCCGGACGGGCACACGGCATCGGTCGTCTCGATCCCGCGTGACTCCTGGGTGGACATCCCCGGCCGCGGCATGAACAAGATCAACGCTGCGTACGCCTACGGCGGGGCGCCGCTGCTGATCGCGACGGTCGAGGAGCTGACCGGGGTGCGGGTGGACCACTTCGGCGTCGTCGACTTCGCCGGGTTCACCTCGCTCGTCGACTCGGTCGGCGGCATCGACGTGACGGTCGCGCAGGCGACGAGCAACGCCGGCGTCGACTTCGCCGCCGGGCCCAACCACCTCGACGGCGCGCAGGCGCTGGCCTACGTCCGCCAGCGCTACGACCTGCCCGGCGGTGACCTGTCCCGGGCCGCCCGCCAGCAGAACGCGATCAAGGCGCTGCTGGACCGGGTGCAGGACACGGCGCGCACCGACCCGGCCGCGCTCTACGCCTTCGCGACCAGCGTCGGCGACGCGGTGAGCGTCGACGACTCGCTCTCGAACACCGGTCTGGTGCAGCTCGCGCTGCAGGCGCGCGACCTGCGGGCCGGGAACATGGCGTTCGTGACCGCCCCGGTGAGCGGTCTCGGACGGGAGGGCGCGCAGTCGGTGGTGTACCTCGACCGGGGCCGCGGGGCGGACCTGTGGGCCGCGGTGCGCAACGGCACCGTCCCCGCGTACGCCGATCGGTATCCCAGCGACGCGTTGTCCGACACACCGTCCTGACCAGCCGTAACGGGTCGCGGCGTTCGGGCGAGTCTCAGGCGGGCCGGTCAGCCGATCGGCCCATCGCCTGGATCGTCGGGAGCTGCCCGTGGACGTCGAGGAGACCTCGCTCGCCGGAGTCCTGCTGTTCCGCCCGTCGCCGTTCCGCGACGAACGGGGATTCTTCAGCCGGACCTTCGACGTGCACGTCGCGGCCGGGCACGGCGTCCACCGCGCGGAGTACGTGCAGGACAGCCAGTCCCGCTCCGGGCACGGCGTGCTGCGCGGGCTGCACGGGCGCAACGGCGGCGGCGAGGGCAAGATCATCCGGGTCGCGCACGGCGCGGTCCACCTCGTCGTCGTCGACGGGCGGCTGGAGTCGCCGACGCTGGGGCGCCACGTCGCCGTGCGGATCGACGACCGCGACCTGCTCTCGATCCGGGTGCCGCGCCGGATGCTGGTGGGCTTCCAGGTCGTCGGGGAGGTCGCCGACGTCTGCTACCAGATCGACCGGGTGCACGACCCGATCCAGGCGGTCTCGGTGCACTACGCCGACCCCGACCTCGGGATCGAGTGGCCGATGGAGCCGACGACGGTGAGCGCGCGCGACGCCGTCGCCCCGTCCTGGCGGGACTACCTGCGCACCCTCGACGGCGCGCCGGTGCCGGCCCCGCGGGGCGGCGAGCTGCGCGTCGACCCGTCGTGACGGCCTGCCGGTTCTGCCGCGGCACCCGCGGCGACGTCGTGCTCGACCTGGGCGAGCAGCCCGCCGGCACGGCGTTCCCGGCCGCCGGCGACCCGGGCCCCGACCCGCTGTTCCCGCTGCGGATGTGGCTGTGCGCGGGCTGCGGGCTCGCCCAGCTCGCGGAGGACCCGGGCGGGGCCGAGGAGGTCGTCGGCCTGGAGCCGGTGGCGCTGGTCGAGCAGGGCCGCGCCGCGGTCGCCGAGCTGGCCGCGGCGGGCGTCGTCGGGCCGGGGGTCACCTTCACCGAGTACGGCAGCCCGCACGGCGGCAGCTGGGTCGCCGGGCTCGCCGCGACCGGCGCGGTGCCTGCGGGGCCGGGGGAGACCGTCGACGTCGTCGTCGACAACCTGGGCATGATGCACGACGCCGACCAGGCCGCCGCGCTGCGCGAGCGGGTCGCGCGGCTGCGCCCGGGCGGCACGCTGGTGTTCGGCTACCACTCGCTGCAGGCCGTCGTCGAGGGCGGGCAGTGGAACGACCTGCGCCACGGCCACTTCGCCTACTACTCGACCTCGGCGCTGGCCGGGATGCTCGAGGAGTGCGGCATGACCGCGCTGCGCGCCTGGTGGTTCCCGCTCTACGGCGGCACGGTGCTGCTCACGGCGCGGGCGTCGGGGATGCCCGGGGCGAGCGTGCGCGAGCTCGTGGAGGCCGAGGAGCGGGCCGGGATGCGCGACGCGGCCACGCTGTCGTCGCTGCAGCGGGCGGCGGACCGGGTCACCGGCGGCATCCGCGACTTCCTGCGCGACGAGCGTGACGCCGGGCGCCCCGTGTGGGGCTACAGCGCCGCCTCCCGGGCGATCCCGCTGCTGGCCCGGGCCGGGATCGGGCCGGAGCTGCTCCCGGCGATCGCGGACGGCTCACCGGCCAAGCAGGGGCGCCGCACGCCCGGCTCGGCGATCCCGATCGTGGCGCCGGAGGACCTGCTGGCCGCGGCCCCGCGGTCGGTCCTGCTGTTCGTCGACGACCTGCTGCCCGAGGTGCGCCGCGCGCTGCCGCAGGTCGAGGCGGGCGGCGGCACGTGGCTGCTGCCCGACACGGTGCCCACCCGCGCCTGACCCACCACGCACGAACGCCCCCGTCCCTCCCGCAGCGGGAGGGACGGGGGCGTTCGCGTGCCGTCCCCGGGCGGACCGTCCGGGGACGGGCCCGGGGGCTCAGGAACGGCGCAGCAGCGCCGAGGTGAGGCGCGCGGCGCGACCGGCGGAGCGGCCGGCGGCGGCGCCGGTGCGGGCGTGGAAGGCACGGCACGTGGCGCCGCAGACCCCGCAGTCGGTGCCGGGGCGGTAGTGCTCGTGCGCGTCGCGCTCGTGGCCGCAGCGGCACAGGTCCACCGCGGCCGGGGTGACGGCGACGGGCGGCAGCGCGCCGTTCTCGGCCGCGGCGCGCGGCGCCGGGACGGCGACGGCGGGGGCGGTGGTGGTGGCGGGGGTCTCCGGGGTGACGCTCATGTCAGGAAGCTCCTTCGGTCCGCGACGGCCGTGCGGCCGTTCTGCCCGGGAGTTCGCGTGCTCCGGGTGGAGCATTAGCGAGAGGGCCATCGGTTCCCCACATCTGATGACACCCCATCCGCCTGTGGCTGCGCTGTGTGGCCGCTGAGCCCCTGACCAGCGCTGTTCGTCACCGTCGGTGGGTGCGGGTCACTCCCAGATGCGCCACGGCGCCTCGCCGCGCGCCCAGAGCTTGTTGAGGTGCTCGTAGTCCTTGAACGTGTCCATGGCCGACCAGAAGTCCTCGTGGCGGTGCACGTTCAGCCGGCCGTCGCGGGCCAGGCGCTGCAGCGGCTCGTGCTCGAGCCAGACGTCGTCGTCGCCGGGGCCGCCGAGGTAGGTGTCGAGGAACTCGCGGCGGAAGGCGAAGAACCCGCCGGAGACGAACCCGGTGACCTGGGTGGGCTTCTCGTTGAACTCGACGACGCGGTCGCCGTCGACCTGCATCTCGCCGAACTTGGAGGTCGGGTGGACGCCGGTGACGGTGCCGGTCTTGCCGGACTGCTCGTGCTCCTTGGCCAGGGCGGTGATGTCGACGGTGCCGACGCCGTCGCCGTAGGTCAGGAAGAAGTGCTCGGTGTCGACGTAGGGGGCGATGCGCCGCACCCGCGAGCCGGTGGCGGTCTCGAGGCCGGTCTCGGCGAAGGTGATCTCCCAGTCCTCGTCGACGCCGTTGTGGAAGTCGATCCGGTGCCGGTCGGACATGGACAGCGTGAAGTCCGCGGAGCGCGCGCGGTAGTCGAGGAAGTACTCCTTGATGGCCCAGCTCTTGTAGCCCAGGCACAGCACGAAGCGGCGGAAGCCGTGCTCGCGGTAGGTCTTCATGATGTGCCAGACGATCGGCCGGCCGCCGATCTCGACCATCGCCTTCGGCAGGCTCTCGGACGCCTCGCGGATGCGGGTGCCCTTGCCGCCGCAGAGGATGACGACGGGGGTCTGGGGGTCCATGGGGGTTCGTCCGATCCTTCGTGGGGAGCGTGTGGCGGTGGGCGGTGTCGCCGTGTCGCCGGGTAGTGGTTGAACCGTTCACCACTACCGCAGTGTTATCCGTCCGTGTCTGTTTCTCGCCTCACAACGGGCGGAAACGGGCACTCCTGGTCACGCTCCGTGGACTCCGGGTGAGATCACCGGGTGTTCACCTGGGAATCCGCTGTGCGCACGGGATCCGGTGATCGTTTCCGATCTGGAAACGATCACGCCGCGGCGAGGGGACCGGGGCCGCCGGAGCGGGGGACACCTCTCGCGTGACCGGACCGGTGGTTGCTCCGGGTAATCAGGTGCCGACGGTGCGCTGATCCATTGCGCAGCCATTCGCGACAGGGTCCGGACAATGTTCGACACGGTCGTGTCGAGTGGTGCGGGAAATGTCGAACGGGCTGCGTTCTCCCTGATGAAAGGCTTGTCGAGGGCCTTTCGGCCCTGTCGCTCCGTCGCTACTCCGATCTTCGGCGACGTCATTCATTGATTCTGTGGAAAATCACCGCGGGCGTCCTCTGTGATGCGTAACACCAAGTACTCGGGTGTCGAGAACCTCCGCACATCACGTCCGGTCACCGTCCGGTGGGAGCCGGCCCGAGGTCGCGGCACCGCCCGCGGAGGGAGCTCGCATGACCGTCGTCAGTGGTCCCGTGACCCGTGTCGCCGTGGTCGGCTACGGCTACTGGGGGTCCAAGCACGTCCGCGTCCTCAGCGCGACGGCGGGGGTCTCGGTCGCCGTCGTCGATCAGGACGAGCGGCGGCTCGCCGAGGCCGCGGCGCGGCATCCGGGTGTGCAGCTGCACCGCGGGCTCGCCGACGTGCTCGACGACGTCGAGGGCGTCGTCGTCGCGACGCCCGCGGGCAGCCACGCCGCGGTCGCCGCGCAGGCGCTGTGCGCGGGCCGCCACGTGCTGGTGGAGAAACCCCTGACCACCTCGGTGGCCGACGCCGAACGGCTCGTCGACCTCGCCCGTCGCGCTGGGGTCCACCTCATGACCGGGCACACCTTCGAGTACAACCCGGCGGTCCGGAAGCTGCGCGAGATCGTCCGGTCGGGCGCGCTCGGGCGCACCCTCTACATCGACGCCCAGCGGCTGAGCCTGGGGCGCTACCAGCCCGACGTCGACGTGGTGTGGGACCTCGCCCCGCACGACATCTCGATCGTCTCCTACCTCCTCGACGAGATGCCGGCCAGCACGTCGGTGTGGGCGCAGCGCAACGTCGGGATCCGGCACAACGACGTGGCGCACCTGCGCCTGGACTTCCCCGGCTCACGGGTGACGGCCTACCTGCACGTCAGCTGGCTGAGCCCGCGCAAGGTGCGCACGGTCACCGTGGTCGGGACCCGCCGGATGGCGGTCTACGACGACATGTCCGACAACGAGCGCATCCGGATCTACGACATCGGGGTGGACCCCGCGACGGTCGACGACGGCGACGGGGCGCACGCCGTCCCGATGACCTACCGGACCGGCGACATCACCTCGCCCTACATCGCCTTCGAGGAGCCGCTCGCGCTGCAGGACGGGCACTTCGTGGACTGCATCCACGGCCGCACCCGGTGCCTGACCCCCGGCCGCCGCGGCCTCGACGTCGTCCGCGTCCTCGACGCGGCCGGCCGTGCCGCCGCGAGCGGGGCGCCGGCCGGCGTCGGCGCCGCCCCCGTCGGGCTGGCCGCGTCGTGAGCGTCCTCGACCGGCCGGCCGGGCCGGTGCCGCCCGCACCCGCCGGCGCCCCGGTGCCGTTCCTGGATCTGTCCGGGGTGCACGCCGGGCTCCGCCCGGAGCTCGACGCGGCGTGGGCGCGTGTGCTGGCCGACGGCCGGTTCGTCGGCGGGCCCGAGGTGGACGCGTTCGAGGCCGCGTTCGCCGCGTTCTGCGGGGCCCGGCACTGCGTGGGCGTGGCGAACGGGACCGACGCGCTGGAGCTCGTCCTCACCGGGCTCGGGATCGGCCCGGGCGACGAGGTGCTCGTCCCGGCGAACACGTTCGTCGCGTCGGCGGAGGCGGTCCGGGCCGCCGGGGCGCGGCCGGTGTTCGTCGACGTCCGCCCGGACACGCTGCTGATCGACCCGGCCGCGGCGGCGGCCGCGGTGACCCACCGGACGGCCGCGGTGCTCGCCGTGCACCTGTTCGGCCAGGTCGTCGACGTCGGGGAGCTGTCCGCGGTCGCGTCGCGCCACGGGCTCGCCGTCGTCGAGGACGCGGCCCAGGCCCACGGCGGGACCTTCGACGGCCGGCGGGCCGGCAGCCTCGGCCACGCCGCGGCGTTCAGCTTCTACCCGGGCAAGAACCTCGGTGCCCTCGGCGACGGCGGCGCCGTCGTCTCCGACGACACGGCGCTGGTCGACCGGGTGCGCCGGCTCGCCGACCACGGACGCTGCGGCCGGGACCGCCACCGCCACGTCCTCGCCGGGCGCAACAGCCGCCTCGACGCGCTGCAGGCGGCCGTCCTGGCGGTGAAGCTGCCGCACCTCGACGCCGACAACGCGCGCCGCGCCGCCGTCGCCCGCCGCTACCGCGAGACGCTGCCCGGCACGGTGCACCCGGTGGCGGTCCACCCGTCGGCCCGCTCGGCCCACCACCTGTTCGTCGTCCGGGTGCCGGACCGGGCGGCCGCCACCGGCGTGCTGGACCGGTCGGGCATCGGCTGGGGCGTGCACTACCCGGTGCCGTGCCACCGCCAGCCCGCGTTCCGGCGGTGGTCGCGGGGCCCGCTGCCGGTCGCCGAGGACGCCGCCGCCCGGATCCTGTCGCTCCCCCTGTCCCCGACGACGACTTCGACGCAGATCGACCGGGTCTGCACGGCCCTGGGGAGGGCATCGCGATGACCGAGAACGACACCACCCTCGTCCCGCCCGGTCGCAACGGGTCGCACCCGCTCACCGGGTCCGCCCCGCCGGCGGACGCCGCCACCCGCGGGCCGGACGCCCGGCGGCTGCAGCTCTGGGGGCTGCTCGCCCTGGTCCTGGTGATCCTCGGCGCCGGGACCGGGTTCCTGGCGAGCCTGCTGGTCACCCCGCAGTTCGCCGCCCGCAGCGACCTGCTCTACGTGATCACCCGCGAGCAGCCGACCGGCTTCCTGCGGGAGGACCGTAACCTCACGACCCAGACCGTGATGCTGCAGAGCCGCACCGTCGTGGAGCCGGTCGCGGTCGCCGCGGGGCTGACCCCCGAGGAGCTGGCCGCCCGGACGACGGTGACGCTGGTCCCCGAGAGCGAGGTCATCTCGGTGGAGGTGCGCGACCCCTCCCCGGACCGCGCCCTGCAGCTCGTGCAGGCGCTCACCGCCCGCTACCTGCAGGTGTCGAGCGACCGTGCCCGCGGCGGGGTGCAGAACTACCTCGACGGGGAGCTGCGCGGGGTGCTGGCCCGGCTCGACGCGATCCCGGCGGCGGACTCGCGGGAGCGCGCCCCGCTGGTGGACCGCGAGCAGGAGCTGCGCGGGCGCCTCGACGACCTCGCGGTCACCGACATCGCGGGTCCGGCGGCGTCGGTGCTGGTCCCGGCCTGGGTCGAGCCCGACCCGGTGGCGCCGGACCGGGCGTGGGCCGTCGGCACGGGGGCGGCGTCGGGGCTCCTGGTCGCCCTGGTCCTCGTGGCCGTCCTCGCCCGGCGCGGCGCGTCGCGGCGATGAGCGCGGCGGGGCGCGGCGCGGCCGGCCTCACGCGGAGCTCGGTGACGGTGTCGGCGTGGACGCTCCTCAGCCGCGCCAGCGGGCTGCTGCGGGTGGTGGCGACCGGGGCCGTGCTGGGCCCGACGTTCTTCGCGAACACGTTCCTGGCGACCAACGTCGTCCCGAACGTCGTGTACTCCGCCGTCGCCGGCCCGGTGCTCGGTCTCGTCGCCGTCCCCGCCGTGCTCGGCGCGCTGGCGGAGCGGGGCGAGCACGGCGCCCGGCGGCTGGTGCGCTCCGCGACCACCGTGCTGCTGGCCGCGTCGGCGGCGGTGGCGGTCGCGCTGGTCGTCGCCTCGCCGGTGCTGGCCGCCGCGCTCACCGCGGGCGTGCCGGACGCCGGCCGCGGCCGCGCCCAGCTGCTCACGGCGCTGCTGGTGCTGGTCGTGGCCCCGCAGGTCGTGCTCTACACCGTGGCCGCGCTCGGCGCGGCGGTCCTGCAGGCGCGCGGGCGCTTCGCCCTCGCCGCGGCCGCCCCGGCGCTGGAGAACACCGGCATGGTCGTCGTGCTGGGCACGGCGGCGGTGGCCTACCCGCCGGGGCTCGAGGTCGGCGAGGTGCCGCTCGGGCTCGTCGTCCTGCTCGGTGCCGGGGCGACGGCGTCGGTCGGCCTGCACGCCGCGGTCCAGGCGGTGGGGGCGTGGCGGGCGGGGCTGCCGCTGCGCCCGCTCGCCCGCCCGCGCGAGGTCGAGGGCACCGGCCCGTTCGTGGCCCGGATGCGGGCCGCGGTGCCGGTGGCGGCGCTGCCCGCCTCGGCGTACCTCGTCCTCGTCGTGCTGGCCTCGACCGTCGCGGGCGGGGCGCTGGTCCTGCAGATCGCGTGGTCGGTCTACGCGTTCGGTGCCGCGCTCGGCGCCCGCGCGGTCACCACGGCGGTGCAGCCGAGGCTCGCGGCGGCCGCGGCGGCCGGTGACGGTCCGGGGTTCGTCGCGGCCTGGCACCGGGCGCTGAGCCTCACCCTGCTCGCGGCGCTGCCCGCCGGGTGCGCGCTCGCGGTGCTCGCCGTGCCGGTCGCCGGGCAGCTGTCGGCCGGTGCGCTGGCGACGGGCACCCATGTCGCGGTGCTGGCGGCCGTGGTCGGGGTGTTCGCGGTGGCGCAGGTGCCCGCCGGGCTGCACGAGATCGGCCGGCAGGCCCTGTTCGCCCGGCTGGACGTGCGCGGCGCGCGGCGGATCGGCCTGCTGCAGGCCGTCACCTCGGTGGTGTGCGGCTGCGGGACCCTGCTCGTCCCGGCGGGCGGGGCCCGGCTGATCGGCATCGCGGTCGCGGTGCTCGTCGCCGACGGTGCCGCGGCGACGGCGGTGCTCGCGCGGCTGCGCGCGGCGCTGCGGCCCGCCCGGATCGCGGACCGGGCGGGCACCGTCACGGCGCTGCTGGCCGCGGCCGCGGTGCTGCCCGTCGCGGCCGGCGGTGCGCTGCTCGCCGGCGGCGGCCGGGCACACGACCTGGCCGTGCTGGCCGGAGCGGGGCTGCTCGGGGCCGTGCTGGTCGTGGGCGTGCCCGTCGTGCGGGCCGGCGCCGCGGTGGGGGCGGCACGATGACCGTGCTGCGCGAGGACCCGGCGCGACTGCTCGACCCGGCCGACCGGCGGCTGGTGGCCGCGGCGGCGGGCACCGTCTGCGTCGTCGCCGCCGCGGGGGCGCTGGTCGGGCCGGTGGCGCCCGCGGTCGCGGCGGCGCTCGGCCTTCTCGTCCTGACGGCCCGGGTGCCCGCGGCCGCGACGTGGATCTACCTCGGCGCGCTGCCCTTCCTGTCCGGGATCGACCGCGGCCGGCTCGTCCCGCTGGTCCGGCCGAACGAGGCGCTGCTGGTGCTGCTGGTGGCCGGGGTGCTGGCCGGTGCCTACCTGCGCCGGCTTCGGGGCGTCCCGCTGCGGCTGCGGTTCGGGCCGCTCGACGCCCCGCTCGCGCTGTTCCTCGTCGTGGGGACGGTGTGGCCGCCGGTGTCGCTGCTGCTGCGCGGGCACGACCCGTCGGCGGGCGACCTCGCGGCGCTGCTCCCGCTGGTCAAGCTCACCGGGCTGCTCCTGCTGGCCCGCACGACGGTGGTGACGCCGTCGCAGCGGCGGTGGCTGTTCCGGGTGGTGGTCGGCTCCGCCGTCGTGGTCGCGGTCGTCGCCGTCCTGCAGACGCTCGGGTTCCCGCCGGTGCTGCACCTGCTGGGCACCCTGTGGACCTCCTCGGAGAGCCCGGTCGACATGAGCGAGCGCGGCACGACGATGTTCGCGTCGTCGATCGCGACCGGGGACCACCTGGTGCTGGCGGTCGCGCTGCTGGTCGGGGCGGCCGCCCGGGGGATGGTCGGGCGCCGTACGGCGGTCGCGACCGGCGCCGTGCTCGCCGCCGGGATCCTGGCCACCGGCCAGTTCTCCAGCTGGGCCGCGGCCGCCGTCGCCGGGGTGGTGCTGGTGCGCCGGTACCCGCCCCGGTGGCCCCGGGCGTCGCGGCTGGTGCCCGCGGTCCTGCTGCTCGTCGCGGTCGGCGCGCCCGCGGTGCTGACCCGGCTGTCGGAGTTCGGCGGCGAGTTCGGCGTGCCGCGCAGCTGGCTCGGCCGCTGGGACAACCTGACGTCGTTCTACCTGCCGCGGATCGACCTGTCCGCGGTGCTGCTGGGGATCTCGCCGAACTCGGTGCTGCCGGCGCCGGAGACCTGGCGGGAGCAGATCTACCTGGAGTTCGGCTACCTGCAGCTGCTGTGGGTCGGCGGTGTCGCGCTGCCGGCGGCCTTCGCGGTGCTGTCGTGGCACGTCGTGCGCCGCTGCGCCGTGCTCGTGCACGACCCCGGCGAGGTGGGGGTCGCGGCGACGGCGGTCCTCGCGGCGTGGTGGGTGGTCCTGATCCTCTCGGTGATCGACATCCACCTCACGCTGCGCGGGACCGGGGACGTCCTGTTCGTGCTGCTCGGGATCGTGGGGAGGCCGGTCGATGACGACCGTGTGCAGGGGTGAGCGCCGGTGGGACACCCGCCGGGTGCTCGACGTCGTGGTCGCCGGCGGCGGCCTGGTGCTGGGCGCGCCGCTGCTGGCCGCGCTGGCGGCGGCGGTGCGGTGGGAGTCCGGCGGACCCGCCCTGTTCCGGCAGGAACGCCTGGGCCGGGACCGGGAGCCGTTCGTGCTGCTCAAGTACCGCACGATGCACCCCGGCTGCGACGACCGCGCCCACCGCGCGCTCATCGCGGCCGAGCTGCGCGGCGAGGACACCTCCTCGGGCGGCAGCTGGAAGATCGACGGCGACGCGCGGGTGACCCGGGTCGGCGCGTGGCTGCGCCGGACCAGCCTGGACGAGCTCCCGCAGCTGGTGAACGTGCTGCGCGGCGAGATGACCCTGGTCGGGCCGCGGCCGTGCCTGGCCTGGGAGGCGGAGCTGTTCCCCGCCGAGTACGCGTCGCGCTTCGCGGTGCGCCCCGGGCTCACCGGCCTGTGGCAGGTGCGCGGCCGCAGCACCCTCGGCACGCTGGACATGCTGCGGCTGGACCGCGAGTACGTACGGGGCCGGCGTCTCGACCGCGACCTCGCGATCCTGCTGGCCACCGTGCCGGCCCTGCTGCGCCGCGACGGTGCGCGGTGACCACCCTGTTCCTGGCCACCACCGGTGGTCACCTCGAGCAGCTCGACGACATCGCCGCCCGCATCCCGGGCCCCGGCCGGCGGGTGTGGGTCACCCACGCCAATGCGCAGAGCACGTCGCTGCTGGCCGGGCGCGAGGTCGAGTTCGTGCCCTACGTCGGCGTCCGCGCCCTGTCCGACGTGGCCCGCTGCGTCCCGCACGCCCACCGCGTCTGGCGGCGGGCCGGCGTGACCCGGGTCGTCTCGACCGGGTCGGGCATCGCCCTGGGCTACCTGCCCTACCTCGCCGCGCGCGGGGTCGAGTGCCACTACGTCGAGAGCGTCGCCCGGGTCGCCGGCCCGTCGCTCACCGGACGGGTGCTGGACCGGGTGCCGGGCATCCGCCGCTACACCCAGCACGAGGCGTGGAGCGGGCGCCGGTGGCGGTTCGCGGGCAGCGTCTTCGACAGCTTCCGGCCGTGCCCGGGCGCACCGCGGACCGCCGGGCCGCTGCGGGTCCTGGTCACCGTCGGCACGGCCGCGGAGTTCCCGTTCGCCCGGCTGGTCCGGGCTCTGGCCCCGGTCCTGGCCCCCGGCGGCGAGCTCGCCCGCCGCTGCGGCCGGCCGGTGCGGGTGCTCTGGCAGACCGGCTGCACCCCGGTGGACGGGCTCGGCGTCGACGCCGTCGGCCTCCTCCCGGCCCGCGCGCTGGCGGCCGCGCTGCGCGACGCCGACCTCGTGATCTCCCACGCCGGCGCGGGGTCGGTGCTCGGGGCGCTGGCCGCCGGCCGGCACCCGGTGCTGGCGGTGCGCCGCGCCCGCGAGGGGGAGGCCGGCGACGACCACCAGGTGCAGCTGGCCGCCGAGCTGTCCCGGCGCGGTCTCGCCACGGTCCTCGACCCGGCGACGGTCACCGCCGCGTCGCTGCTCGACGCTCTGCAGCGCGGGGTGCACCGCCCCGGCACACCGCCCGCGTTCGAGCTGGCGTCGTGACCGCCACGGTCGAGCGGGTCGACCCCCGCACCAGCCCGGTGTGGCGCGAGCTGGCCGCGCACGGCGACCTGTTCACCTCCCCGCCCTGGCTCTCGGCGGTCTGCGACCACTACGGGTTCGCCGCGCGGGCGGCGGTGCTGCGCGACCCGGACGGCGTCCCGGCGGCCGGGCTGGCCTGGGTGGACGTCGACGACGTGCGCGGCCGCCGCCGGCTCGCCCTGCCGTTCAGCGACCGGGGCGACCCCGTCGTGCGGCCGGGGCTCGCCGACCCCGCGGCCGCGTGGGCCGCACTGGCGGCCGCGGTGACGGCGGACCTGCCCGGCGGCACCCCGTTCACGCTGCGCTGCCTCGACACCTCCGTCGCCGCGGGCGACCCCGGTCTCGCGACGGCCGGCGAGGCGGCCTGGCACGTCACCCCGGTCACCGACCCGGACACGATGCACCGCCGGCTGCGGTCCGCGGTGCGCCGCAACATCGCGACCGCCGCCCGCCACGGGCTGCGGGTCGTGCTGCGCGACGACCTCGCCGCGGTGGCGGCGTACCACCGGCTGCACCTGCGCCTGCGCAAGGACAAGTACGGGTTGCTCGCCCAGCCGCTCAGCTTCTTCGAGCAGGTCTGGAAGCAGTTCGCCGCCGCCGGTGCGGTCCGCGTGGGACTGGTCGACGCGGGCGGCCCGCCGGTGGCCGGTGCCGTCTACCTGGTCTGGGGCGACACCGTCTACTACAAGTTCGGCGCCTCGGACCCCGAGCACCTGTCGTCGCGGCCGAACGAGGCCCTGCACTGGGCCTGCCTGCGCTGGGCCGCCGGGCGGGGACTGTCCGCACTGGACTGGGGGCTCTCGGACCTGGACCAGCCGGGCCTGGTGCGCTTCAAGCGCGGCTGGGGCACCCACGAGCGGCGCATCCGCACGCTGCGCCCGGCGGGGGCGGACCCCGTGCCGCGGGGCCCGGCCGACGACCTGCTCGCCGACCTGACCGCGCTGCTCGCCGGCCCCGACGTGCCCGACCACGTCACCGACTCCGCCGGTGGGCTGCTCTACCGGTACTTCTGCTGAGGGCCGGCGATGACGCCCCCGTGCTCACTCCGGCCGGTCGGAGACCAGACCGGCCTGCGACGACGCGTCGGCCTGCACCGGCCGCACCCCGGGTGGGGTGGTGTTGCCGGTGAAGCGCGCGCCGGTCGAGCCGTCGCCCAGGTAGGCGCCGCGGTCCAGCCCCGGACCGTCGAGGACGTTCCCGGTGATCACCACGCCGGGGACCCACCGCACCAGCACCGCCTGCGCCGCGCCGACGTCGCACCGGTTGCCGACGAAGCGGATGTCGCGCGAGCGCCCGACGTCGCCCTCGGCGCCCGAGACCTCGGCGGTCGCGATCAGGCACTGGTCGGCGACGTCGCGGCAGACGTTGTCGCTGATCGTCACGTCGCGGGTCGGCGGGCGGGAGTTGTCGAAGGTCTGGAAGCAGTCGGTGTGCGGCGGCGCGTCGGTGTACCCGCCGTGGCCGATGTCGCTGATCTCGTTGCGGCTCAGGGTGAGCGCGGTGCCGAAGAACCGGATGCCGTCGGCGTCGGTGGCCCGGCGCCGCACCGAGCCCCGGACGGTGTTGTCGAGCACCTGGATCCGCGTGCCCTCGACCAGGACGCCGCTGCCGTCGGCGCCGTCGACGGTGGTGCCGCGGATCACCGCGTCGGTGCAGCCGACGCAGGAGACGCCGTCGAGCTCCGGGCCGTCGAGGTGCGAGTCGAGCACCGCGAGGTCGGTGCCGGTCAGGTCGATGCCCGCCCCGCCCGCGACGGTGCGCACCCCCCGGACGACGACGTGGTCGGCCGCGACCGTCACCGACCGGACCGCGGCGCCGCCGCCGTCCAGCACGACCGGCGCGCCGGGGGCGCCGGACCGCCCGATGCGCAGGTCGGCGCCGGCGATCCCGTCGCCGCGCAGGCACACCACGCCGCCGGGCGGGACGGCGTCGAGGGCGGCCTGGGCGCCGTCCGCGTCCTCGGCCACCGTCGCGCACCCGGGGGCGGCGGCCGGCCCCGGCCCGGTCGCGGGCGAGCAGCCGGCGACGAGCGCGAGCGCGAGCAGCACGGCCCCGGTCGCACGCCTCATCGCACCGCCCCCGGTCCCGGTCTCCGACCGGGCACAGCCTACGGCGCCGGCCGGTCCCGGTGCCCCCGTCGAGACACCAGGAGCAGCACCATGGATGTGATCGCACCTCCCTGCCGCGTCGCCGTCCTCGGGCAGGGCTACGTCGGTCTCCCCGTCGCGACCCGCGCGGTGGAGGCGGGGTACGACGTCGTCGGGTTCGACGTGGACAAGGCGCGGGTCGACCGCCTGGTCCGGGCCCGCAGCTACGTCGACGACGTCACCGACGACGACCTGCGCCGGGTGCTCGACACGGCCCGCTTCCACCCGACCGGCGACGAGGCCGACCTGGCGGGCTTCGACGTGGCGGTTGTGTCGGTCCCGACGCCGCTGCGCGACGGCGCACCGGACCTCGGCCACGTCCGCGACGCGGCGCTGCTGCTGGCCCGGCACGTGCGTCCCGGCTGCACCGTCGTCCTGGAGTCCACGACCTACCCGGGCACCACCGAGGACGAGTTCGTGCCGCTGCTCGAGTCGGCCGGCCGGTGGCGGGCGGGCCGCGACTTCCACGTCGGCTACAGCCCGGAGCGGATCGACCCGGGCAACCGGAACTGGACCTTCCGCACCACACCGAAGATCGTCAGCGGGGTCGACGCCGCGTCCCGGGAGGCGGTCGCGGCGTTCTACCGGACCCTGGTCGAGCGGGTCGTCGAGGTCGCGGGCACCCGGGAGGCCGAGCTCGCGAAGCTGCTGGAGAACACGTTCCGCCACGTCAACATCGCGCTGGTCAACGAGCTGGCGGTGCTCGGGCACGACCTGGGCGTCGACGTGTGGTCGGTGATCGACGCCGCGGCGACCAAGCCGTTCGGGTTCATGCCGTTCCGGCCGGGCCCCGGTGTCGGCGGGCACTGCCTGCCGATCGACCCGTCGTACCTGTCGTGGCAGGTCCGGCGCTCGCTGGGGCAGACGTTCCGGTTCGTGGAGATCGCCAACGACGTCAACGACCACATGCCCGACCACGTCGTCGGGCGGGTCGCGGCGCGGCTCAACCGGGACCGCCGCCCGGTCAACGGCAGCCGCATCCTGCTGCTGGGGCTGGCCTACAAGCGCAACTCGGGCGACGCCCGGCACTCGCCGGCCATCTCGGTCGCGCGCCGCCTCGCCGACCGGGGCGCGGTGCTGCACGCCGTCGACCCGCTGATCGACCCCGACCACGTGCCACCCGGGGTGACGATGGTCGGCTGCACGGACGACGAGCTCGCCGCGGCCGACCTCGTCGTGGTCCTCACCGACCACGACGTGCTGGACTGGGAGCTGGTCGGCCGGTACGCGGAGCGCGTCTTCGACACCCGCAACCGGCTCGGCGCCGCCGGGTGTGAGCGGCTGTGAGCGGCGTCTTCGCCGGCCTCGTCCGGCCCGCCTACCGGTCGGTGCGTCGCACGGCGACCGCGGTGCTGTTCGAGCGCCGCTACGGCGTGCGCACCGACGAGGTCGTCCCGCTCGACGCGTTCGGCCTGGAGCACGCCGAGCGGGAACGCTACGGCGCGACGGGCTGGCTGACCCTGCGCGCGATCCTGCCGCGGCGCACGGTGACCGCGGACGACGTGTTCGTCGACCTCGGCTCGGGGATGGGCCGGGTCGTGCTGCAGGCGGCGATGATGTACCCGTTCCGCCGGGTCCTCGGCGTCGAGATCGCCGGGGACCTGCACCGGATCGCCGAGGCCAACATCGCGGCGAACCGGCACCGGCTCGCCGGCCGCGACGTGAGCCTGGTCCACGCCGACGTGCTGGACTTCGAGATCCCCGACGACGTCACCGTCGCGTTCCTCTACAACCCCTTCCTGGGGTCGATCTTCCGGACGGTGGTCGACCGGCTCGTCGAGTCCGTCGACCGCAACCCGCGGCGGCTGCGCATCGTGTACGGCAACCCGCGCGAGGAGGAGGCGCTGCTGGCGACGGGCCGGTGCCGGCCGGTGCGGACGCTGCCGGGCCTGCGCCCCGGCCGGGAGTGGTCGCGGAGCAACTCGTGGCGGCTCTACGAGGTGCTGCCCCGTCCGGCCGGGGAGCGGGGGTGACCCCGGCGCACGTCGTGGCGCGGGCGCGCCCGGACGGCCCGCTCTGCCCGCCGGGCTGGGACGACACCGTGCGTGGCACCCCGGACGCCGACGTCACCCAGCTGTCCGGCTGGGCCCGGCTGCGGGCGCTGGCCGGGCACCGCGCCGAGCACCTGCCGGGCCCCGCCGGCGCGGACGGGCCGGCGGGGGTGATGGTGCTGTCCCGCCGGATCCCGCTGCTCGGGCCGGCCGCCTACGTGTCGGGCGGCCCGGTCGTCGCGCCCGCGGGGGCGGACCGGGCGGCCCAGGTCGCCGCGCTGGCCGACGCCCTGGCCGGGTACGCCCGGCGGCGGGCGGCGATGCTCGTCGTGCAGCCGCCGTACGGGGCGGACGACGTCAGCGCGGCGCTGCGCGAGCGCGGGTTCCGCCCGGCCACGACCACGGTCGCCCCGGCGGCCTCGGTCCGGGTGGACCTGACCCGCGACGAGGCCGCGTTGCGGGCGGGGCTGAGCAAGCGGCTGCGGACCTGGACGAACCGGTGGGCCGAGCGCGGGGTCACCGTCCGGACCGCGACCGGGGACGACCTGGCGGCCGTGGCCCGGCTGCTCGCCGGGACGGCGCGGCGCCAGGGGTTCCGCGCCGTGGGGGAGGGGTACCTGCGCGCGCTGTGCGCGGAGCTCGTCGCCCACGGCGATGCGGTGATCCGGATCGGCGAGGCCGGCGGGGTGCCTGCCGCGGTGGACGTGCTGACGGTGTGCGGCGGGTCGGCGACGGTGCGGTTCGTCGGCAGCGACCTGTCCGGGCCTGCGGGTGCGCTCAACGTGACGGCGGCGGTGCGGTGGGACTCGATGCTGTGGGCGCGCGCCGCCGGGCTGCGCTGGTTCGACCTGGGCGGGGTGCGGCCGCAGACGGCGGCGGCGATCGGTTCGGGTCCGGCGCTCTGCCGCGACGAGGTGGCCGACGTCGACCGGGCGAAGCTGCGCTACGGCGGGGAGCTGCACCGCCGCCCGCCCGCGGTGGAGCTGGTCCCGGGCCGGGTCGTGCGGACGGTCTACGACGGGGTGCGCTCGTCACGGCGGGGGAGGGACGCGCTGTCGCGGGCCGCGGCGCTGGTCCGCGCCGGGGTGGGCGGTGGGTCGGCAGGTCAGTAGGCGCCGCCGCCGCGGGTGACCGCGCCGGCGGTGCGGGCCAGGATCGACAGGTCGAGCAGCGGGGACCAGCGCTGCACGTACTCGGCGTCGAGGCGGATGGACTCGGCCCAGCTCAGGTCGCTGCGGCCGGAGACCTGCCACAGCCCGGTGAGGCCGGGCTTGACGGCGAGGCGGCGCCGTGCGGTGGTGCAGTAGGCGTCGACCTCGCGGCGCAGGGCGGGGCGCGGGCCGACGAGGTGCATGGTGCCGGCGACGACGTTGAACAGCTGGGGCAGCTCGTCGAGGGAGTAGCGGCGCAGGACGGCGCCGACGCGGGTGACGCGGGGGTCGTCGCACATCTTGAACAGCGGGCCGGCGCCCTGGTTGCGGGCGGCGAGTGCGGCGAGGCGGGCCTCGGCGTCGACGACCATGGAGCGGAACTTGAGCATCCCGAACTCGGTGCCGCCCTTGCCGACGCGGGCCTGGCGGAAGAACACGGGGCCGCCGTCGAGCTTGACCGCGACCGCGACGGCGAGCATGACCGGGGCGAGCAGCAGGATGAGCAGCAGGGCGGCGACGGCGTTGAGGGCGGTGTAGGCGCGCCCGGCGGTGCGGGCCGGGGCGGCGGGGACGGCGGCGAACTCTACGGTGTCGACGGCGGCGTCGAACGCGGCCACCGCGGCCTCGGTCGCACGGGTGGCCTCGGCGACCGGGTCGGCGCCGAGCGGCTGCCCGGTGCGCTTGTCCGTCGGTGCGGTCATCGCGTGCTCCCCTGTCCGGTTCGGGCCGTCCGGCCCTGTCCTCGGACGGGGTGTCGATCAGTGAGAGCCCCTCATTAACGATCAGAGGTGGAGATCGGCAATCTTGGGTAGGCCCGTCAGCGGCGGACGTCGAGCGCGTCGAACACGCGGATCCGCCCGGCCGGGCGGGCTGCGCATGTCAGCGGCCGGTCGACGCCGACGAACCGCTCCCGCAGCTCGACGACGCAGTCCGGTCCGGTGAACCGCACCCGCCACCCGGTGCTCCCGGCCGGCGCGCCGTCGGACTCGACGGCGGCGACGCGCAGGTCGTCGACGCCGTGCGCCCCGGTCGCGAGGCGGGCGTGGTGCTGCGCGGCCTGCACGGCGGGCGGCAGCGACGAGCGCCCGCGCAGCGTCGCGGGGGCGACGAGCCCGCGCCGGTGCGCGCGCACGATCGACGGCGCCCCGAGCGGGGAGACGCCGCCGTGGGTGAAGCCGTGGGGGAGCAGCACCATCGCCGGGGCGAAGCGGCAGCCGCCGATGTGGCTGCACTCCCAGGTGCCGTCCGGGTCGTCGGCGGCGAGCGCGGCCGCGAGCGGGCGGCCGCGCACGGCGCAGCAGGCGTCGTGGCGCCCGTGGGCGCAGACGAGGGTGAGGCCGGCGTCGTGGGGCTCGCCCTCGGCGGTGACGGCGGCGGCGAGGTCGCCGGGGCCGCCCCAGGTACCGGTGCGGACGCTCTCGTGCCCGGGCCGGGCGTCGACGCGGAACCAGCGCAGCCCGTCGGTGTCGCGGCCGCGCCGCCCGGGGCGGCGGATCAGCACGATCCGCGCGCCCGTGCCGGCCGCCCACTCCCCGAGCGCCGTGGCGGCATCGGGGTCGAGCGCCTGCAGCGCGAGCCGCGGCCAGGCGCCCCGGTGCTCGACCAGGAACCACTGCTGCGCCGGCGGCGCGGTGCCCTCACCGGGGTCACCGGCCGTCTCGGCGAGCTCGGCGCAGCGCTGGAACACCCGGGTGCCGGTCACGCCGTCGCCGGGACGAGCACGCCCTCCCGCAGCAGGCGGCGGACGAGCACGACCTGGTCGTCGGCGTCGAGCCCGGGCAGCTCCCCGACGGCGTGGGTCCCGCCGGCGAGCACGGCCCGCAGGGCGGGTGCGACGACGGCGGGCAGCGTCAGCGTCTTCTCGGCCAGCTCCAGCACCACCTGATCATCACCCGGGACGAGGCGGTGGTGCACGCCGAGACGGCGGCGCACGGCGTCGCCGGGGGCGAGGTCGCGGGCGGACGCGGCCAGCGCGACCGGCCCGACGGGCTCGGGGCGGCCCCCGGTCCACACCCGGCCCCGGACGCGGCGGGCGACCGCGCCGGGGGTGACATCGCCCAGGGCCGCGACCAGCGCGTCCCGGACGGCGTCGACGTGCGGTGCGAGCTGCTCGGGATCGGCGACGTCGATCCCCAGCGGCAGCGTCGCGCGGAGCCGCTCATCAGAAGCGAGGATCTGCAGGATCGATTCCGCGAGGGCGTAACGCGTGACGACGTGGACACCGATGGTCAGGTGTGCCGAGACGCTCCCCAGCGCCGTTGCCGAGTGCAACCAGCCGCGCGGCAGATACATCACGTCTCCGGGTTCGAGGACCCGGTCGATGACGGGCTCGTCGTCCCGCGCGCGGGCCGCGACGGCGTCGCCGTGCTGCGCCCACGGCTGCGACCGCAGCGGGTCGGTCAGGACGGGCTCGTGAACGCGCCAGTGCTTGCGCCCGGCGAGCTGCAGGACGAAGACGTCGTGCACGTCGTAGTGCGCGGAGAAGCCCTGCGACTGCGGGGGAGTGATGTAAGCGTTGGCCTGCACCGGGTGGCCGAGGTCCTCGGCGAGCGCGGTGCAGAAGTCGATGACCGCGGGCCAGGTGCGGTGCAGCGCCTGCAGGACGACGGTGCTGCCGTCGGCGAACAGCGCGGCGACGCGGTCGTCGCGGACCTGGTCGGCGATCTCGGCCCCGACACCACCGGGGCCGGTGAAGTCTGTGGAGCCGGTCACTGAGCCGTTACGCGCGAGCCTCAGGAACGGAGTACGCAATCCCCTGGCGGACAACAGCTCGTCGACCGCGTCGAGATCGAGCAGATCGGCGAACCTTTTGCAATCGGCTCTCGCATGGAACAGTGGCGCGGTGCCCCAGTGCTCCCCAGCAAAGGCATCCAGGTCCGAGCCGACGAGTCGCGTCAGCGCGCCACCCCCGAGGGCGCCACGTGCGCCGGCCGGCGCCGGGATGCCCTCCTGGGAGGACGCCCCGACACCGGCCGTCGGCTCGGTGAGCTCAGTTCGCACCGCTGTCGGCGCCACCGTCGGCGCCGCCGTCGTGCTGTCCCGGGGTGCCGCCGCCGGCCCCCGAGTCCGCCGGACCCTCGGCGGAGCCGTCGGCCCCACCGTCGTGCTGGCCGGGGGTGCCGCTGCCGGCCCCCGAGTCGGCCGGGCCCTCGGCGCCCGAGTCGGCACCGCCGTCGGCGCCCCCGTCGTGCTGGCCGGGGGTGCCCTGGCTGGCGCCGGAGTCGGCGGGGCCTTCGGGGCCGGTGGAGTCGGAGGTGGTGATGTCGTCGTCGTTCAGAGTCATGAGATGACCTCCGTCGATTGGGACTGGGAGGATCACCTACCCCGGAAGCTCGAGCTTCATGCATGCCTTCGTTCCCTCCAGGCAAGCGACGATCCCGACATCGAGACGCCAGACGGTGGTGGGCACCGCGATTGAAGGATTGCTCGTAATCCTTCGACCCTGAATGGCCCCAGGCCGTGGTCGAGTGGGCATCGAGAGTCGACGGTATGGCATAGAGCACACCGTCAAGAAGATCTAGACCCTTTAGTCGGGAGAGGCTAACCGGATGAATCTCCAAGAGGCTTTACGGATAGTTCGAACTAGATGGACGCTGGCGCTGGCTTTCACTTTATTGGGGATCGCGGCTAGTATCATTGCATTCATTGTTCGCCCTCCCGAGTACACTGCCACAACGGACCTCTTTGTGTCCGCGCAAGTCGGTGACAATCCGCAACAGGCATACCAAGGGGCCCAGCTTTCGGAGCAGCGGGTCAAATCGTATAGCGAACTGGTCACAAGCGACCGAACCTTGACTGATACGGCTAGACGCCTTGGCCTTACCAGCACCCGGGACGAGCTTGCGTCGAAGATTTCTGCGACGAGTGCGCCTGATTCGGTCATTATCAACGTAAGTGCAATCGACGCGAGCCCTGAAGCAGCCGCGGCTTTATCGAATACTGCGGCCCTGGTGACCGCGGACGTTGTCGATCAACTTGAGCGGCCAGCCTCACCTGTTGGTGTCGCACCGGTTGCTATTCGTGTCGTTCAGCCAGCCGAAGCTCCGACCGAACCAAGCTCGAGCAGTCTATTAGCTACCGTCATCGTTGGCCTTCTGTCCGGCATGTTTCTTGGAATAGCCGCAGCATTTGCGAGAAACGCCTTGGACACGACTGTCAGCTCAGTGGAGCGCCTCCAGGAAAGTTCGGGTGTTCCGAATCTTGGCGTCACCCCTTTCGATGCAGATGCACGCAATCAGCCTCTTGCCTTTGCTAGTGACTTGCAGGGTGTACGAGCCGAGAGCGTGAGACACGTCAGAACCAATCTACAGTTTGTCAATGCGGACAAGCCACACAAAATTATAGCGATCACAAGTTCCGTTCCAGCCGAAGGTAAGACGACGCTCACTGCAAATCTGGCCGAAGCTATGAGCTCGGTTGGGATGAAGGTGCTGCTCGTGGAGGCTGATTTGCGTCGACCTCGGCTGTCCGCCCTACTCGGTCTGGACCGCTCGGTCGGCTTAACAAGTGTATTGTCCGGTCGGGTAGCAAGACACCAGGCCACACAGCCGTGGAACGGTGGAATCGTCGATATGCTCGCCAGTGGCCCAATTCCGCCCAATCCTAGTGAGCTGTTGTCGTCAGCCCAAATGGATCGCTTTCTCGCGGAAGCTCGAGAACTGTACGACATTGTTCTCATCGACACCCCGCCGCTGCTTCCGGTAACGGATGCTGCGGCGTTGGCGCCGAAAGTAGATGGCGTCGTTCTAGCATGTCGCTTCAATGCCATATCAACGACTCAGGTGCGTCAGGCCTGCGAGTCGCTTCGGCGCGTTGGTGTAGAGCCAATCGGAACCGTCTTGACCATGGAGCCGGTCCGAGGTCGAACGGCCGAATACTCGTACTCGTATCGATCTGACCACTCAGCGTACAATTTTCCGTCCAGTGCTGGACGAGACAGTTCGCAGCGCAAGCCCGCACACGACCGAACTCGGAACGGTCGATCAAACCAGGCGGTATCGATAACTGATCGGCATCCTTCCACCGACTTCAAGAATCAACCTGGCGCAGGACCGAAAGGGCCGCCGTCTCTCGGCGGTCATGGTTTGTGAGACCTGAGGGTGGTCTGAGTTGGTGATCAAGTCGCTTTTCGGCAGTCGCCCTGCTTGTGCGCTCGGGAATCTCTTTCGTAAAGCGAACCAGAGCGGTGTCCGAGCGGTTGGGTCGCTATCGGCTGGAAACGCTGCGGTTCGTGTTTCTCAGATCGGCTTGCTTGCCATAACTTTGGCCACAATTGACCCGGCTAGCTATGGGCAGTTTGCTATGGCCAGTGCGATAGTCGCGATCGGCGTCCTCTGTGCAGAAGGTGGGCTAATACAGGCGACAACAGCGATGGCGGAGATATCTCATGAAGAAGAGCGAGCATCGGTCTCGCTAGCGGCTGTTTTTGGCATGGTCGTGTATCTCCTGATTCTTCTGGTCAGTGCGCTTGTGGCGTTGCTTCCAAGTTTAGCTCAAGTCTTTGCAATATCCGCGCTTCTCGGATCGTCTACTGTCACATACTCGGTAGCAGCGCCAAGTCTTGGGCGCTTGCAACGGTTAGGGAAGTTCTCAGCGATCGCTCGTCGCCAAATCCTTAGTGGCGTAATATCTCTTATCGTCGGCTTAGCAATCTTCATAGTTGGCGCGGGAGTTTGGGCGCTAATTGTTCAATCTTGGCTTGTTGTAACAATGGCTGGCATCTTGATAATTATTCATCCTGAGACCCGGATTAGGCCTTCCATAAACTTTTACGAAGCACGCCAAGTGCGCAGACGAGCCGCCCTCGCCTTAAGTGCAAATGTCATTGGCATTGTCGGGAGGCGAGCAGACGACGTCGTCCTCGGCGTTGCTTTGGGAGCATCAGCTCTTGGGCAGTATAGCCTCGGCTATCGCGCACTGACCACTCTCACGGAAGTTCTTCTTCACCCTGTAGAGCGGGTTTCCCTGTCACGAGTTGCCAACGCGCATGCAGCGTCTCGTGGCGAAGCCGTGAAAATTGCGAGGCGCGCTGAGCGAAAGCTTACACTGATCGCAGGACCTATTTTCGCGATTGCCGGAGTCGTTGGGATGGTCCTGATTCCAAGAATCCTTGGTGAGCAGTGGACGCTAGCAGGATATTGTTGTCTTTTTCTACTGGCGGGCGGCGCCGTCCAGTCTGCTTACTGGCTTCGATACTCAATGCTCTTTGTGCTTCGAGGTGGTCGTCGTGCATTGACTTTTCAGTCTCTGAATGTCTCAATTCTGTTGACGAGCACCTTGATCATGCTGCCGTTTGGGCCCGTAGGGTGTTCGATCGGATACCTGATAGGATGCCTTGTCGTTCTGCTTTTGAGCAGACTCTTCTCTATCAACTCCAACAATGCCGAATTCTGTAATGCACGTGCAGATGCAGGCGTGAGAACATGACGCCGGCACCTATTCTGGGCAGTGTTGAAGAAATGCCGCCCAATTCCGTGCGCATACGCCGTGAAGCAAGTAAGTTGCTCCTTCTCTTGGGCGGGCTTCTAATTCCGTTCGATGACGTTGGTTTCCTGGCGTCTGCAGGGGGGGTAGGGCGAAGTCCAGCATGGTTCCCCATCGTTCTTGCCGGACTACTTCTACGAACGCTTCCCGAAGCCTCCAGGTGTGGCCATGACCCAACTAGATGGGCTTGGGTGGTTTGGCTCTACGGAATAGGTCTCACAGTGGCGTCATTATGGCTACTTCCTGAGAGTATTCGTGGAGAACTACTTCTGGCGAAGTCGGCTCGTGTAACAATCTTCGTACTACTATGGATCCTCGTTCTCGACACCGGATTCCGTGCTTTACGTCTGATTCCTCGAACTTTGGCGGCCGTCGGGATCCTTGCTTTCGCAATTCTTGTGCTCGGAGGGGTTCTCCAAGCCTATTCCTACGTCGACCTACAGGCCGTCTCGCTTCTGCACGCCACTCCAGACTATGCGCAGAGAATCCGAGGAACTCGATTCGAGCCGTCCTCGCTCGGAGCAGGCATGCTAGTTGCCTTTGGGATTTTCGCGTTACAAGTTCGCTCAAAGAGCGTACTCATGGGCTGCGTATTAGTCGTGTGGCTGGCGGTGCTCGTTACCCAGTCACGCGGCACACTAATCACCATGTATGCCGTCTCGACAATAACTGCGGCTATTTTGCTGTGCAAAGAGCTTCGAATGTCCCGAGCATTTTTCCGTAGCACGGCTATCGGGGCGACTATTGTAACTCTAGTATTGTCATTTGGGCTCGCGTACGTCGTGACATCACCATTCTGGGCTGGATTCAGTGCAGAGACTTCGGACGCGACACGTTCTATTTGGGCAGCAGTCGGATGGAAGTCCGTTCTGCAGTACCCCCTTGGGCAAGGCTACGTGGGAGGGTTCGAAATATTGCCGATCATGCTCGCAGACGAAATTCGTGAGCTTGGTTCGGCGTTTAGATTGCGAGATCTAGAGGAAAGCGCGATTCTTGCCTCTGGCAACAACGATAACGCGCTGGTTCCAAAGACACTGCCGGCGATCCTGTCCACTTGGTTTGGAGTTGCAGGAGTTGCCGCTGTAGTGGCGATGGTCTTTTCAGTCAGCCGAGTCACGGCGAATCTGTTCACTCGAGAGTTCCGGGGTGCAGCGCTTAGTTCCATCATCTTCCTGCTGATTAGCTCAAGCTACTTTACTAGTCCGTTTAGCTGGGAGCAGCCGCTCATTCTGGGGGCACTCCTGGCTCTAAGTTCGCAGGTAAAGGAAAACGACGATGTCTAGGGCTCTGGTACTAGCCGACGAGCAAATCTTCCCAGTTAGAAGCGGCGGTCAGTTGTTGATCGCCCACGAGATTTCCGCATTGCAGATGTTATTCGATGTGCAGGTTCTTATCTGCACTAGACAAGATTCCGACAATTCGTCTGCGCCGGCCGACACGCTCGTTTTTCCGCGGAAATCTCTTATGCGGGGGATGCTCTTAGATCCGTTATCAAGCTATCAGTTCAGCAGTCGAGCAATTTGGCCTCTAGTGCGTAGGAGGCTAGGAGAATTGAAGCCATGCGCATTGATTATCTGTCATCATGAGTGGATGATACCGCTCGCACTTAAAATTCGAGAACACTGGTGTCGAAATGCGAAAATTGTTCTCCGAAGTCACAACGACGAGTACTCGTTCTTCTCGTCCTTACGCTCGTCTAGTCGAGGGTGGCGTCGTGCATACTACTTACTCGAAATGCTTCGTATGTCACGTCAGCAGCTCGCAAATCATGCCGCAAGCGCCGACGATGTCTGGGCGCTCACAAATATGGATAGAGAATCTGCGTTCTCGCGTTTACGTGACGTGGAGATCTTGCCCCCAGCGCTAATCGCGGGTCGCCCCGAACGGAGAACTCAGCTTCCGCCCAAGCGGAGCCTTGCGTTTCTAGGATCGTTGGACATGGCACACGCAGTAGATGGCCTCGAATGGTTTATCAAGAATGTGCTGCCGGTGGTCGTACGTTTGCGGCCGGATTGCACCCTATATGTCGGCGGCCGACGCGCTCCAAAGGGTCTGCTCGATACTATCAAGCGGACGGAGAATGTCGTCTATGTTGGCGAGGTAGACGATGCGAGAGCGTTTGTAAGGAGTCACCGTGTTTACATTAATCCTGTCTTCTCTGGCAGTGGGATTAACATGAAGATGGGTCTCCCGATCGAAGTCGGTGTTCCAGTCGTGACAACTCATCTTGGACTGAGAGGGCTCGACAAATTGAGGGATGCAATATTTCAGTCTGACAGTGCAGATGAGCAGGCTGGCGAAATTGATAGGCTGCTCACATCAGATACTTATTGGATCGAATCCAGCGCGTCACTGACCCACGCAGGAGGCGCGTATTCGATTGATAATATTAGTTTGCAGATGAAGTCGCGTGTGGCGGCCCTACTGTCCCGCGAAGAGATGTGAAGGACACCGATATGAAGTGGGCCATTACGCATGATTTTTGGTTCGACCGGGGAGGAGCAGAGCGGGTCACTCGAGTCATGCAGCAAGCATTGCCTTCCAGTCACCACCTTACGGTTATCGCTGGAGATCAAGAATCCCTTGCTCGAGATGGACTTGGCAAAACGCACATTTTATTCCCCCGGATCTCCAAAAGAACCTACCGCCAGATGAGCTTTGCCTACCCCTATGCCGTAGCGAGACATGCGGCGATAGATGGCAATGCGCTGTGTTCATCGTATGCGTTCGCGCACCACTTCAGATGCACTGGAAGTAAGGTCGTCTATTGTCATTCGCCGCTAAGACAGATATGGAGCGGATTGCAGATGTACTCGCAGCATCATGCCTTCTATAGAGGCGCGGCTGCAGCGGTGGGTGCGCATCTGCGTCGGTTGGATCGTGAAGTTGCCAGATCCGCTGATCTGTATATTGCGAACAGTAATGCAGTACGTGATCGTATTGCGTCATTCTATGGACTGGCAGAAGTGCCCGTAGTGTACCCTCCAGTATCGAACGATTTCGCGTGGTCTGGTTCGGAGCGGACGGACGACTTCGTCTGGGCAGGTCGAATCGTGGAGCCCTACAAGAAGCTGGGTCTGGTATTGGAGGCTTTCAAGGATCTTCCGTATCGACTCATAGTCGTTGGTGACGGCAGAGATCGGCGGCGACTCGAGTCGACGGCCAGCCCCAACGTCACTTTTGTTGGAAAAAAAAACGCGGAGGAGCTATCGACAATCTATTCGTTCGCCCGGGCCGTTGTGTTCCCGAGCGAGGACGACTTCGGATTGATTCCTGTCGAAGCTATGCGCTGCGGCGCTCCGATAATTGCGTATGGCGGAGGCGGTGCGTTGGAGACGGTCATAGATCAGGAAACTGGGGTCTTCTTCCAGCAGCAGACGATAGAGTCTCTCCGGGCATGCATCGGCAGATTTATGGCGATGAGTTTCGAGAACGAGTACATTGTCGAGTACTCTAAGAGATTCTCAGAAGCGTCTTTTGTATCTAAGATGAATGCTGTCCTCGAGGCAGTATAGGGAGCTTGAGGTGCGATTCATAAGCTGTGCGCGAGGATCGTGGGGCGCAGAGAACAGCCTGATGCTGCTCGCTCGTCATCTAAACGAAACTGGCACGCACGTATTCCTATTGTGTTGCAGTGACGAGCTACGTAGGCAGTGGCTGGCGAACGTGCCCGGAGCTGACGTCATTATCCTTCGTGGTTGCACTTCTAGTTTGTCGCGTCTCCGTACACTTCTTATCTTTGGTTGGAGTATTCTTCGGACAGCAAACTGGCGTAACGAGACTTACGTGATCTTCAGTCTCGACCTAGCTCCTATCGTTCTACTGCGCCTTCTTAGTTGGCGTACT
The DNA here is from genome assembly GCF_037727765.1 of Pseudonocardia spirodelae. Classification (NCBI taxonomy): domain Bacteria; kingdom Bacillati; phylum Actinomycetota; class Actinomycetes; order Pseudonocardiales; family Pseudonocardiaceae; genus Pseudonocardia; species Pseudonocardia spirodelae. The sequence goes on along the minus strand of NZ_JBBJUP010000003.1, from coordinate 186,074 downwards.
CGATTTATTTTGGATCTACACGATGCCCCTCGATCGTCCATCACCAAGATGATAGTGTACGTTTCAAGTTTGCTCTGTTCCCGCGTTGTATGTATATCTACTTTTATTGCCAGGTTTGTTCCGGCCAAGAAAGCTCGTGTAATCAATCGTCCGATCGAGCTTGGTGTAAAGAGGCCGTCTTCTGACTCGGGTCGCCCGTTCGTCGTCGGTATCGTGGGACGGGTCGATCCGATTAAGCGAATTGAAATCGCAGTTGATGCAGTTGCCCAACTTTCGGCAGATGTTCGGATTGAGGTTCGCGGCGAGAGCTTCGTAGATGTGGCTTCGTACTCGCGGCGACTCGAAGTATATGCAGAACAGGTGCTCGGTTCGGGCCGATTTGTATTCACTGGGAAGTTGCCGCTAGATGTTCTTTACGATGGCCTCGACTTGGTGGTGGTTGCAAACGATAGAGAGCCAAGTGGTCGAACGGTCGGTGAAGCTCAAGCTGTCGGCGTGCCTGTTCTTGTGCCTGACGCGGGCGGTGCCGCCGAGTATGTCGTCGATGGTCTATCTGGGCTTCACTATAGGGCTGGAGACTCCGCAGCAATGGCCGATCGGATACTTTGTCTGATTGAAGATGCTGCCCTGCGAAGCAATCTGGGTGATGCGGGAAGGGTATCGATTGAACGGGATCGAAGCCCGGGTGCCGTAGCTGCGGAATATCGGGACGCCGTACTGGGATGAAGATTGCAGCCACTCCATGGTTCCCGTAAAGCTCTTGCGCGGTTGTGGGTGTCGCCAGGAAGTCTCGGAAGGACGCGTCGAAGTTGGCGCCCGGACTCGTTGCCGCTCTAACCAATGGGGCGGACACGGCAACGACTCGGCCGCTCCGGCCGTCGAGCTCCAGGAGGCCTTGTCTCTGATCTCCGACGTCCGTGGGCCGCACTTGTCGACTTTGCAATCTGGCCGGACGTGAAGGTCACGACCGGGCCAGCGCCCGCCGCGGTGGACGGGAGCCGGTCACTACCAATCGGGAACTTTCAAGGCCCGCACCCCGACCGGTCCGCCGTGCGTCTGGCGCCGATGGGCCCCCTGCGGACTCGCGCGGCCGCCGCGCTGGGGACGGGGGCGGAACATCGCGCAGATCACCGACCTGGTCATGACGTTGTTCGGCCCCTGACCGCGGGCTCGGCCGCCCGGCCATCACCCGTTCGTGATCCCACATCGGAGTGCTGTCGCCGACCGCGCATCGCCGACTCACCGTGACGGACGCTGCTGCGCGCAGGTGATCACCACGCGACGGCGGAGTCCGAGCGGGCGAGTCCCCGCCCGGCCTTGATCGCTGTCGGCCCCGATGTGCACGGACGGTGGACGCGCGACCGGGGCGCGGCCGTCCCACCTGCGTCCATCGGCTGCACGCGGATTCCTGACACCATCACGCCACTGCTCTCAGCCGTCGTCCGCATCCCCCGGAGACCCCGTCGATGAAGCTCCGCAGCCGCCGCTCCCGCACCCTCGTGGCCGCGGTCGCCGTCCTGCTCCCGGGGCGCCTGCGCCGCGCCGCGCACACCCGTCTGCTCGGCTACCGCCTGCACCCCGCGGCCGTCATCGGCCGCGCGTTCGTCGACGTCGGCGAGCTGGAGATGGACGAGCACGCCCGCATCGGCGGGCTCACCGTGCTGCGCGGCTGCCGGCTGGTCCGGATGGGACCCGAGGCGACGATCGGGTCGCTGAACCTCATCACCGGCGTCCGCGCCGAGTCCACCGCGTTCGAGACGCCCGGCCGGGACCCGTCGCTGGTGATGGAGCGCGGCTCGCTGATCACCTACATGCACGTGCTCGACCTGTCCGACCGGCTGACGCTGGAGGAGTTCGGCATCATCGCGGGCTTCCTCAGCCTCGTGCAGACCCACGCGATGAACACCGAGACGCTGCGGCAGTCCTCGAGCCCGGTCGTCGTCCGCCGCTACGGCATGGTCACCAGCCGATGCGTGCTCCTGCCCGGTGCGGACGTGCCGGAGGCGTCCATCGTCGCCGCCGGCGGCGTGGTCACCGGCGCGCTGAAGGACGCCTCGCGGTGCACGGTGTTGCCGGACGGCCCGTCCTGGGCCAGCCGTTTGGCGAAGCAGTCGTCGGTGCCGAGCGCCTCCGCGTCGCACCAGGAGTTCGCCCCGTCTGCGGTGGTGAACCCGGGCCCGACCAGGACGACCCAGAAACCGGGCGTGGTGAAGCTCGCGTAGTCCGACGAGCTCACGAGGAGCGCACCCGGGTAGCGCACGGTGAGCTCGGCGACATGGTCGGCGATGGCGACGTCGTCGTAGAGCGTGCCGCCCACGGTCATCCCCGACCGCTTCGACGAGATCTGCGGAACCCAGGCTCCCTCCAACGAGGCGATTGCCGCCCGGTCCCGGTCCGCACGCCCGGCCAGGTAGCCGGCACCCGACGACGGCGACGCGGGTGCCGTCCCACCGCCGTCGAACTGGTCCTCGACCGGGCCCCCGGACGGCGGTGCCTGTGCTGAGCCGAACGTCGGGTCAGGGACGGCAGCCGGAGCCACGGCGGCGTTGCCGTCGACTTCGACGGAGGGCAGCCACGCCGCCACGCCCGCCACACCGGCGGCGACCAGCGCAGCGGCCCCCACCGTCGCCATCACCACCGAGGCGAAACAGCGGCGGAGATCCTTCACCTGCTCCGGCGGCTCGTCGTCGGCGGCGGACGAGTTGCCCGGACTCGGGAGCCGGTACGGGACCGGTCCGGGGGGGTCCGTCCGCAGGTACCACGGCACGTTCCCGGAAAGGTCAGACGCCCCGCACACCCCGCAGAATTGCGTGGGTGCCGAGGTCGACGGCTCACAATCCGCACAATTCGACATCGACACTCCCGTCGTCGCCACGGCGGAACCGGTTTCAGTGTCGGCCCGCCCGGATGAATTCGAGTCGGCGTGCGGTGGCGTTACCGGACGGAGTCGAGATCTCAGTGACGAGCAGGTTTCGCTTTCCGGAGCCGTGGAGACCGGGTCCTGCCGCGCCGCGGGAATCGGGTCGGCATCGTCAACTCAGATGATCTGTTGTCCACCGCGACCGCTCCATGGACAGCTCGTCAGCTGCTTGGACGTGGTTGCGCCTGGGTGAACGATCTCCCAGTTCGGTGGGCTGTCCCGGACGGCGAGGGCCCCGGATCGCACCCTGTCCAGGTGTCCACACGATGCCGACACGGCTCCCCGGTCACTCGTCGGATCGATGTCCGTGGTGAATGCTCTGCCGTCGGAGACCGATCGGGTCTCCGGAATCGAGGTCTGCGTTGGGTACCTTCATCGGATTCTGGTTCATCGGCGCACTGATCGCGGGAATGGCGTTCCGTGTCCGTGCCGGACTGGGGATGTGGTCCAGCTATCGAATGCTCGGCGACGGCGGGCTTGGCGTCGAATGGACTCTGATCACAGTCGGAAAGACCTTCGTCTGGCCGGTGGTCCTCGCGTACTGGCTCCTCAACGACCGACCCGAGCCGCGGATCGTCTTCAACGAGAAGGCCGCGCGCCGCCGCCAGGAGGCCGAGCGGCTCGCCGGGGCCCCGCCACAGGCTCCTGGCGGTGAGGACCCGGCCGATACCGGTGTCGCCGTCCTGGGGTCCGGCCGCCGGCTGCGCACCATGCTGGACCTGCCGGGCTGTCTCGCCCTGCTCGAACAGCTCGCCGACCCTCCCCGCCCCGGCATCCCGCCTGTGCTGCCCGCGACGTGGCAGTGGCGCGACGACGCGCCCGCTCCCGAGGCCTCGGTGTCGTTCACGGCGGGCGGGACAGTGATCGTTGCGGCGTTCTGGCCGGAACCGGACCGGACCGTCTTCGGCCTGTACCCGGTCGACGACGGCCCCGATCGCCTCATCATCCCGCTCATCGGGCACTGGAAGCAGATCGACACCTCGCTCGGCTCCATCGGGACGCTCGACGCCGGGACGTACGGCCTCCTGCCGCCCCGGCCAGTTCCGGGTCTCGTTCCCGACATCCTGACCGCAGCAGGCCTCCCCGTCGAACCAGCCGGGCTCGCCGACGTCGGGGAACGGATGCAGCGCATGGTTCTGGGTCGGGCCGGCCAGTTCCTGGCCGTGCGGGACGCCACCCTCGCCGCCAGGTTCGCCGAGGAGCACCGGACATCCGATCCGGATGTGATTCTGCGGGCCCTCGCCGTCTGGGATCCGGGCGTCGTCCCGCATCTGCAGGACCTGTACTTCCGGGCCCGGGCGATCCTGCTGGAGACCACTCCCGACGGCCGGCCGGCGATCGTCGCACTGATCGCCGGAACACTGTCCCAGCCCTGACCTGCGACACATCGAACGAAGGAGAACGACGATGGCTGACTGTGGAACCTGCCGCGGCAAGGGACGATGCCCCAAGTGCAACGGCCGTGGCCTCGTTGGCGGGATGCTGCCCGTCAACTGCCCGAACTGCCGCGGGGACGGGAAGTGCTTCGTCTGCAACGGCACCGGTAACCGTCGGTAGGACCGGGGCGCTGCCGTCTACGGGACCTGCTCGCGAACGTCGTCCGTCGGGCTCAGTACGCCCCGCCGCCGCGCACGACCACGCCGACCGTGCGGAACAGGATCGACAGGTCGAGGGCGGGGGACCAGCGGTCGACGTACCCGGCGTCGAGCCGGATCGACTGCTCCCAGCTCAGGTCGCTGCGCCCGGACACCTGCCACAGGCCGGTCAGGCCCGGCTTGGCGGCGAGCGGGCAGTAGGCGTCGACCTCGCGGCGCAGGGCCGGGTGGGGCCCGACCAGCGCCATCGAGCCGCCGACGACGTTGAACAGCTGCGGCAGCTCGTCGAGCGAGAACGTCCGCAGGAACCGGCCGACGCGGGTGATCCGCGGGTCGCGGGCCATCTTGAACAGCGGGCCTGCGCCCTCGTTGCTGCCCATCAGGGCGGCGAGACGGGCCTCGGCGCCGACGACCATCGAGCGGAACTTGATCATCCGGAACTCGGCGCCGTCGCGGCCGACGCGGGTCTGGCGGAAGAACACCGGGCCGCCGTCGAGCAGCACCGTCGCGGCGACGACGAGCATCAGCGGGGAGAGCAGCACGATCAGGACCAGCGCGGCGACGGTGTTGAGCACCGCGTAGCCGGTGCCGGGGCGCCGGGCCGCGCGGGCGGCGACGACCGACTCGGCCTCGCCGAGCGCGACGGCGGCGGCCGCGGTGGCGGCGTCGGCCTCGCGCACCGGGTCGGCGGCGACGCGGGTCGACGGGGTCGGCATCGGGATCGTCGTGGTGGTCATGGTGTGGCTCTCCTGGGGTGACGCGGCCGTTCGGACCGTTCTGACACCCGCATCGGGTGGGCCGAACGGCCTATTAGCTCGTGCACAACCGGTTCATCAGTAGTGACGAGCGGGGGTGCCACGGCGTGCCTCCGGGGCGTCTCGTCACTTCCGATGAACCGCCGGGGCGGCCGATAACGGCCTGGTCGGTCCGGAGCGATCCGGCGGGGGTGAGGGCCGCGCCGGGCGGCCCGTCCGATCGGGGGGACCGCACGATGACCTCGCACCGCCGCCCACGCCGTTCCGTGTCCCGCGCCCTGCTGGCCGGGTTGGTGCCGGCGGCGGCGGCGGCCGCGCTCTGCGTCGCGTCCGTCGCCTCCGCGGAGCCGGTGGTCGCGGTCGCGGCCCCGGCTCCCGCGGGGCCCGGTGTGGTGGCGCGGGAGTTCCCGGCGCCGCTCGTGCCGGGGGTCGTGCCGGACGTGCCGCTCTCGTCGTTCGTCGAGGACGAGCCGGAGCCGGTGCTCTACACCTGCGAGCCGACGGCGGACCCGGAGTTCGAGGACCCGGCCCACCCGCACTACATCACCAACAAGAACTGCCCGGACCTGATCGCGGCGAAGGAGCGGGCGCAGCGCGAGTACCTGGAGCAGCTGCAGGCCGAGGAGCGCGACGCCGGCGGGGACGGGCTGGAGTCCGCGTGCTCGGACCCCACCAGCGGCTACTACGGGACCGCGGCCTGCGGGTCCGACCTGGACGGCGACGGGATCATGGACGGATTCACCGGCTGACCGCTCGCCGCTGCCGGGTATCCGCCCAGCTCAACCCCTGCTATTCGAACATGTGGTCGAGTAGAGTGGGGTGCATGGACGACGTCTGGCAGGCCGGTGACGAGGAGCTGCTCCTCGCGGTCGCCGACGTCCAGGAGCGGATCAACCGCGAGTCCGCGTCGCTGGTCGCGCTGGTCGCCGAGATCGCCATCCGTGGGCTCGCCGAGGGCCGGGGGTTCCGCGACACCGCGGAGCTGCTGCGCACCGTGCAGAACGTGTCGCGCTCCACCGCCCGCGCCCGGGTCGACGCCGCGCGGATGCTGTCCCCGCTCCACCTGATCACGGGGGAGCGGGTCGACGCGGAGCTGCCCGAGCTGGCCGCCGCGTTCGCCCAGGGCGCGGTCGGCGACGGGCACGTGCGGGTGATCCTGCGCGTGCTGGCGACGCTGCCGCCGCACCTGCACGAGCACCGCCCGGTGCTGGAGGCCGACCTGGTCCACCACGCCCGCACGCTGGACCCCGACGCCGTGGAGAAGCTCGGCCGGCGTGCGATCGCGCTGCTGGACCCCGACGGGCCGCGCCCGCGGGAGCCGAAGCCGTCGCGCACCCGGTTCGTGCTGCGCCCGCAGGGCGCCGGGTACGAGGCGCGGGGCTGGTTCGACACCGAGTCCGCGGCGATCCTGCGCACCGCCCTGTCCCCGCTGACCGCGCCCGTCCCGCCCGCCGGGACCGCCGGGTCCGCGCCCGCGCGCGACGAGCGCTCCACCGCCGAGCGCACCGGCGACGGGCTGGTGGAGCTGGCGCGGCGGCTGCTCGCCGTCGGCGCGCTCGGCGTCGAGAACGGCCGGCCCGTCACGCTGACGGTCACCGTCCCGATCGAGACACTCACCAGCGGCACCGGGGCGGCGCTGCTCGGGTTCGGCGAGGGCGGGCTCGCCGCCGCCGTCGCGGCCGGGGACGCGCTGCGCCTGGCCTGCGACGCGCGGGTCGTGCCGGTCGTGCTCGCCAGCAGCGGGGAGCCGCTGTTCCTCGGCCGCGAGCAGCGCCTCGCCTCCCGCGCGCAGCGCCTGGCACTGGCCCAGCGCGACGGCGGGTGCGCCTTCGCCGGGTGCGAGGCCCCGCCGCAGTGGTGCGTGGCCCACCACTGCACCCACTGGGCCGCGGGCGGCGCGACCGACCTGGACAACCTGGTGCTGCTGTGCCCGCACCACCACCGGATGGTCCACCGCGACGGCTGGAGCGTGCAGATCCGCGACGGCTTCCCGGTGATCACCCCACCGGGCTGGGTCCCGGGCGGGCCCCGCACCAACCCGCTGCACCGGCCCGACCGGCCCCGGCCGCGACCACCCGGCGGCGCACCCGCGGAACCCGTCCCGCTCGACACCGTCCTGGCCGGCTCCGTGTCGGCCGCCGCCGTGCCGGTCGGCGCCGTCGCGGCCGTGTCGTGAGGCCCACGCCACATGTCGTCATCAATCGTGGTGATCTCCGCGGCCCGCGGCCGATCGGCGGAAATGGGCGGCCCGACGCACACGACTGAACGGAGGACGGACCGTCGGGGGAGGGCCCACCATGACCATGCTGGCCGAGCGTGCTGCCGCGCCGCACACTGGGGCGATGGCACGCCCGCCGCAGGCCACCGCGCAGGCGGGACCGGACGACCGGTTCCGGGTGCTGGTCGTGTGCACGGGCAACATCTGCCGCTCGCCCGCCGCGGAGCTGCTGCTGCGCCACCTGCTGGTGGGGCGGCTCGGGGGCCGGGAGGCGGCCCGGGTCGAGGTGTCGAGCGCCGGGGTCGCCGCCGTCGTCGGGGCCGGGATGCACCCGCAGTCGCGGGCCCAGCTCGCGCCCTGGGGGCTCGACGGTGACCGCGCCGAGGGGTTCCGGGCGCGCCAGCTCGACGACGCCGTCGTCGACGGGGTCGATCTCGTCCTCGGCGCCAACGTGCGGCACCGCTCCACGGTGCTCGAGCGCCACCCGCACCTGCTGGACCGCACCTTCGCCCTGCGCGAGTTCGCCCGCCTCACCGCGGCCGCGGACACCACCGTCCTGCCGCCGGACCTGGTCAAGCGCGGCCGGGCGCTGGTCGACCTCGCCCGCGCCACCCGCGGCACCATCCCCCCGGCCGACGACACCGTGCCCGACCCGATGGGCGGACCGGACGCCGCGCACCGCGACGCCGTGCACCGCGTCTTCGGCGCCGTGCGCGGGATCGTCGACGAGCTCGCGCCCCGCGCGGCGGTGCGCCGCTGACCCACGGCCGGGTGGTCCTCCCCGTGTCGCGCAGCGGGATCCGGCCCGGGGGAGCACGGTGTCGCGCATGACGACGCGCCGCGCCACCCTCGCCGCCGGTCTCCTGCTGCTCCTCTGCGCCGGCTGCGGTGGCGGCGGCGGGACGCCCGCCGCGCTGTCCACGGCACCGGCCGCCGCGCCGGACACCGCCCGGCAGCCCGACACCGCGCGCGTCGGCCGCTGCACCGCGGCGTCGCTGCAGGCGAGCGTCGGCACCACGCTCGGCGACGACCAGAAGGACACCACGATCGTCTGGCGCAACACCTCCGACCGGGCGTGCACCATGACCGGCTTCGGCGGGGTCGACCTGCGCGGGTCCGGTCCCGCCTACTCGCTGCCGCGGTCGAGCGAGGAGCCCACCACGGTGACCGTGAAGCCCGGCGGCACCGCCCACACCGTGATCACCTGGCTGCCCGGCACCGACTGGACGCCGGCCGACGTCGTCGTCACCGCGCCCGACGAGACCACCTCGACCACGCTGCGCTGGGAGCAGGGCCCGGTGCTGCGCCAGGACGGCGCGACCCGCCCCGGCACGTTCATCCATCCGGTGGCACCCGGCTCGGTGTGACCACCGTCGGTCACCCCGACGGTTAACGAACTCGCCGCCGTGACGTACAAGGGGGACATGGACATCCATCCGACCCCGCTCCCCGGATCGGCGCTCATTGACCTGAAGCGTCTCGAGGACGACCGCGGCTTCTTCGCCCGTGCCTTCTGCGAGCAGGAGTTCCGCGACGCCGGGCTCGACCCGACGATCACGCAGTGCAACCTCTCGTACAACCACGAGGCGGGCACCCTGCGCGGCTTCCACTACCAGCTGGAGCCGAACGCCGAGGTCAAGGTCATCCGCTGCGTCCGCGGCGCGGTCTACGACGTCATCGTCGACCTGCGCCCGGACTCCGACACCTACCTGCAGTGGTTCGGCGCGGAGCTGTCCCAGGACAACCACACCGCGATGTACGTGCCGCGCAACTTCGCGCACGCCTACCTCACGCTCACCCCGGACGCGACGACGATCTACCAGGTCTCCACGCCCTACACCCCGGGCGCCGAGCGCGGGCTGCGCTGGGACGACCCCGCGCTCGACGTCGCCTGGCCGCACGAGGTCCTCCACGTCTCCGGCAAGGACGCGAGCTGGCCGCTGCTGGCCGACAACGCCGACTTCCCCACCGTCGTCGCCGGATCGGCGGCCCGCTGATGCTGATCCTCGACACCGCGCTCGCGAAGCGCGCCGCCGAGGACCGCCCGATCCGGGTCGGCCTCGTCGGCGCCGGGTTCATGGGCCGCGGCCTGGTCAACCAGATCGTGAACTCCACCCCCGGGATGGACGTCGTCGCGATCGCCAACCGCACCGTCGCCACCGCCGTGCGCGCCTACACCGAGGCCGGGCTCGAACCGGTCGAGGTGTCCACCACCGCGCAGGTCGAGGCCATGGTGGCCACGGGCGTCCCGGCCGTGCTGGACGACGCGTTCGCGCTGCTCGCCGCGGAGAACATCGACGTGCTCGTCGACGTCACCGGCGCGGTCGAGTTCGGCGCCCGGGTCACCGTCGCCGCCATCGAGCGCGGGCTGCCCGTGGTCACCATGAACGCCGAGCTCGACGGCACCGTCGGCCCGCTGCTCGCGCACCGCGCCCGCGCGGCCGGCGTCGTGCTCACCGGCGCCGACGGCGACCAGCCGGGCGTGCAGGCCAACCTGCTGCGCTTCGTGCGCGGCATCGGCGTCACCCCGCTCGTCGCCGGCAACATCAAGGGCCTGCAGGACGAGTACCGCACCCCCACCACGCAGCAGGCGTTCGCCGAGAAGTGGGGCCAGGACCCCTACATGGTCACCAGCTTCGCCGACGGCACCAAGGTGTCGTTCGAGCAGGCCATCGTGGCCAACGCGTTCGGCTTCACCGTCGGCCGGCGCGGCATGTACGGGCGCGACCACGCCGGGCACGTCGACGAGCTCACGCAGAGCTACGACGTCGACGAGCTGCGCGCGCTCGGCGGCGTCGTCGACTACGTCGTCGGCGCGAAGCCGGGGCCGGGGATCTACGTGCTCGGCACGCACGACGACCCGAAGCAGCGGCACTACCTGAACCTGTACAAGCTCGGCGAGGGCCCGCTGTACAGCTTCTACACCCCCTACCACCTGTGCCACTTCGAGGTGCCGAACACCATCGTGCGGGCCGTGGACTTCGCCGACGCCGCGCTCACCCCGCCGGCCGGGGCGCACGTCGACGTCGTCGCCACCGCCAAGCAGGACCTGCGCGCCGGGCACACCCTCGACGGCCTCGGCGGCTACGACACCTACGGCGTCGCCGAGTCCTCGGCCGCGACCCGCGCGGAGAACCTGCTGCCGATGGGCGTCGCCGAGCACTGCACGCTCGTCCGCGACGTCGCCAAGGACGCGGTGCTCACCTACGACGACGTGACCCTGCCCCCGGGCCGGCTCGTCGACGCCCTGCGCGAGGAGCAGCAGAAGCTGTTCGCGTGAGCGGGCCGCAGCCGCGGCTCAGTAGGCGCCGCGGCTGCGCAGCACCGCCCCCACCGTCTTCCACAGGATCAGCAGGTCCAGCGCGACGTTCCAGTTCTCGACGTAGCGCAGGTCGAGGCGCACCGACTCCTCCCAGGTCAGCGACGACCGTCCGGAGACCTGCCAGAGCCCGGTCATGCCCGGCTTGACGAGCAGCCGGCGGCGCGCGTCGGCGCCGTAGGTGGCGACCTCGCGGGGCAGCGGCGGGCGGGGGCCGACCAGGCTCATGGAGCCGCCGAGGACGTTGAGCAGCTGCGGGAGCTCGTCGAGGGAGTAGCGGCGCAGGATGGCGCCGACCCGGGTCACCCGCGGGTCGCGGGCCATCTTGAACAGCGGGCCGTCGGCGTGGTCGTTGCGCAGGCTCGCGAGCCTCGCCTCGGCGTCGACGCACATGGAGCGGAACTTCAGCATCCCGAAGGTGCGCCCGTTCGTCCCGACGCGCTCCTGCCGGAAGAACACCGGGCCGCCGTCGCCGAGCTTGACCGCGGCCGCGAGCAGCAGGAACACCGGGGCGACGGCGAGCAGCAGCAGCCCGGCGACGACCCGGTCCGCCACGTACTTGACGATCTTGGAGACCCCGCTGAACCGCGGCTCGGACAGCCGCAGCAGCGGCAGCCCGTCCACCGGGGTGATGTGCATCCGGGGGCCGGCGATCTCCATCAGACCGGGGTCGACGGCGAGCTCGGTGGCCGAGCCCTCCAGGTCCCACGCCAGGCGGTGCAGCCGCGCCGGCCCCCAGCCGGGGGAGCGGCAGATCGCGACGACCCGGTGCCCGCCCTCGCGGGCCAGCCCCGTCACCGCGTCCAGGTCGCCGACGACCGGCACCCCGTCGACCAGGTGGCCGCCGCCGGTGCCGGTGCCGGTCGGCGTGCACACCCCGGTCACCCGCCACCCGAAGTACGGGTCGCGACGGGTGCGCCGGATCAGGTCGGCGACGCAGGACTCCTCGCCGACCGCGAGCACGGGCGCCAGCCCGCGGCCCCGGCCGCGCTGCAGGTGCAGGGCCTTGCGCAGCCCGAACCGGACGGCGATCACGGCCGCCCCGATCAGCGGCACGAGCAGGAACACCCACTCCCGCGACGAGTCCACCATCAGGGCGAGCCCGCCGAGCGCGAGCACGACGTCGGCCAGCAGCACCGCCCGCCCGAGCCGGACGAACTCGCCCGGACCGGCGCCGAGCAGGCGGCCGTCCCAGGCCCGCGACACCGGCAGCGCGACGGCGAGCAGCAGCGCCGCGATCAGGCCCGACCCGATCCGCGCGCGGTCCGCGGCCCCGGACCCGGTCAGCCCGACGAGCACCGCCGCCGTGGTGACGACCGCGATCGTGGCCAGGTCGCCGAGCACGACCATCGCGGTGAACCGGCGCTGCCAGCGGGGGCTGTCGACCAGCGGGGCGCGCCGCCGCTGCGCGGGGACCACGGCGGGAGTCCCCGCACCCGGGACGGTGCGCTCCGGTTCGTGCGAGACGTCGTGGATGCTCACGGAACGGGGGGCTCCTTCGGGGCGGGGAACGGGGGGCGGGGCCGCTGGGGTCGGCGTCGTCCCCGGCGGCGCCGAATCAGGCACCGCCGACTGAACCGGATGTCGCCAACGGCTCGCCCGCTGTTAGCGCCCTCCGGGGACCCGCCCGCGCAATTGCTCCGTTCGTCGCAGGCCGTGATCGGCCCTGCGCCGAAGGGCCGCACCGGTTCTCATCAGAAGTGAGTAACGCGGCCGCCGTCGCGCGCGACAGGTGATCGAGCGATCATCCAGAGTGAGGGGGCCCCGTCCGGTGCGCCGTTTCGACCGCAGCAGCTGGCCCGAGCACGGCCCGCACCGCGAGCTGCTCGACCTCCTCGACGACGCCCACGTGCGGTCCGGCTGCCGGTCCGCGCGGTCGGTCGCGCGGTCGTCGCGGGTGCCGGTGGCCCAGGTGCAGCTGATCGCGCGGGGCACCGCCCTGCCCGCCGACGAGCAGCAGGTCCGCGACCTGCTGGCGGCCCTGGGGCCGACCCGGCCCGGCACCGGCGACCGGGCGGCGGCGCTCTACGGCGCGGCCCGCCTCGAGCACGACGGCACCGGCCCCTGGACCGCGGGTGTCCCGGCGACGCCGGTGCCGCCGTCGCCGGCGGCGGCCCCGGCGCCCCGCCGGTCGCGGCTGCTGCTGGCGGCGGCGACGGTGCTCGTCACCGCGGCCCTCGTGCTCGGCTACGCCGCCGGCACGGGCCTGCTCCCCGGCTGAGCGCCACCCGCGGCGCTCAGCCCGCGGGGCGCCCGGTCCCCAGCCGCGCGGTGCGCAGCGCCCCGTCCGGACCGACCTGCAGGCGCCAGTAGCCGCCGTCGTCGTCGCGCAGGACCACACCGGCCTCGGCCCGCTCGGACAGGAACGCGCCGCTGGGCAGCACCGCCGACACCACCGTCCCGTCCCCGGCCCGGGCCTGGACCAGGTCCGCGGCGGCGTCGCGGCCGGGGCGCACCACCAGGGGCCCCGCGTGCTCGGCGCCGCTGACCACGCCGCGGCCGACGACGTGCCAGCGCGGGGGGAACGCGGCGAGGTCGACGTCGGCGGCGGTGCCCGACACCAGGTTGACCGCGGTGCCGTCGGGGCAGTGCACCGGGTCGATCCGCAGCGGCACCGGCGTCGCACCCGGGTCCGGGTCGAGGATGACGTTGGACAGGTGCGGCTGGCGGCAGCTCTGCAGGTCCAGCAGCACGGTGCGGGCGGCCACCTTGCAGTTCACCAGCCCCAGCTGCGACGGCCCGCCCCGCCCGGCGACCCCGGCCTGCACCGCGACGTCGGCGCCCTCGAACCAGACGTTGGTGAACCACCAGTCGTTGGCCGGGCCGTCGACGAGCACGTGGCGGGTGGTCGTCGCCGGGTCGGTGTCGGAGACGAACTCGGAGTTGACCACCGACAGGCCCGGCGCGTAGTCCGGGCCGGTGCCGAGCACCCCGATCCAGTTGCTGGTGAACTTCGAGGCCGTCACGTAGTTCTGGATGCTGGAGGCGACCAGCCCGACGCCGAAGTTGTTGACGTCGCAGTTGACGAACGTGGTGCCGCCGGTGTTGTCGCGCAGCTCCACCCCGCGCTGCCCGACGAAACGCGGGTGGCTCCCCGCGCCGTGCTCCCCGCGGAACAGCACGGTGTCGAACGAGCAGCGGAAGCAGCCGCTGAGCCGGGCCGCCGACCCGCCCTCGGCCGTCACGTACACACCGAGCCGGGCGAACGCCACGCGGTGCCGGTCGCGCAGGTCCCACAGCGGCCCGTCGCCCTGGTGGACGACCGTGGACAGGTCCGACCCCTCCCCGACGACGGCGGAGTAGTCCGGCAGCTCCGGCCAGCCCGTCACGCGGTAGGTCCCGGCCGGCAGGTACAGCGCGAGCGGGCCGTCCGCGTCGGCGACCGCGCGGGCGATCGCCGCGGTGTCGTCGGCGACGCCGTCGCCGACCGCGCCGAACGCGCGCACGTCCCGGGCGGAGGCGGGCACGTCCAGGGCGCGGGCGGCGTCCGACCCCGCCGTCCCGGCCGAGGTGCAGCCCCCCAGCGACGCGGCGGCGGCGCCGAGGGACGCGGTCAGCATCCGGCGGCGGGACAGCGAGGCGGACATGGGTTCCCCCGGGGACGTGCGGTGCGCGCGGGTCAGCGCCGGGGTCGAGTATCGCGGTGCGGGGCCCGTCCGCGCTCGCGGGTGACCTTCCGCTTCGCGCCGCGCCGCGCACCGGCCGCCGCGTCGGCCTGCGCGTCCGCGCCCTCCCCGGTCGCCTCCGCGCCGTCGTCCGACGGGGCGGCGGCGACCGCCGGCCCGCCCGCGGCCGGCCGCGCCGGGGACGACTGCGGCTCCCGGCCCGGGCCCGACGGCGCCGGACCGCGCGGGGCGGGCCGCACCGGCAGCACGGTCGTCGGGAACGGCGCGGTCTCCGACAGCGCGGCCGCACCGTCGCGCGGCGCCGGGGCCTCGACCGGCGCGGCCGGCGCGACCGGAGGGGCCGGCGCGACCGGCGGGACCGGGTCGGCGGCCGCGTCGGGCTCGTACTCGACCGTGCCCGCCCGCAGCGTCGAGCGCGAGACCGCCGCCGCGACGGTGACCGGGACACCGGCCTCGCCCAGCCGGGCCACCACCGTGCGCACCACCGACTCCGACGCCCGGTCCAGCTCGGCGGCGGGCACCACCGCGTCCGGGGACCAGGACCGCAGCAGCGGCACGATCTCGGTCCCGGACGGGCCGAGGTCGACCAGCACGTGCGCGAACCGCATCCGCAGCGCCGTCACCAGGTCGGTGAACCGCGCCGAGTCCAGCAGCTCCGAGGTCAGGTCGTCGGCCTGGCCCAGGCGCACCACCGAGAGCCGGGGGCCGACCGGGCACAGCACCGAGTCCAGCGGCACGTGCGGGCTGCGCAGCCAGTCCGCGAGCCCGTCGTCGCCGGTCAGGCCCAGCGCGGCGGTCACACCGCGCCCGCCCAGGTCGGCGTCGACGATCGCGACCGGGACGCCCGACGCGGCGAAGGACTCGGCCAGGCGCACCGCGACGCCCGGCAGCGAGCGCGGCGACACCGCCGCGACGACCGTGGTGCCGGTGCGCCCGTGCGGGCCGGTCAGCGACCGGCGCAGCAGGGTCGCGGCCTGCCCGTCGCGTCGTCGGCCCATCCGCACCGCGCGCACCCCGGTGAGCTCCGACAGCTGCTGCGGCGTGCGGATGCGGTCGTCGAGACGGTCGCGGGCGAACGCCGCACCCGCCCCGAGCAGCAGCGACACGAGCAGGCCCGCGGCGAGCACCTCCACCGGCGAACGCCCGGTGGGGGCGTCGGGCAGCCGCGCCGGCTCGATCACCGAGACCCGCGCCGCGGGCGCGGCGCCCCGCACGGTGGTCTCCATCTCGCCGACGTGGCGCTGGAACTGGCCGGTCACCGCCGTCGCCAGGCGCAGCGCCTCCTCCGGCGAGGGGTCCGACACCGTGATCGACAGCAGGGTCGTCGCCGGCGGCGAGGACACCGTGATCCGGCTCTGCAGCTCCTGCGGGCTCATCGCGAGCCCGAGCTGCTGCACCACGCGGGTGGCGACGGTCGAGTCGTCGGCGACGTGGGTGTAGGACGTGACGCGCTGCTGCGCGGCCATCCCGCCCTGGTACGCGTCGTTGACCGAGGTCCCGGTGGCCATCGACACGTACAGCGTGGACGACGCCTCGTAGGTGCGCGTCAGCTGCGAGGCGTAGGCGGCGGAGGCGAGGATGCCGGCGACGGCGACGGCGAGCGCCGTCCGCCAGCGCCGCCGGAGCATCTCGACGAGGCCCATGACACTCATGTCGTGCTGACCACCTTCGGATCGGATCGGGGTGCCCGCACGTCGGCGGGGGGCGGGGGCGGGGGCGGCCCGGACGGGCCCGGACGGGCGCGGCGGCGCAGGCGGGTCACGACGACGGCGACCACCCACACGACGACGGCGGCCTGCAGGCCCTTGCCGACGACCTCGGTGCTGCCGAGGATCCCGCGCTCGTCGAGGATCGGGGAGGTCGTCACGATGATCCCGAGGGAGATCGCGACGACGTGGCGGGAGTGCAGCCAGCGCACGGCCAGCAGCAGCAGCCCGAACGTGAACAGGGCGCCGACGGTGACGCCGGGCAGGCCGCCCAGGACCTGCCCCTCGTTGATCGAGCCGTCGGCGAGGGCGACCGACACCGACCGCATGTCGACCGAGGACCCGCGGACCTGGAACGCCCACGCGGTGCCCGAGTGCAGCTTCTCCCCGCCGAGCACGCCGGACGGGACGAAGCTCTGCGCCATCGCGGTCACGACCTGGCCGGGCGTCAGCCAGGTGCGACCGCTCATGTAGTACGCGTCCGTCGCGGCCTGCAGCAGGTCGAAGCGGCGCACGATCGGCAGGAACGGCCGGACCACCCCCGGATAGCGGGAGTCGACCTCGGCGGCGGCCGCGGCGGCGTCGCCGCTGAGCTTGAACGACTGCAGCCAGCCGAAACCGGCGATGCCGCCTGCGGCGAGGCCCAGCACGCCCCAGGTCCGGCGGCGGCTCCAGCCGAGCAGCGCGAACCGGATCGCCACGGCCAGCGCCGCCGCCATCACCGGGCTCTTGGACTCCGACGCGATCGCCCAGCCCAGCTCGACGGCCAGCAGCCCGCCGATCACCACCGCCGCGCGCGACGGGGTCGCCGGGCGCAGGAACAGGATGAGCCCGGCGCCGCCGATGCCGGCGAGCGACGCGACGAGGTCGAGCACGGGGTTCGCGCTCGTGACGTCGCCGGCCCCGCCGACCGACCCGGTGAGGTACGCGGCCGCGCGCCCGGCGCAGCCGACCACCCAGACCACGACGAGGGTCGCGACGAGGTCGGGGTCGGTGCGCACCGGGGGCCGCGGCGGCCGCCCGCGGGCCCGGCACGCGTAGCCGAGTGCGAGCAGGGCGTAGAGCCAGAGGCCGTACACCACCGGCTGCATCGCCTCGGCGATGCCGTGCGGGTAGCCGATGGAGTACAGGCGGGGGTCGGCGACGTCGTCGCCGTAGGTCGGGACCGGCTGCACCCACAGCAGGACCGCCGGGCGCAGCACGTAGGACAGCGCCCAGTACGCGACCTGGGCGAGCACCAGCACCCGCGGGATGCCGCGCAGCAGCAGCGCGGCCGCGGTCAGCACGGCGAGCGCCGCCGCGGCGGCGGTCACGGCGAGCACGGCGTCCGGCACGGTGTCTCCTCTCGGGCGGGTCGGGGCGGGTGGGCGGTGGGGGCGGGCTCAGGCGAGCGCGTCGGTGATCTCCCGGGCGCGGTCGCGGTAGCGGTGCCCGCCGCCGGTGATCCGGCGGTGTCCCGCCCGGGCGACCTCGGCGACGCCGCCGGGGTCCTCCGCGCAGCGCGCCAGGATCGCCTCGAGCTCCCCGGGGGAGGAGAACAGGAAGCACTCCGACCCGTCGTCGAGCAGCTCGGCGTGCTCGTCGGTGCGCTCCCCGACGAACAGCCCGCCCGCCGCGGGGACCTCGAACGTGCGGCAGGTGTGGGTGTCGCGGTTGTCGGAGTTGAGCAGCACGAGGTTGGCCCGCACCTGCGCGACGACCGCGGAGAACCGCTCGCCGTACACCGGCCCGGCGACGGTCGCGCCGGTGCCGCGCAGCTCCGGGACCGCCCGCCAGCCCGGCCCGCGCACGAGCATCCGCCCGCCGTGCCGCCGCGCCAGTGCGACCGTGGAGTCGCGCCGGTCCGGCCGCAGCGCGCCGACGAAGCCGACGAGGTAGCAGCGGTCCTCCCGGCGCGCGACGGGCCGGTGCCAGGCCGGGTCGTAGGCGCTGCGCACGAACAGCACCCGCGCGACCCCGCGCGCGGTCAGCTCCGCCACGTTGTGCCGCTTGGTCGTGACGACGAGGTCCCACTCCCGCTCGTGGCGCAGGTAGGCGGGGGAGGTGTTGACCGGGTTGGAGACGTCGTCGGGGCTGTAGTGCACGTGCCGTCCCGCGGGGGTGGCGAGCAGCCGGGCCTGGTCGAGGTGCATCGCGTTGAACGCGAGGAGCACGTCGGGGCGCAGCGCCGCCGCGGCCTGCTCGACCCGGCGGTGCACGGCCTCGACGTCCCACGGGGCGCGGCGACCGGTGGCCCGCTTGTAGAGCCACGGCGGTGACAGCCGCCGCGGCAGCGTGACCGGCGTCGAGTCGACGACGACGACGTCGTGGCCCGCCTCGCGGAACCCGTCGGCGAGCGAGCGGGCGTTGCTGCCCGTCCAGTCGTCGCCCACGAACAGGACCTTCACTCCGGTCCTCCCCGGGGTCCGGGGCCGGGGCCCGCGGCCGGCGGCGCGGGGGCGGCGGCCGGCAGCACCGCCGCGGCGCCGGGGGCGGCGGGCGGGAGCTCGCCCGCGGCGTCGCGGGCGGCCAGCACCCGCATCCGGGCCGCGTACCACAGCGCGGCGGTGGCCTCGCTGGCCAGCGTGCCCCACACCAGCACCCACACCGACCGGGCGTGCAGGGCGAGCAGCAGGAACCCGGCGGCGACGACGGTGCCGAGCACCGCGCCGACGAGCACGCCGGTGGTGTCGCGGCGCACGGTGAGCACCGCCGTCGTCACGAAGGAGGTGACCGAGGTGAACGGCAGGATGAACGCCTCGAGCCGCAGCAGCGGCACCGCCTCGCCGAACGCGGGCCCGAACACCACCCGCACCAGCAGCGGCGCGGCCAGCCACAGCGCGGCCGCGACCAGCAGCGCGACCGCCGTCGTCGCCGCCAGCGCCTTCACCGCGCGCGGCCAGAAGCGGTCGCCGTCGGCGACCCGGGCCATCCGCGGCAGCAGGGCGAAGCCGATCGGGTCGAGCAGCGACTGCAGGGCGCGCACCATCCGGTCCCCGGCGGAGAACAGCCCGAGCGAGGCGGCGTCGAGCACCGAGGCGTACACGGTGCCCGAGCCCTGGCCGTAGCTGGCGATGAGCAGCCGGCTGGTCAGCACCGGACCGCCCAGGCGCAGCACCGCGCGGACGCCGGACGGCCGGCCCGGCGTGCCGTAGGTGCGGGTGCTGGTCCACCAGGTCAGCACGATCGCCGGGAACGAGGAGACCAGCAGGCAGAGCAGCGCCACCCACGCGTAGGGGAAGTGCGGGAGCAGCCCGACCAGCAGCACGAGGTAGAGCGCCCGGCCCACCGCCTGGTAGGCCATCGACGTGCCGAAACGGCCCTGCCCGATCAGCACCCAGTCGTCGGACATGGCGAACAGGCCACCCGCGACCAGTCCGAGCAGCACCATCAGCGCGAGCTCGGGGACGCCCGCGAGAAGCCCGGCGGCCAGCCCGGCGAGCAGCACCGACAGGATCGTGGAACGGATCGCGAGATAGGTGCCGCGCAGCCGCCGGACGTCGCCGCGGGGCACCTCGGCCGACAGGAACTGGGCGATGCCCATGTCCACCAGCAGCGACCCGATGAAGTACGCCGACATCCCGACGGCCAGGTGCCCGACCCCCTCGGTGCCGAGCAGCCGCGCGCTCAGCGGCACCGTCACCGCGGTCACGACGTACTGCCCGTACTTGCCGAAGCTGACGAACCCGATGTCGCGCAGCACCGTCAGCGGGCGCATGGAGCGGGCGTCCTCGACGCTCACCGGAGCACCTCCCGCCGCTCGCCGACGACACCGGCCAGGAAGCGGGCGACGTCGGCCGCGGTCCGGTCGACGCCGAACCGGCCCGCGGTCCGCTGCCCGGCCGCGGCCAGGCGCTCGCGCTCGGCGGGGTCGGCGAGCAGCCGGTCCAGGGCCGCGGTGAGTGCGGCGACGTCGCCGCCGTCGACGAGCAGCCCGTCGACGCCGTCGGTGACGATCTCCGACGGCCCGCCCGGCCGGGACGCGACGACCGCGCAGCCGGCCTGCATGCCCTCGACCACGACCTGCCCGAACGGCTCAGCGGTCGTCGAGCAGTGCACCAGCACGTCGGCGCCGCGCATGAGCTCGCCCGGGTCGTCGACGTGGCCGGTGAGCTCGACGGGCAGCCCCAGCTCGGCGGCGAGGCGCTCCAGCCCGGCGCGGTAGCCCTCCTCGCCGAAGAAGGTGCCCCCGACCAGCAGGATCCGGCGGGGCCGGTGCGCCGCGGCGGCGAGGGCGCGCAGCAGCACGTCCTGCCCCTTCCACGGGGTGAGCCGCCCGACCAGCACGACGACCGCGTCGGCGGCGGCCCGCTGCGGGTCGCGCCGCGGCGCCGGGCCCGGCTCGACGCCGGGGTGGGCGACGAGCACCGGCCGGTTCCCGGTGCGCAGCGTCTCCAGGGTGGAGCGGCTGTTGGCGATGTAGGCGTCGGGGACGACCCGTCCGACGGCGCGCACGGCCGGTGCGACGACCGGCCCGAAGAACTCCGCCGTCGCGCGGTCGTGGGCCTGCCAGACCAGCGGCAGCCGCGCGCGCCGGGCCGCGACCGCCCCCATGAGCAGCGCCTTCGTGGTCGTCGCGACGACCACGTCGGCGCGCCGGCGCACCGCGACGTCACCGAGGTCGCGGCCCAGCCGGGCCAGCGCGGCCAGGCCGCGGGCGAAGCGCAGCGGGTCCCGGCTGCCGATGCGCACGTCGCGGCCCAGCTCCTCGGCGAGCACGTCGGTGGCGATCCCGGAGGCCCGGGTGGTCGCGACCAGCGGGCCGGCCGCGGCGTAGACGGCGACGGGCTCGACCCCGGCGCCGGGCAGGGCGCGCATCAGCCGCAGCGTCGCGAGCTCCGCGCCGGACGGCGCGGCGGTGTGGGTGACGAACAGGGCCCTGGTCATGCGAGCTCGCGGTACAGGTCGCGGTGCCGCTCGGCGGCGGCCCGCCAGGAGAAGCGCTCGGCGTGCGCCCGGCAGGCGCCCGGGCCGGGACGGTCGCCGTCGAGGGCGGTGAGCAGCCGGGCGGCCAGCGCCTCGGGGTCGCCGGGGGCGACGACCAGCGACGGGTCGAGCCCGCGCACCGAGTCGGGCAGGCCGCCGCAGTCGGTGACGACCGGCGCCCGCCCGGCGGCCAGCGACTCCAGCGCGATCAGGCCGAAGCCCTCCAGCGCGACCGAGGGGACGACGGTCAGCGCGGCGCCGGCGTAGAGCCGGGCGAGCGCGTCGTCGCCGACGCGGCCGGTGAACCTCACCGACCCGGCGAGGTCACCGGCGGCGGCGCGGGCGCGCAGGCCCGCCTCCGCCGAGCCGGTGCCGACCACGACGAGGCGGGCCTGCGGGCGGGCCGCGGCGACCGCGCGCCACGCGTCGAGCAGCACGTCGACGCCCATCCGGTTCTCCAGGCGTCGCACGCACAGCACGGTCGGGGGCCCGGCGGGCTCCGCGGCCGCGGTGAACCGGCCGAGGTCGACGCCCGGCGGGACCACCCGGATCCGGCCGGCGGGCACGCCGTAGTCGGCGGCGAGCAGGTCGCGGAAGCGTTCGGAGAGCACGACGTAGGCGTCGGCCCCGGCGTAGCGGGCCCGTTCGGCCAGCCGCTTGGCCCGCACCGCGAGCCCGCCCGCCCCGGCGGCGGCGCTCTCCGCGGCCCACGGGCCGTGGAAGTGCACGACCAGCGACTGCGCGCCGTGCCGGTCGCGGGCCGGGCGCCCGTAGAGGCAGTAGTGCCGGTCGAGCACGCGCGGACGGGTGCCCGGCGCGGCCGCGAGCGAGCGCGCCACCCGGGCCCGGGTGCCGCCCGCGAACGGTCCCCACGAGCTGCCCCCGCGCGGCGGCTCGCCGTGCGCGGCGGCCGTGACGTCCACGCCGGGCAGGTCGCGCAGCGCGGTGAACAGGTCGGTGAAGTAGCGGTTCAGCCCGCCGGCGTTCGTCGCGAACCACTCCGACCCGGTCATGTGGACCCGGGGGACCGTGCCGGGCCGGGTCCCGCCGTCGCGGGCGTCCGCGTGGTGCAGGGTGCTCACACGACCTCCGGGCGGGCTCGGACGGTCGCCAGCGAGCGGACGCGGACGCGCTCCAGGCCGGCCCGGACCAGCCGGACGTCACCCGCGAGCAGGTCCGAGCGCCCGACGAGGCCGGGCAGGTCGCGGCGGAGCTGGTAGTTGCTGCTGCGCATCTCGCTGAGCTTGCTGAGCGAGGAGCGGGTGCGGCTGACGTTGAAGCGCGACTCCCGCCACGACGCCCCGTGCCCGGGGGTGCCGACGAACTCGCCGTAGCGCATGATCCGGGCGAACAGGTCGACGTCCATGCAGAACACGTAGCGGCCGCGGAACCCGCCGGCGCGGTCGAAGCCGGTGCGCCGCCACATGGTCGCGGCGGTCGGGGCGAAGTCGATGGGGCCGCGGCGCACGAGCGTCGCGACCAGCCGCCGCGACGGCACCCGGCCCAGCAGCCCGCCCAGCCCGAGGTCGCGGCCGAGGACCCGGCCGGACTCGTCGATGACCTCGTGGCGCGACGCGACGAGCGCGACGCCGGGGTCGGCGAGCACGTCGGCCTGCTCGGCCACGGTGCCGGGCCCGAGCAGGTCGTCGGCGCAGACCAGCTTCACCAGCTCGCCGCGGCTCAGCCGGACGGCGCGGTTCCAGTTGTCGCCCAGCGGCAGCAGCGCCTCGTTGCGGTGCACGACCACGCGGGGGTCCCCGACGGACCGGACGATGTCGCCGGTCCCGTCGGTGCTGGCGTTGTCGAGGACCAGCACCTCCATGTCGACGTCCTGGGCCAGCACCGAGCGCAGGGTCTCGGCGATGGTGCGGGCGGAGTTGTAGGCGGGGACGACGACGGAGATCGGGGCGCGCGTCGGGGACGACATCTCGTTCCTCGGGATCGGAGGGGCGGGGCGGGGGCGGGTCAGCGGCCGCGGGCGAGCAGGACCTCGGCGAACGTGCGCAGGACGATCTTCACGTCCAGCCACAGCGACCAGTTCTCGATGTAGTAGTTGTCGAAGCGGGCGCGGTCGGAGATCGGGACGTCGCCGCGCAGCCCGGACACCTGGGCGAGGCCGGTGAGCCCGGCCGGGACCCGGTGGCGGTGGGAGTAGTGCGGCCACTGCTGGGAGAACCGGTCGACGAAGAACGGCCGCTCCGGGCGCGGCCCGACCAGCGTCATGTCCCCGCGCAGGATGTTCCACAGCTGGGGGAGCTCGTCGAGGCCGGTGCGGCGCAGCAGCCGGCCGACCCGGCCCACCCGGGTGTCGTGCGCGATGGACCACCGCGTCGCGCCCTCCGTGCTGGTCGCCGGCTTCATCGTCTGGAACTTCAGGCAGACGAACGGCCGCCCGCCGCGCCCGATCCGTTCCTGCCGGAACAGCACGGCGGCACGGGTCTCGCGGCTGACCGCCACCGCGCAGACCAGCAGCAGCGGGGACAGCAGCACCAGCGTGACGCTGCTGACGGCGATGTCGAAGCTGCGCTTGATGAACCAGCGGGGGCCGTCCATGCGGGCCGACCGGACCCGCATGACCGGGACCGACCCGATGTGGTCGCCGGTACCGGACTGCTGCCAGAACTGGTGCAGCCGGGGCACGACCATGACGTCGCACTGGGCGCAGGACGGGTGGCGCAGCACGTCGAGGACCTGGGACTCGGTGAGCTCGCCGTCCGCGATGACGATCACGTCGGAGCCGGTGCGGCGGACGGCCTCGTCGAGCTGGTCGGCGTGCCAGACCTCGTCGCGGTCCGGGTCGCCGTCGACGAAGCCGACCGGGAGCAGCCCGTACTGGGGATAGCGGCGCAGCAGGGTGCAGAGCTCGCGGGCGAGCGCGCCGTTGCCGACGATCAGGGTGCGGTGCGCGACGATCCGCCGCCGCCGTCCGACGAGGATGATCCGGTTGGTCAGTACGCGGCCGAGCACGAACAGGCCCATCCCGGCGAGCAGCCCGGCGAGGATGGAGGTGACCTCGAGGTCGTCGTGGCGCACTGCGAACACGGTCGCGATGACGGCCCCGGCGGCGAGCACCCGGGTGAGCAGGCGCGGCAGCTCGTCGAGCACGCTGATGTGCAGGCGCGCCCGGTAGCGACCGCCCTCGGTGAGGAACAGCAGCGCCACCAGTGACAGGGCGAGGAAGCCCTTCCAGTGCTTCGGCGTCCACAGGGCGGGCGCCGCCAGCATCAGGGCGTCCACCGGCAGCACGATCATCCACGCCTGCAGCCGGCGCGCCGAGCGGATGCCGAGCAGCGGGCGCACCTCGACCGGTGGGCCGCCCCCGGGGGCCGTCTCCGTGCCGTCCGGACCGGGGTCCTGCCGTGGGCGCGTGCGGGCCGGTCGATCGGTGTCGCACACCGTTCCGGACTGCTGCATGGTCTCCACGTCCACCTCACCCGACGTCACTGCTCCTCCGCACGTCGGTCGTGACGGCCGGTCATCGGATCCGGGGAGTCACAGCACGTAGTACGGATGGCGGATCATCCGCCGCCTGCAGAGTCGCCACTGTCCCGGAGGGTGTTACCCAGGGTGGCCACATTCGTTGTCGCAGAAGCGAATCGGGCCCAAATTGGGCTGTTCGGGGCCGATCGCCGCACGGTGGGTAACAAAGTTGCGAACGCAAGGCAACACGGCGAAGGTCATCCGCACCGCGACGTCGGTCACAAGATCGTGCCGTGCGTGATCGTCCGGACACGATGTGTCCGACGAGGTCACCACGATGTCACCGCGACGACCACTGTCCGACACGATGGTGCGGGGTCGTCCGTCCGATGTGGCGAGACTTACACGCCGGCGGTGTCGTCGACGATCCGGCGCATCCGGCTGCGGAACTGCGCGCGGGAGAAGCTCTCGGCGTGGCGCCGCACCGCCGCCGGGTCGAACGCGCCGGGGTCGAACCCGCGCAGTGCCTCGGCGAAGCCGGCGACCACGGACTCGTCGTCGCCCGGGGGGACGAGGACCCCGGTGACCCCCGGGGCGATCGAGTCCAGCGCGCCGCCCTGCCCGAGCGCGACGACCGGGGTCGCGCACGCCATCGCCTCGACCGGGACGATCCCGAAGTCCTCGACGCCGGGCATGAGGACCGCGCGGGCCCGCCGGTGCAGGGCCAGGAGCTCCCGGTGCGGGACGCGCCCGAGGAAGCGGACGTCCGGGCCGGCGACGCGGCGGCACGCCTGCTCGCCGCGCCCCTCGCCGACCACGACCAGCCGCACCCCGGCCTCGCGGGCGGCCTCGATCGCGATCTCGGGGCGCTTGTAGGGCACGAGCCGCCCGGCGAGCAGGAAGAAGTCCTCCCGGTCGGTGCCGGGGTCGGGGGTGAAGGCCTCGGTGTCCACCGGCGGGTGCACGACCTCGGCGTCGCGTCCCCACCAGGCGCGGACCCGCCGGGCGACCTCGTGGGAGTTGGCGACGATCCGGGTCAGGCGCGGTGCCGCGGCCAGCTCGGCCCGGCGGGTGATGCGGGCCAGCGCGTCGAGTGCGGCGGAGCCGAGCCGTCCGCTCGCCTCGCCGGCGCGCATCCCGGTCTCCCAGGCCCAGCGGGCCGGGCTGTGCACGTAGGCGACGGTCGGCGCCGCGGTGGCGAACGCCGCCTGGGTGGCGAACGCGTGGTGGCTGATGACCACGGCGTCGGCCGGGTCGAGCCGCATCCGCCGGAAGGCCCGGGGGAACAGGGGGGTCAGCGGCGCGTAGGTGCGGCCACCGGTGAGCCGGTACAGATGGTCGACCCCGCTGGTGTGCAGCCGTCCCTCCAGGCCCGGCGGGACCCCCGCCGGGCGGCTCACCGGGACGTGCACCGGGGCGTCCGGCCACTCGCGCGCGAGCTGCTCGACGACGTGCTCGGATCCTGCGATCTCGGTGAACCGCTCGTGGACCAGGGCGATCCGCGCGCTCATGGGGTGCTGTCCTCCGGGGGGCCGCCGGGGCGGTGGGGAGTCCGTGAGGCGTCCGGCGCGGCGGGGGACGGCGTCGCGGCACGGCCTCACTCGGGTGTGCGCGGAGGTTACACCGGCGGGTCGGCCGGCCCCGGTGCGAGGACGGTCCGTTCGCCCGGCCGGACGACCCGCGCGCCGCCGCCGGGCCGGGCGGCGTCATCAGAACGGGGGAGGGAAACGGACGTCCCGGACATCCCGGTCCGGATCATCAGTGTTGATGACCTGGTGACGGTCCGTGCCGGGCCACTACGCCGAACGGCCCTGTCCTACTGCTGCCATCAGGATCAAGAAATCCGGACCTCCTGCTGCTGACACGGTATCTCGATCACGATTCGATCTCGGGCCGACGGCGGTCGGTCACCGGGCCGGACGGCCCCGGCGGGCGCGGTGGGTAACGGGGTCTCGGAAAGCGTCGATGCAGGGCGCACACGGCGGCGCTCCCACCACGCGCCGCCGGACCCGAGCCCAGCAGGAGGTACGCCGGTGACCGCGTCACCCGCGCCCGGCACGTCGCAGGACCCGCCGGGGATCGCCCCGCCCCTGGCGGGGGCGCGGTCGCTGCACGACTTCAGCCGGATCTCCGGCGAGATCACCGAGCCCCCCGCCGACGGGACGGTCCACCGCGTCCGCTACCGCAACCTGCACGACGGGCAGGGCCGCTCCCGCTGGGTGCGGACGCTGGCCATCATCGGCGCGAACGTGGCGTTCGAGGTGCTGTTCGTCGTCTGGCTGCTGCAGCCCTCGCACCACCCCGACGTCGACGAGCGCTGGTGGATCCAGGCCGCGAACGTCTTCGTCATCGGCTCGATCGCGCTGGTCGAGGGCCTGCGCCTGGTCAACGTGTTCTCGCTGTCGCTGGCCTCGGTACTCGCCCGCGACCCGGTCCCGGTGCGGCCCGACCCCGCGCTGCGGGTCGCGTTCCTGACCACGATCGTCCCCGGCAAGGAGCCGGTCGAGATGGTCCGGGCCACGCTCGAGGCCGCGCGGCGGATCCGGCACGCCGGCACCCTCGACGTCTGGCTGCTCGACGAGGGCGACGACGCCGACGTCCGCCGCATGTGCGCCGAGATCGGCGTGCGGCACTTCTCGCGCAAGGGGACCGCCGGGTACAACACCGACGGCGGCTTCTTCGCCGCGCGCACCAAGCACGGCAACTACAACGCCTGGGTGCACGCCGAGGGCCACCGCTACGACGTGTTCCTCTCGGTCGACCCCGACCACGTGCCGCTGCCCAACTACGCCGAGCGGATGCTCGGCTACTTCCGCGACCCCGACGTCGCCTTCGTCGTCGGCCCCCAGTGCTACGCCAACTGCGACACCTTCGTCACCCGGGCCGCGGAGTCCCAGCAGTTCCCGTTCCACTCGCTGATCCAGCGCGCCGCGAACGCCTACGGCATCCCGATGCTGGTCGGCACCAACAACGCCGTGCGGATCGACGCGCTGCTCACGGTCGGCGGCCTGCACGACTCGATCACCGAGGACATGGCCACCGGGCTCGCGCTGCACGCCCGGCGCAACCCGTGGACGGGCGCGCGCTGGCGCTCGGTGTACACCCCCGACGTCGTCGCGGTGGGGGAGGGCCCGTCGTCCTGGACGGACTACTTCTCCCAGCAGCTGCGCTGGTCGCGGGGCACCTTCGAGATCCTGCAGGGTGTCTTCCTGCGGCGGCTGCGCCGGCTCTCCCCGCCGCGGATGCTGCACTACCTGCTGATCACCACCTTCTACCCGTCGATGGCCGTCGGCTGGGTCCTCGGGGCGGTCAACGCCTCGCTCTACCTGGCGTTCGGCGTGTCGGGCATCGTCGTCCCGCCGGCGCTGTGGCTGGCGCTCTACGTCGACGCCACCGCCTTCCAGCTGTGGGTCTACGTGCGCAACCGCCGCTACAACGTCAGCCCCTACGAGAACGAGAACTCCAGCGGGATCCACGGGATGGCGATGTCGGTGCTGTCCGCGCCGATCTACGCGTCCTCGCTGGTCGCGACCGTGCTGCGGCGCCCGGCGCGGTTCGTGGTGACCCCGAAGGCCGAGGCGGCCAGCCCCGACCGGCTCGTCACCTTCGCCCGGCACCTGCGCTGGTCGGCGTTCCTCGCGGCGGCCATCGCGGCCTCGTTCGCCCTCGGCTACGCCAACCTCGACGTGCTCATGTGGCCCGCCCTTGCCCTGCTGATCTCGCTCGTGCCGATGCTGGTCTGGCTGGGCGGGCTCTGGCGCGACCGCGGCGCGGTCGTCACCGCCGCCGAGCTCGTCGAGCTGGTCCCCGACATCGAGCTGCCCGAACCCCGTGACGAGACGATCGGAGCCGTGGCGTGAAGCGCCTGCTCTCCCGGGCGGCGCGCGCCGTCCTCGCCCGCCGCCGCGTCATCGCGATGGTCGGCGTGCCGGCCGTGCTGCTGGCCGTCAACGCGCCGCCCGCCTTCGCCTGGATCTCCGAGGTCCGCCACGAGGCGTGGCTGCACAGCGCCGAGTACACCGCGGCGCACGGCCGCTGGGACGTCGTCGAGCTGCCCGAGGACGTGCGGATCAACGCCATCCACGCCGCGATGCTGCCGACCGGCAAGGTCCTGCTCGTCGCGGGCTCGGGCAACGACCAGGAGCAGTTCGACGCCGGCACCTTCCGGACCCTGGTCTACGACCCGGCCACCGGCGACACGAACGAGGTCGACACCCCCTCGGACCTGTTCTGCGGCGGCCACACCTTCCTGTCCGACGGCAACCTGCTCGTCGCCGGCGGCACCCAGCGCTACGAGGTGCTCGACGGCTTCGTGCAGCGCGCCGCCGGCGCCATGCGCATCCGCAACGAGAACCCCGACCGCGAGCTGCACCTGGACAAGGGCACCGGGTTCCGTGCCCCGGACGGGCGCACCTACGTGCTGACCAGCCCGGCGCACGTCATGGCCGCCACCAAGACCGGCGAGGGCGAGGGCACCGTCGTCACCGCGAGCGAGACGGTCGGCTTCGTCGAGTCCACCGAGGACGGCACCGCCGGCGTGACCGACACCCCCGCCCAGTACACGATCCCGTCGCTGTCGCCCGAGGACGCCGCGAACGTCTACGGCATGGGCGAGAAGATGACCATGGACAAGCAGGACTTCCAGGGCATCGCGGACTCCTACGAGTTCGACCCGTTCACCGAGACCTACGTCCGCGTCGGCGACATGACCCAGAAGCGCTGGTACCCCACGCTCACCGGACTCCCCGACGGCCAGGTCCTCGCCACCTCCGGCCTCGACGGCACCGGGCAGATCCTGCCCGGCCAGAACGAGATCTACGACCCCGCCACCAAGCGCTGGACCGACCGCCCGGACCTGTTCCGCTACTTCCCGACCTACCCCGCGATCTTCCAGACCGGCCGGCAGGGGCAGCTGTTCTACTCCGGCTCCAACGCCGGCTACGGCCCCGCCGACGCCGGGCGCACGCCGGGCTTCTGGAACCTCGCCGACAACTCCTTCGCACCCGTACCGGGGCTGCGCCGGCCGGACCTGATGGAGACCTCCGGGTCGTCGTGGGCCGGGCCGGTGCAGGACCAGCGGCTGGTCGTCGTCGGGGGCGGCGGGGTCGGCGAGTCGCCGGTGTCCTCGGCCCGCATCGACCGCATCGACCTCGACGACCCGGCGCCCGCGTTCACCCCGGGCCCGGACCTGCGCACCCCGACCCGCTACCCGAGCGTCGTGCAGCTGCCCACCGACGACCTGCTCATCACCGGCGGCTCGGCCGACTACCGGGGCAAGGGCAACTCCGACGTCCTGCAGGCGAACCTCTACCACCCCGGGACGAACACGCTGACCGCCGTCGCCGACCCGGCCGTCGGGCGCGACTACCACGCCGAGGCGCTGCTGCTGCCCAACGGCCAGGTGCTCACCGCGGGCGGGAACTCGCTGTTCAAGAACGTCGACAACACCAAGCCCGCGCCGTTCGAGCAGCGGTTGGAGATCTACACCCCGCCGTACCGGTTCCACGGCCCGGCGCCGGTGATCGCGACGGCGCCGAAGGAGGTCGCACTCGGCGCCACCATGACCGTGACCAGCCCGGACGCGGCCCGGGTCACCGGAGCGCGGCTGATCCGGCCCAGCGCGGTCACCCACGCCACCGACATCGACCAGCGCTCGGTGCGCCTGGACCTCGCCCGCGGCCCGGACGGCTCGCTGCGCCTGGGGGTGCCCGGCGAACCGGCGCTCGTCCCGCCCGGCTGGTACATGCTGTTCCTGCTCGACGACGCCGGTGTGCCGTCGACGGCGACCTGGGTGCACGTCAGGTGACACACTCCCTCCTCGTGCGCACGTTGCTGGCCGTCGTGTCCGGTGCCCTGGCCGCCGCCGTCGTCCTCGTCTCCTGCGGGTCGGGCGTCGCACCGCCGGGCGCGGCGCCCGCGACCGCACCGCCGAGCCCGACCGGCTACTTCGTCGACCCGACCAGCGCGGCGGCCGCGCAGGTCGCGCAGTGGCGGGCCGAGGGCCGCGACGACGACGCCGCGCAGATCGAGAAGATCGCCGCGCAGCCGTTCCCGCACTGGGTGACCGGCGACGTCGCCGCCGCCCAGGCCGACACGAAGGACTACGTCGACCGGGCCCGCGCCGCCGGCGCCACGCCGCTGCTGGTCGCCTACAACGTCCCGCACCGCGACTGCGGCAGCTTCTCCGGCGGCGGCGCGCCCGACGGCGGCTACTACCGCAACTGGGTCACCGAGATCGTGCGCGGCCTCGGCGGCGGCCCGGCGACGGTCGTGCTGGAGCCGGACGCGGTGCCGCACGAGCTGTCCGGCTGCGTCGACGGCGCGCTGCGCGACGAGCGCTACCAGCTGCTGTCCGACGCGGTCACCGCGCTGAAGGGCGCCGGCGCGACCGTCTACGTCGACGCCGGCAACCCCGGCTTCATCAGCGACGTCGGCGCGCTCGCCGACGCGCTCGGCCGGTCCGGGGTCGGGCGGGCCGACGGCTTCGCGCTCAACGTCGCGAACTTCTACCCGACCCCCGAGGTCGTCGCGTTCGGGGAGCGGATCTCCGACGTGCTCGGCGGGACGCACTTCGTGGTCGACACCAGCCGCAACGGCCGCGGCGTCGCCGACGAGGCGTCCCTGGGCGGGGTGCCCGCGTTCTGCAACCCGCCCGGCCGCGGGCTCGGCGCGGCGCCGACCACCGACACCGGCTCCCCCCGCGTGGACGCCCTGCTGTGGGTCAAGCGCCCCGGCGAGTCCGACGGCGCCTGCCGCCCGGGCGAGCCGGCGGCGGGGCAGTGGTACCCGGAGTACGCCCTGGGGCTCGCCCAGCGGCAGGCCGGCTAGTTCGACCCGCCGGTGACGACGACGGTGGTCGCCACCGTCGTCATCACCGCGGCCAGCACCGCGGCGTCGTACTGCGCCTTCAGCACCGGGTCGTCCTGCAGCCCCTTCGCGATCTCCTTCGCCCGCTTCTCACCGGCCCGGCGCTGCGGGCCGTCCACGCCGTCGAGCGCCGCCCGCACCTGGTGCGTGCCGTGCAGCAGCGCGACGAGCAGGGCGTCGTGCGCCGTCGGCGTCGTGCCGGTGACCAGCACCGCGCGCAGCCGCTCGCGCAGCGCACGCTCCGGACCGGGGTCGGCCTCGGGCAGCCGGGTCGTGCGGAACAGGCCGAGCACCCGGCCCTCCTCGCGGGCGAGGACGCCGCGCTCCACCAGGCGCCCGGCGACCAGCTCGGCGGGCTTCGTGTGCTTCCACGGCAGCGTGGAGGTCCAGTGCGCCACCGAGCGCGGCGCCGACGAGCCCGCGACCGTGTCGTACACCGCGCGCAGCGCCGGATGCTCCGGTACGGCGGCCGGGTGCACCTTCTTCCGCTCGTCGACGGTCACCGCGCCGCGTTCGATCAGGTCGCACAGCAGCGCCCCGTGCAGCCGCTGCGGGTCGAACCACCCCGCGGGCTTGCCGGTGTCGTCGTGCAGGCCGATGAGCAGCAGTTCCTCGGACAGCAGCAGATCCCCCATGCGCCACGACGCTAGCGGCCCGGCCGGCCCGCCACCTCCTGCGCGGGGAGGAGGACCGCCGCCGCACGAGATCGTCGGAAAGGCGTACGCAGTTCTGTGCAGAGACCCTGTCGCGAACCGCCGGTGATCCCTACTGTGATCGTCGATCGCGCGCAATCGACTCACGCCCCGCACCTCCACCCGTCACGGAACGGTCGATCACGCATGCCCACATCCAGCCGCCGCCT
The DNA here is from genome assembly GCF_037727765.1 of Pseudonocardia spirodelae. Lineage (NCBI taxonomy): Bacteria > Bacillati > Actinomycetota > Actinomycetes > Pseudonocardiales > Pseudonocardiaceae > Pseudonocardia > Pseudonocardia spirodelae. The sequence goes on along the minus strand of NZ_JBBJUP010000003.1, from coordinate 153,881 downwards.
GGTCCTGCTCGCCGTCGCCGCGGTCACCGCACTCGCCCCCGCCCTGGCCGGGACGGGGGCGGCCACCGCGTCGCCCGCCCCCCGGGCCGCACAGGCCGCCGCCCCCACCACCGCCGCGGAGACCTACGGGTGGGGCACCCCCACCACCGGCTCCGACGAGTTCGACTACACCGGCGCCCCGGACCCGGCGAGGTGGACGAGGGCCGGGGAGTGCTGGCCGGGCCACGCCGGCAACGGCCGCCGGTGCGCCTCGCGGTCCACCGTGAACGGCTCCGCGCTGGTCCAGACCGGGCTCGCCGGCGGCGACAGCGCCTGGCTCGCGAGCCGGGCCGAGCGCCGCTACGGCCGCTGGGAGGCCCGCGTGCGCTCCTACGCGACCGGATCGGCGTCGAGCACGCGCACCTACCACCCGTTGCTGATCGTGTGGCCGACCTCGGACCGCTGGCCCCAGGACGGCGAGTACGACTTCCTGGAGAACGGCCGTCCCGGCGCCGCGTGTGCGGAGAGCTTCACCCACTACCCGCACAACGCCGGGATCCAGGTCCAGCAGCAGTACGCCAAGGAGACCGGCTGCGGCGCGGCGCTGAGCCAGTGGCACGCCGTCGCGGTCGAGTGGACCCCGTCCTGGGTCCGCGGCTTCGTCGACGGCAAGGAGTGGTTCCGCTGGTCGGGCGGGGCGAACTCGGTGCGCCGCAACATCCAGGACATGCCCAGCGGGCACCTGACCATCCAGCTCGACAACTTCTACGGCTCGCGGATGCAGCCCGCGACCTACGAGGTCGACTGGGTCCGCGTCTACGACCTGAACTGATCGGCGACGGCCATGACGTACTCGCCGTAGCCCGAGCCGGCCTGCCGCGCCCCGAGGGCGTGGCAGGTGTCGGCGTCGATGTAGCCCATGCGCAGGGCGACCTCCTCGACGCAGGCGATGCGCACGCCCTGGCGGTTCTCCAGGACGCGGACGTACTGGCCGGCCTCCATGAGCGACTCGTGGGTGCCGGTGTCGAGCCAGGCGAAGCCGCGGCCGAGGTCCTGCAGGTGGGCGCGGCCCTGGTCGAGGTAGGCGCGGTTGACGTCGGTGATCTCGAGCTCGCCGCGGGCGGAGGGGGTGACGGCGGCGGCGACGTCGACGACGTGGTGGTCGTAGAGGTAGAGGCCGGTGATCGCGCGGTCGGAGCGGGGGTGTGCGGGTTTCTCCTCGATGGACAGCAGGCGGCCCCGGTCGTCGGCCTCGCCGACGCCGTAGCGCTGCGGGTCGCGCACGGGGTAGCCGAACAGCACGCAGCCCGCCTCGCCGGAGGCGACCTGGGCGGCGCGGGTGCGCAGCAGGTCGCCGAACCCGGCGCCGTGGAAGATGTTGTCGCCGAGCACGAGTGCCGACGGGCCGCCGCGGACGTGGTCGGCGCCGATGACGAAGGCCTCGGCGAGGCCGTTGGGGTGTTCCTGCCCGGCGTAGGTGATCTCCAGGCCGAGGTGGGTGCCGTCGCCGAGCAGGCGCTGGAAGCCGGGCAGGTCGCGCGGGGTGGAGATGAGCAGGATCTCCCGGATCCCGGCCAGCATCAGCGTGGTCAGGGGGTGGTAGATCATCGGCTTGTCGTAGACCGGCAGCAGCTGCTTGGACACCGCCGCGGTCAGCGGGAACAGCCGGCTGCCGGTCCCCCCGGCCAGCACGATCCCCTTCACCGGGTCACCGCGGGCAGGTAGCGGTCGAGCCCGTCGCGCCAGTGCGGCACGACGACACCGGCGCCGGTCGCGCGCGACAGGTCGAGCACCGAGTTCGCGGGCCGGCGCGCCAGGTGCGGCTTGTCCGCGGCGTACTCGGCGGTGGACACGGCGCGGACGTCGCCGGGGTCGCGCCCGCACCGCGCGAACACCTCGCGGGCCAGGCCGCACCAGCTCGTCGGCTCGCCGCCGCCGGTCACGTGGAAGGTGCCGTGCTCCCCGGACCCGGCCAGCACGACCAGCGCTGCCGCGAGGTCGGCGGCCGAGGTCGGGCGTCCCACCTGGTCGTCGACGACGGCGGGCCGGACCCCGTCGCGGGCCAGCCGCGCCATCGTCGCGACGAAGTTGGCGCCGTCGCCGACGACCCAGCTGGTCCGCACGACCACGTGCCGCTCCGGCAGCGCCGCGCGCACCGCGAGCTCTCCGGCGGCCTTCGACGCCCCGTACACCCCGAGCGGGGACAGCGGCGCCCACTCCGGCACCGGGCCGGTCGCGGTGCCGTCGAAGACGTACTCGGTGGACACGTGGACCAGCAGGAACCCGTGCTCGCGGGCGGCCGCGGCGAGGTGCGCGGGGCCCGCGGCGTTGGCCCGCCAGGCCGCGGCGGGCTCGGTCTCGGCCCGGTCGACGGCGGTGTAGGCGGCCGCGTTGAGGACCACGTCGGCGCCGCCGAAGCCGAACGCCGCGACGGCCGCGGCGTCGCCGACGTCCAGACCGGCCCGGTCCACGGCCACCGCGCCGGGCAGCGCCGCCACCAGCGCCCGCCCGAGCTGTCCGTCCGCCCCCAGCACGCACGCGCGCACCGCCCACCTCCGGCTCCTCGGCGTCGGGGCGACTCTGACACGCTGGCCGGGCCGGGCGTCGAGCGGGGAGGACACGTGCGCATCGTGGTGACGGGGGGAGCCGGGTTCATCGGCTCCTGCTTCGTGCGGACCGTGCTGGCCGGGGAGCACCCGGGGCTGGCCGGGGCCGAGGTGGTCGTGCTCGACGCGTTCACCTACGCGGGGCGGATCGAGAACCTCGACCCGGTCCGCGACGACCCGCGGCTGCGCGTGGAGCGCGGTGACGTCCGCGACCCGCGCCGCGTCGCGGAGGTCGTCGGCGACGGCGGGGTCGACCTCGTCGTCCACTTCGCCGCCGAGACCCACGTGGACCGCTCGATCACCGGCGCGGCGGACTTCGTGACGACCAACGTCGTCGGCACCCAGGTGCTGCTGCAGGCCGCCCTCGACGGCGGGGTGGGCCGGTTCGTGCACGTCTCCACCGACGAGGTGTACGGCTCCATCGACTCCGGGTCCTGGCCCGAGGAGCACCCGCTGGAGCCCAACTCGCCGTACTCCGCGGCGAAGGCGGGCTCGGACCTGCTGGCGCGCAGCTACCACCGCACGCACGGCCTCGACGTCGTCGTGACCCGCTGCTCGAACAACTACGGCCCCCACCAGTTCCCGGAGAAGGTGATCCCGCTGTTCGTGACCCGGCTGCTCGACGGCGGCCGGGTGCCCCTCTACGGCGACGGCCGCAACGTGCGGGACTGGCTGCACGTCACCGACCACTGCCGCGGCGTCGCGCTCGCCGCGACGAAGGGCCGCGCCGGGGAGGTCTACAACATCGGCGGCGGGACCGAGCTCACCAACCGGGAGCTGACCACCCGGCTGCTGGCCGCCGTCGGGGCGGGGGAGGACCGCGTCGAGCACGTCCCCGACCGCAAGGGCCACGACCGCCGCTACTCGGTGGACTGGTCCAAGATCCGCGACGAGCTCGGCTACACCCCGCAGGTCGCGTTCGACGAGGGGCTCGCCGGCACGGTCGCCTGGTACCGGGAGCACCGCGACTGGTGGGAGGGGCTGCGGTGAGGGCCACCGAGCTGGGCATCGCGGGGGCGTGGCTGTTCGAGCCGACGACCTTCCCCGACCACCGCGGGTCCTTCGTCGCGCCGTTCCAGGGCTCCGCGTTCCGCGAGGCGCTCGGATTCGACCTGATCGTCGCGCAGACCAACCGGTCGGTGTCGCACCGCGGGGTGGTCCGCGGCGTGCACTGGGCCGACGTCCCGCCGGGGCAGGCCAAGTACCTGTGGGTCGCCGCCGGCGCCGTCCGCGACGTGGTCGTCGACCTGCGGGTCGGCTCGCCCACCTTCGGCCGGGTCGAGGTCGTGGAGCTCGCCGCGGAGCCGCTGCGGGCGGTCTACCTGTCCGAGGGGCTGGGGCACGCGTTCCAGGCGCTCGCCGACTCCACGGTCGTCGGGTACCTGTGCTCGGCGCCCTACGACCCGGCGGCCGAGCACGGCCTCACCCCGCTCGACCCGGACCTCGCGCTGCCCTGGCTCGACGACGTCGAGCCGGTGCTGTCGGACAAGGACCGCGCCGCGCCCACCCTGGCCCGGGCCCGCGCCGCCGGCGCGCTGCCCACCTGGGACGCCTGCCGCGACCGGCTCGCCCGGCTGCACGGCTGACACCCCGGCGCGGTCAGTTCCCGGCCCACCCCGAGCGCACCGCGAAGTACGCCCGGACGAACGGGTCGCGCGCCGCCCCCTCGACGAGCAGGTCGGCGCGCCGCCGCGCCTCCTCCCGGGTGCCGGCGTCGATCTCGGGCGGCAGCACGTCCCCGGCCAGGCCGGACAGCGTCAGCAGGACCAGCAGGAGCCCGTCGCGCCCGTCCGGCGGGGACGTCGTGACCAGCGCCGCGGCCAGCCGGGTGCGCAGCGCGCGGGCCGGACCGGGGTCGGTCTCGCTCAGGTGCACCCGGCGCAGCAGCCCGAAGCGCCGGTACTCCTGCGCGGCGAGCACGCCGTCCCCGACCAGCGCCGCGACGGCGCCGCCCGCCGACCCGGCCGGGGTGCGCGCGAGGTGCACCGCGGCCGCGGCGAGGGGGCGCGCGGAGGAGTCGGTGCCGTCGCGGGTCACCGCGGCCAGCGCCGCCGCCAGCGCCGGGTGCTCCGGCTCCGCGCCCGACGGCGTCACGGTGGCGTCGCCGTCCCCGCCCGCCGCGCCGACCTCCAGGTACAGGGCCCCGGTGTCGACCAGGTCGCGCAGCAGCGCGACGGGCAGCGTCCGGCCGTCGAACCGGTCGCCGACCCGGCCGGCGGTGCGGTCGAGCCCGAGCAGCAGCAGGTCCTCGGCGAGCAGGAGCGTCCTCACGGGCGCCGACGCTATCGCCCGGGTGGCGGCACCGGCCGTCCACCGGGGCGTCACCCCCGTGCCGGCTCCCCGACGGGCGCGAACCGCCACCCGGACGGGGAGATAGCCTCCGCCCATGTCGGAAACTTCCACCCCGCTGAAGCTGTCGGTCATCGGGTGCGGGTACCTGGGCGCGGTGCACGCGGCGTCGATGGCCGAGCTGGGGCACGAGGTCGTCGGGATCGAGGTCGACGTCGCGAAGGCGGAGTCGCTGGCGGCGGGCCGGGTGCCGTTCTTCGAGCCGGGCTTCGAGGAGCTGCTGCGCCGCTCGCTGGACTCGGGGCGGCTGTCGTTCTCCTCGGACATGGCCGCGGCGCGCGGCGCGGCGGTGCACTTCGTGTGCGTCGGCACCCCGCAGCGGCGCGGGGAGTACGCGGCGGACCTGACCTACGTCGAGGCGGCGACGGCGTCGCTGCTGGACGTGCTGGGGCCGGGCGAGCTGGTCGTCGGCAAGTCCACCGTCCCGGTGGGGACGGCGGCGCGCCTGGCCGAGCAGGTCGCGGCGCGGGTGCCGGAGGCGGCGCTGGCGTGGAACCCGGAGTTCCTGCGCGAGGGCTTCGCGGTGCAGGACACGCTGCACCCCGACCGGCTGGTCTACGGGGTCGCCGACGCCGCCGACGCGCCGGTGGACGCGGAGAAGGTCCTCGACGGCGTCTACGCCCGGATCGTCGCCGACGGCACGCCGAAGGTCGTCACCGACTACGCCACCGCGGAGATGGTCAAGACCGCGGCGAACTCGTTCCTGGCCACCAAGATCTCCTTCATCAACGCGATGGCCGAGCTGTGCGAGGCCACCGGCGCGGACGTGAAGCAGCTGGCCGACGCGATCGGGCACGACGACCGGATCGGGCGCAAGTTCCTCAACGCCGGGCTGGGCTTCGGCGGCGGCTGCCTGCCCAAGGACATCCGGGCGTTCATGGCGCGGGCCGGTGAGCTGGGCGCCGACCAGGCGCTGACCTTCCTGCGCGAGGTCGACAACATCAACATGCGGCGCCGGATCCGGATGGTGGAGCTGGCCCGGCAGGTCTGCGACGACTCCCTGCTGGGCAAGCGGATCGCGGTGCTGGGGGCGGCGTTCAAGCCCGACTCCGACGACATCCGCGACTCGCCGGCGCTCAACGTGGCCGCGCAGCTGCAGCTGCAGGGCGCGAACGTGCGGGTCACCGACCCGGCCGCGGTGCCGAACGTGCGCCGGCACTGGGCGCAGCTGGACTGCGTGGACACCCCGGAGGAGGCCGCCGAGGGCGCCGACGCGGTGCTGCTGTTGACCGAGTGGCGCCAGTACAAGGAGCTGGATCCGGCCACCTTCGGGAAGGTCGTGCGGACCCGCCGGGTGCTCGACGGCCGCAACGCCCTGGACCGCGAGAGCTGGGAGGCCGCCGGCTGGACCTACCGTGCGCTGGGCCGCCGGAACGTGTAGGAACCCACCGTGACCTCGCACCCCGTCCTCGCCGGATCGGACCGCGAGGCGTTCGGCTCGATGCAGCGCGCCTCCACCCCGCGGTCCGAGCGCTACCGGATCGGCAAGGGGCTGCGGAAGGTGACGCCGCGGTCGTCGCTGGCCGGCTGGACGCCCGCGCTGCGCGCGGCCGACCCGGTCGACGTCGTGGAGGCCCAGAACGCGGGCCGCGTCCCCGAGCTGGTGCCGCTGCGCATCCAGCGGATGAGCGCCTCGCCGCACGCGTTCCTGCGCGGGGCGGCGGCGCTGCACGCCGCGGACTTCTCGCTGCTGCCCGAGACCGGGGTGCACCCGGTGATCTGCGGCGACGCCCACCTGGGCAACTTCGGCTTCTACGCCTCACCCGAGCGCGAGCTGGTGTTCGACCTCAACGACTTCGACGAGGCCCACCCCGGCGCCTGGGAGTGGGACCTGCGCCGGCTGGTGTCCTCGGCCTGGGTCGCCGGGCGCGACTCGGGGGCGAGCGAGGAGCAGTGCGGGGAGGCCGTCACCCGCTGCGTGCGGTCCTACGCCGAGCACCTGCGCCACCTCGCCGACGAGCCGCTGCTGGCGCGCTCGTTCGACATCATGGACGTCGACACCCTGCGCTCGGACGCCGACCACAAGACCTCGCGGCGGGTGATCGACAAGGCCGCGGAGCGGGCGCGGCGGCGCACCAGCGACCGCGCGCTGCCCCGCTTCGTCACCGAGGAGGGCGGGGCGCGGCGGATCGTCACCGAGCCGCCGCTGATCGCCCACCCCGACGAGGTGCACACCGCCCGCATCCTCGCCGCGCTCGACGAGTACCTGGCCACGCTGCCGCCGCACTGGAGCCGGATCCTCGGCGGCTACCACGCCGTCGACGTCGCCCACAAGGTCGTCGGCGTCGGCTCGGTCGGGCTGCGCGCCTACCTCGTGCTGTGCGAGGGCTCCAACCCCGACGACGTGCTGTTCCTGCAGCTCAAGCAGGCCCGCCGGTCGGTCGTCGCGCCGTACGTGCACGGCGGCGAGGCCTGGCACGCCCACCAGGGGCAGCGGGTCGTGGAGTACCAGCAGGCGCTGCAGACCGTCTCCGACCCGCTGCTGGGCTGGACGACGATCAACGGGCGCCAGTACTACGTCCGCCAGTTCCGCGACATGAAGGGCGCGATCGTCCCGGATCGGCTCGACGCGCCCGCCCTCGCCGACTACGCCGACGTCTGCGGCAAGCTGCTCGCCAAGGGCCACGCCCGCACCTCGGGGGCCTCCATGATCGCCGGCTACCTGGGCAAGGGCGGCAAGGTCGCCGAGGCGCTGTGCGCCTTCGCCCGCGCCTACGCCGACCAGACCGAGGCCGACCACGACGCGCTGCTGCGCGCGATCCGCGTCGGACGCCTGTCGGATCGGACACCTGAGCAGGTGCCGGGCAGGGCGATCGGCTAGGTTCTGGCCCCGTGACCGTCGTCGAAACCCTGCTGGTCTTCGTGGTCGCGCCGGCTGTCCTGTACTTCGCGATCTGGGGCCTGATCGCGGTGCGGAACCGGAGCAACCGCCCCCGCTACAACGCGGGTGACCCCTGGCCGTACCAGCCGCTGTTCTGGATCGCCGAGCCGTCCGCCGCGGGGCACCACGCCGCGCACGCCGGCCACGGCACCCCCGCCCACGTCGAGGGCGCCGACACCCGAGGAGGTACCGGTGGCAAGTGGTGACCTCGCCGTCTTCACCGGCAACGAGGAGGACCTGCCCGCGGGGTCGGTCGTCACGAACTCCGGGCGCCTCTCGGTGGCCGAGGAGTTCCACGAGCCCGACGCGGCGCAGCACCCGTTCACCCCGGTGCAGCTGACCCGGCTCGACGAGGCGCTGACCCTCACCAGCCGCGAGACCGGCCTGCGGTTCGCGCTGTACCTGGGCGACCTGGGCGCCGACGCGCGGGCCACCGCCGTCGACCTGCACGGGCGCGTGGAGGGCCACGACGACGCCGTGCTCGTCGCCGTGAGCCCCGAGCAGCGGCTGCTGGAGATCGTCACCGGCGCCGAGGCGAAGGTCCGCCTCCCCGACCGGGGAGCCAAGCTCGCTCTCATGAGCATGGTCGCGTCCTTCAAGGAGGGTGACCTGTTCGGCGGACTGCTGTCCGGGCTGCGGATGCTGGCCGACCAGGCCGGCAGCCGTCCCTGACCTGTCCCTTCCCCGGTCGTGGACGCGGGGCGCGGACAGCCGGACGCGTCCGTGGACGGTCCGGCCGTCGCGTGTCCACCGCCCGGCGGGCACCACGAACGGCCCAACCGTTCTAAGGTGTCGGTATGTCGCGTTCCCCCGGGAGGACCGAGCGGTGACCGGACCGACCGGTAGCCCGATCCTCATCGTCGACGACCACGAGCTGGTCGGGTCCGCCCTCGCCCTCAACCTGCGCGCGGAGGGCGAGGACGCCACGTTCCTGCCCGTCCGGTCCGCCGCCGCCGTCCTCGAGCACGTCCGGCGGATCCCGGCCGGGCTGATCGTGCTGGATCTCGACCTGGGCCGCGACGGCGAGGGCAACCGCATCGACGGCGTCCGGCTCGTCGGGCCCCTGTGCGAGGCCGGCTGGCGGGTCGTCGTGCTGTCCGGCAGCTCCGACGCGGGCCGGGTCGGCGCGGCGCTCGACGCCGGCGGGTTCGTCTTCGTCCCGAAGAACGCGCCCTTCCCGGCCCTGCTGAGCGCCATCCGGGAGGCGCACGCGGGCCGCTCGATCATGCCGCCCGGGCGGCGCGAGCAGTTCATCAAGCTGCACCGTGACCGCGAGCACGAGCGCCGCGACCTCCACGAGAAGCTCGCGAAGCTGACCCAGCGCGAGCGCGAGGTGCTGGCCCTGCTGGCGGGTGGCAAGCGCGCCCAGTCGGTGGCCGACCACTTCGTCGTGTCGCTGGCGACCGTGCGCACCCAGATCCGCGCCGTCCTGACCAAGCTCGAGGTCGGCTCGCAGCTGGAGGCCGTCGCGCTCTACCGCAAGGCCGCCGGGATCTGACCCGTCCGGGGCACGGCGCGGGCACCGTCCGTGATCGAGAACGACGGGATCTATCATCGCTCACGCATCAGTCCGACGAGATCGGCGCAGCGGAGGTGACATGGCGTCCGGCGTCCTGAGCGGGGTCCTCGGTCCCCAGCGGCGGGTCCGGTTCCTCGCGGGCCATCTCACCGACATGCTGGTCGTGGTGGTCCTCGGTGCCCTCGTGGTCGCCGCGAGCCGCCCGGCGGTCGTCGCCGGCCGGATCGACACGGCCGACGCCACCGCGGTCCTGACGCTCGTCGCCGCCGCCATCGGCTCGGCCGCCGCGATCATCGCGCTGGTGACCGGGCGGCTCACCGGCGACCCGCGGCCGTCCTGGTTCGGTGCGGCGCTGCTGCTCTACGGCGTGGTCCTGCTGCCGCTGTCGGCACTGGTGCTCCCGCAGTACCCGGGAGGCACCCCGCGGCTGGCGGTGCTGTCGATGCTGCTCGTCAGCCTGTGCATCCTGGTCACCGCGCTGCGTCCGCCGGCGCGCCTGGGTGCGTGGGGCGGCTGGGCGCTGGCCGGGGTGGCGCTGCTGGTCGGTGCCCTCGTCGCGGTGCAGGCCGAGAGCCCGTTCACCCGGATGCTCACGGCCGGCCCGCTGTACTCGATCATCGTGCAGGCGGGCTGGGCGCTGGTCGCGGTGCTGTTCCTGCTCGACGGCTACCGGCGCCAGAGCCGGATCCGGTCCCGGCTGGGGCTGGGGCTGCTCGTCGTCGCGGTGTCGCAGCTCTACCGGGCGATCGTCCCCGGCCAGGAACCGACGATCGGGCTGGTCTACCCGTCGCTGCGGGTGCTCGGGATGGCCGTCGTGCTCTCCGCGCTGCTCACCGTCGCGCTGCGCGCGGTGACCACCCTGCAGGACGAGTACGACCAGCTGCAGGAGACGCTGGGCGAGGCGTCGGCGCTGCTCGACCGGGCCACCGACCAGGCCGCCGAACGCGACCACGAGCTGCGCAACGGGCTGGCCGGCCTGGCCGGCGCCGCGCAGCTGCTGCTGGCCCGCCCCGGGGACGACCCGCAGGTCGTCCGCATGCGGGAGGCGGTGCTGGCCGAGCTCGACCGGCTGCGCCGGATGCTGCAGAACCCGCTCGCCGTGCCCGTCACCGGCACCGACCCGCTGGTCGACGACCGCGACGCCGCGCTGCTCGACTGGAGCCCCGCGGCCGCGGACGGCGCCGCCGGCGACGGTCCCGCCGAGGCCGAGCACGACGTCGGCGCGGCCCTGCGGACGCTGGTCGACCTGCGCGACGGCCGCGGCATCACCCTCGACACCCCCGCGGGCCTGCCCCGGGTGGCGGCGCCGGAGTCGCTGACCCGCCAGGTCGTGACCAACCTGCTCGCCAACTGCGACCGGCACGCCCCGCGCACCCCGGTCGTCGTGCGGGCCCGCCTGGCCGACGAGCCCGGCCTGGTCGCCGTCGAGGTCCGCGACCACGGCCCCGGGCTCCCCGGCGGCCAGGCCGAGCTCACGATCGCCCGCGGCCGCCACGACGAGTCCGCCGGCGGGTCCGGGCTGGGGCTGCACATCAGCGCCCAGCTGGCCGAGCGGCACGGCGGCACGCTGGTACTCCGGACGGTCGACCGGCCACGCGGGTGCCTCGCCGTGCTCACACTTCCGGTGGCCCGCTGATCGGGTGGTCGGTGTCCGCTACCTGCGGTTCCACCCACGGACGGCCACATCGAGGTGTGATGCCCATTCCCACGCGCATCACGTGATCCCATACTGGTGCCGCGACGGCACGGGGCGACGACGCTCCGCGTGCACCACCGCCGTCGGCACGAAGGAGGTCACCATGGCGCACGACCACACCGGCACCGAGGGACCCGCGGTGCTGACCCCGCCGACCGGGCTGACGGCCGTCCCGGCGGTGCCGCTGCAGCGGACCCCGTCCGAGCCGCCGGAACCGATCACGCCGCTCCCGCCCGCCGGCCCTGCCCTGCGGCTCTGCGCGTGCGGGCACCCGGAGGACGTCCACGAGCACTACCGCCCCGGCACCGACTGCGGCGCCTGCGGCGCGTCGGCCTGCGCCGGGTTCCGCCCCGAGGGCGAGCGCGAGCCCCGCGGCCGGATCGGGCGGTGGCTGCGCCGCCGCTGACCCCCACGGCACCCGCCCACGACACACGACGGCGCGGGCTGGCCGTCGAACTCCCGGGCGGCGAGCGCGCGCACGATCCCGGCGCGGCCCTCGGAGACCAGCCGGCGCAGCGCGGCCGGCTTCGACCCGTCGGACAGCCAGGCGTCGGCGGCGTCCACCGTGGGCTGCTCGACCGCCCAGGACGGGAACAGCCCGACCACCACGTTCTGCGCCAGCTCCGAGGTGCGGCGCGCCCACACGCCGTCGATCTCGTCGAAGTAGCGCTGCACGTAGCCGTCGAGCAGGCCCTTCTGCGCGGGGTGGGAGAAGCCGGAGATCGCCGACTCGTTGATCGCGTTGGGCAGCGAGTCGTCGTGCACGGCGCGCTGCCAGGCCCGCTCCTTGGCCTCCGCGGTCGGGATCAGCGCGCGGGCCCGCTCGGCCTGCCGCGCGCCGGTGGAGGTGGCGTCGCGCTCGGCCTCCTCGGCGATCTCGGTCTCGCCGGCCTTCCCGTGCGCGACGAGCGCGTGCAGCAGCCGCCAGCGCAGGTCGGCGTCCACGGTGAGCCCGTCCGGGACGTCGATGTCGAGCAGCCAGCCCTTCATCCGGTCCAGTGTGTTCTCCGGCAGCACCGACGCGGTCAGCGCGTTCACCACGGCCAGCTGGATGTCCGATGCGGGCGGTGCGGTGTCGAGCCGGAAGCGCAGCGCGTCGGTCAGCAGGGGCCAGCCGCGCCCGGTGGCCCACTCCGGGGTGGCGTAGGACGAGGTCGCCGTCTGGGCCTGCATCAGCAGCCGCTGCACGACGCCGATCTCGGACTCGGTGTCGAACCCGCCGGCCACCAGGGTCACGAAGTCGCGGGCCTTCAGCTCGGCCTCGCGGGTCATCTCCCACGCCGAGGACCAGCACAGGGTGCGCGGCAGCGACTCGGCGATGTCGCCGATCCGGTCCACCAGGGTCGCGAGCGAGCCCGGGTCCAGGCGCAGCGCGCAGTAGGTGAGGTCGTCGTCGTTGACCAGCACGAGCTTGCCGCGCGGCAGCCCGACGAGCTCGGGCACCGCGGTGCGCTCGCCGGACACGTCCAGCTCGACGCGCCGGGTGCGGACGAGCTTGCCGGTCTCCGGGTCGTCGTCGTACACGCCGACCGCGATCCGGTGGGTCCGCAGCTCGCCGGCCCCCGGGCGGGCACCGCCCTGCACGACGTCGAACGAGGTGAACCGGCCGGCGTCGTCGACCTGGAACGACGGGCGCAGCAGGTTCAGCCCGGTGGTGCGCAGCCACTGCGCGCCCCAGTCGGACAGGTCCCGGCCCGACGCCTTCTCCAGCGCGCCCAGCAGGTCGTCGAAGGTCGCGTTGCCCCAGGCGTGGGCGGCGAAGTAGTCGCGCAGCCCCGCCAGGAACGGCTCGAGCCCGACGTAGGCGACGAGCTGCTTGAGCACCGACGCGCCCTTGGCGTAGGTGATGCCGTCGAAGTTCACCTCGACGGCCTGCAGGTCCGGGATGTCCGCGGCGATCGGGTGGGTGGAGGGCAGCTGGTCCTGGCGGTAGGCCCAGGACTTCTCCAGGTTCGCGAACGTCGTCCACGCGCCGGTGTACTCGGTGGCCTCGGCCTGGCACAGCACGCTGGCCCAGGTCGCGAACGACTCGTTGAGCCACAGGTCGTCCCACCAGCGCATGGTCACGAGGTCGCCGAACCACATGTGCGCCATCTCGTGCAGGATCGTCTCGGCGCGCCGCTCGTAGAGCGTGCGGGTGACCCGCGACCGGAAGACGTAGTCCTCCAGGAACGTGATCGCGCCGGCGTTCTCCATCGCGCCCGCGTTGAACTCCGGCACGAAGAGCTGGTCGTACTTGCCGAACGGGTAGGTGACCCCGAAGTTGCGGTGGTAGAAGTCGAAGCCCTGGCGGGTCTCGGTGAAGATCCGCTCGTGGTCCATGTGCGGGGCCAGCGAGGCACGGCAGAAGATGCCCAGCGGGATCTCGGCGTGCTCGTCGCGGTAGGTGTCGTGCCAGCTCGCGTACGGGCCCGCGATCAGCGCGACCAGGTAGGTCGAGAGGATCTCGGTGGTCTCGAAGGAGTGCACCCCGTCCGCGACGGCGGCGGGGGAGTTGGAGATGACCTTCCAGTCCTGCGGCGCGGTCACCGTGAGGGTGTAGCGGGCCTTCAGGTCGGGCTGGTCGAAGCAGGGGAACAGGCGCTTGCAGTCGGCCGTCTCGAACTGGGAGTACAGGTAGACGGCCTGGTCGACCGGGTCGACGAAGCGGTGCAGGCCCTCGCCGGTGTTGGTGTAGAGCCCGGTCGCGACGACCGTCAGCTCGTTCTCGGCGGCCAGGCCGGGCAGCGCGAGGCCGTCGGACTCGGTCCAGCTCCCCGCGTCCAGCTCGGTCCCGTTCAGCGTGGCCGAGGTGACGGAGTCGCCGACCCACTCGATCCAGGTGCTCGCGCCCGGCTCCGCGGCGGTGAAGCGCACCGTGGTCGTCACCGCGAACGTCCGCTCGGACGGTGCACCGGCGCCGTCGGTCAGGTCGATCGTGACGTCGTAGGTCGACACGTCGAGCAGCGCGGCGCGCTCCTCGGCCTGGGCGCGGGTGAGATTGGGCGGGGTCACGTAGGTCCTCTCCGGGGGTGGTGTCGTCGGGCATCCAATCACGGTGGATGGGGCGCGGCCCGTGGAATCCGGGACGGGCCGCGTGCGTTGCGCCGTACATGACGACCGCTGCTGCCGACGGCAAGGCCCGTATCGACATCTGGTTCGACCCGCTGTGCCCCTGGGCGTGGCTGACCTCCCGCTGGGTGCTGGAGGTGGAGAAGGTCCGCGACGTCGACGTCACCTGGCACGTCATGAGCCTGTCCGTGCTGAACGAGGGCCGCGACCTGCCCGAGCAGTACGTCGAGCTCATGACCAAGGGCTGGGGCCCGGTGCGCGTGTGCATCGCCGCCGCCGAGCTGAAGGGCCCGGAGGTCCTCGCGCCGCTCTACACCGCGCTCGGCGAGCGCATCCACGACCAGCAGAACAAGGACTTCGACGACGTCGTCGCGGGTGCGCTGAAGGAGCTCGACCTGCCGGCGTCGCTGGCCGGGGCCGCGCACTCCACCGAGTGGGACGAGAAGCTGCGCGCCAGCCACCACGAGGGCATGGACCCGGTCGGCCTCGACGTCGGCACCCCGACCATCCACGTCGACGGCGTGGCGTTCTTCGGGCCGGTCATCTCCCAGGTGCCGAAGGGCGAGGACGCCGGCCGCCTGTTCGACGGCGCGCGGCTGATGGCGGAGAACCCGCACTTCTTCGAGCTCAAGCGGACCCGCACCGAGGACCCGAGCTTCGACTACTGAGCGCGGTGACCGCCGGCGGTCCCCGCTCGCGATCGCGAACGGGATCGCCGGTTCGGCCGTGCCGGACGCGGCCGGGCGCCAGAGTGCCCGGCCGTGGACACCTGGTTCTCGCGGCGGACGACGTCGGTGCTCGGGGCGGCCGCCCTGCTCGCGGGCACCCTGGCGGGCGGGCAGCTCGCGGTCGGTGCGGTGCTCGAGCGCGGCGCGCTCGCGGCCGCGGTGCCGCGGACCGCGCTGAGCGCGTACTCCGACGGCGCGTACACGGTGCGGGCCGCCGCGGTGGACGGCCGGGTGTCGGTGACCGGCGCGGACGACGGCTCCTACGTGCTCGGGCACACCCCGGCGGGCGCCGACGTGGTGCTCGACCTCGACCTGCTCAGCGGGGAGACCGCCCGCCCGTGGTGGGTCGAGCCCGCCACCGGCACCACACTGGAGCTGGCCCGGATCGCGAGCGCGGGGATCGCCCGCTTCCCGGTCCCGTCCGGCGGCGGGCGGGACTGGGTGCTGGTGGTCGACGACGACGCCGCCGGGTACGGCGCGCCCGACGCCGGGGCGATCGCGGCCGCCGTGCGGGAGCGGGCCCGGTCCGCGGCCTCCGCGTCCGGCACCGGCAGCGGCAGCGGTTCCTCCGACTCCCCGGGTGACGGGCGGTCCGGCGCCGACGACCCGGGCCCCGGCTCCGCGACCGGCCCGGACGGCGGCTCCGGTGCGGACCGCGGCTCCGGCGACGCCGCCCGGTCCGGGGACGACCCGCCCGCCGGGTCCGAGGACGACTCTTCCGGCGGTTCCGACGGCGGCGGCCCGGACCCCGACGACGGTCCCGACCCGCAGGACGGCTCCGGCAGCGCCGGGGACGGCCCCGCCTCGGGCATCGAGCCCGAGGACCGCGCCGACACCGGCGGCTCCGGGGACGACGCCCCCACGGCCGACCCGCCCACCTCCGAGGAGAAGAAGGAGCCCACCCCGTCGTCCGGACCGGACCGATCGTCCGGCGGGTCGGCCGACCCCGCGTGGGACCGGCTGGCGCAGTGCGAGTCCTCGGGGGACTGGGGCATCTCGACCGGCAACGGCTACTACGGAGGACTGCAGTTCGACAAGGGCACCTGGAGCGACTTCGGCGGCACCGAGTACGCGCCCACGGCCGACGGGGCCACCCGCGAGGAGCAGATCGAGATCGCCACCAAGGTCCGCGACGCCCGCGGCGGTTACGGATCGTGGCCGGCGTGTGCCACCAAGCTGGGCCTTCCGAGGTGATCGTCGGGCCTGTGGTGTGGCGTACTGTGCCTGGCTGCGCAACGGGTGGTCGCGTAGGGTTCGTGGTCCCTCTCCCGGCCCCCCGGGGCAGGTGCCCTGCCGACGGCCCTCCCGCCCCGATTCCCTACCCTTGGACCTCATGAGTTCGCCCACCCCCGACGCCCACCGGATCGGGAACCGCTACCGTCTCGACGAGCGGATCGGTGCCGGTGCGATGGGTGCCGTGTGGCGCGGGACGGACGAGCTGCTCAACCGCACGGTCGCGGTGAAGGAGCTGCTCGCGGCGGCGCTGCCGTCCGCCGACCAGCTCGAGGAGTCCCGGCAGCGGATCCTGCGCGAGGGCCGCATCGGGGCTCGGCTGCAGCACGCGCACGTGATCAGCATGTTCGACGTCGTCGTGCACGACGACCGTCCGTGGCTGGTCATGGAGTACCTGCCGTCGCGCTCGCTGGCCGCGGTGCTCGCGGAGAAGGGCCCGATCCCCCCGCGGGAGGCCGCCGCGATCGGCCGCCAGGTCGCCGACGGGCTGGCCGCCGCGCACACCGCGGGCGTCGTGCACCGCGACATCAAGCCGGGCAACGTCCTGATCGCCGAGGACGGCCGGGCCAAGATCACCGACTTCGGCGTCTCCCGCGCCGTGGACGACGTGCAGCTCACCCGCACCGGCGTCATCGCGGGCACCCCGGCGTTCCTCGCCCCCGAGGTCGCGCGCGGCCAGGAGCCGACCGCCGCCTCGGACGTGTTCGCGCTCGGCGCGATGCTCTACGCCTCCGTCGAGGGCGAGCCGCCCTTCGGGCTCGACGACAACGCCTACGCGCTGCTGCACAAGGTCGCCACCGGCGCGATCACGCCGCCGTCGGAGGCCGGGCCGCTGACCGCGCTGCTCATGCGGCTGCTCGCGAACGAGCCCGCCGAGCGCCCCAGCGCCGCCCAGGCCCGCGACGCGCTCGCCCGGATCGCCGCCGGCCGGTCCGTCGCCGGCCTGGCGACCCCGGCGACGGCGACCGCGGTGATGGACGCCGGGGACGCGGCCGAGGTCGGCGCGGCGCAGGACGGCGGGACCGTCGTCGACGCACCGGCCGTGCCCGCGCCGCAGGTCATCCCCGGTGGCGGCGGGCGCAACGGCCGCCCCGCGGGCGGCGGGCGCGGGCGGCGCACCCCGGTCGTCCTCGGCGCGGTGGCGGTGCTGCTCGTCGTGGGCGGCGGCGTCGCGTTCGGGGTGCTGTCGAGCAACCAGCAGCAGGAGACCCCGCCCGCGGTGGCCGCACCGACGACCACGCAGGCCCCCGCGACCAGCACGGCGCCGACCACGTCGGCGGCCCCGACCACCACCCCCACCCCGAGCTCCGGGGCGGGTGAGGTGCAGGACCCGGTGGCGTTCGTGCAGAACTACTACCGGATGCTGCCCGGCGACATCGACGGCGCGTTCGCGATGCTCAGCCCGCAGGCCCAGGCCCAGTCCCGCGGGATCAGCGGCTACCGCGAGTTCTACGGCGGCATGCGCACCGTCTACGCGGAGAACCTGCGCAACGCCGGCCCGGACACCGTCACCGCGACGATCGTGTTCATGCGCACCGACGGGTCGACCAGCCGGGAGAACTACCGGTTCGTCGTCGGCACCGACGACGGCGGCCGCCAGATACTGCAGTCGTTCAGCCCGGCCTGAGCCCGGTCACGAAGAGCACCGTCGCGCCGGTGATCTGCCGCTGCGCGCTCGCCCGGTCCACACCGGGCACGCCGTCGCCGGCCTGCGGTCCGTAGTCGCCGAAGAAGGCGTGCACCCCGCCCTGGACGACGACGAACCGGCTGCCCGGCGGCAGCCGCGTCCAGGACTCGGCGATCGCGTCCGGTGTGGCCAGCCCGTCGTCCGAGCCCGACACCGACAGCGCCGTCACCGGTGCCCCCGACACGTCACCGGCCGGATAGGACGCCCACAGCACCAGGCCCCGCACCCCGGGTACGTCCAGCGCCTGCGCCGCGGCGACGCCGCCGAGGCTGTGCCCGCCGACCGCCCACGTCCGGACCTCGGGGGCCGATGCGACCGCGCGGGCCACGGCGCCCGGGTCGGCCAGGGCGAACCCCAGCGGCGGGGCGGTGACGACCACCCGCACGCCCCGCTCGGCCAGCGGCTGCAGCAGCGGCAGGTAGGCGCGCGGGTCCACCAGCGCGCCGGGGACGAACACGAACCCGGTCCCGGACGGCGACGCCGGGCGCAGCTCCCACGTCGTCGCCGTGTGCACCACCGCGACCGGGCCCGGCGCCGTCGTGTCCGCGGCGGCGACGGCCGTCGCGCCGGCCGGGTAGGGGCGCAGCCAGACCGCGGCCGCGACCAGCGCCACGAGCAGCAGCGCCGCGGCACAGCGGCCCGCGGTGCGCAGCCGGCCGCGCCGCGCCGGGCGGGCCGAGCGGACCGCGAGCACCAGCCCGGCCACGCCCAGGACCGCCAGCAGCACCGGCAGCGCCGGGTGCCCGGCGGCGAGCACCGCGCCGTCCACCACCGCGATCGCGCCCGCGACGACCGCGGCGACGACGCCGAGCAGCGCCCGCGCGGCCACCGACAGTCCCGGCCGGGGGACCCGGTCAGCCACGGCGCGCCACCCCGCTCACGAACCGCACGATCCGGCCGTTCGCCGCGGCCCGGGTGTGCCGGTCGCGCACCTCGTGCCCCTCGTCGGGGATGCGCAGCAGCTCCACCGGGGCGCCCCGCGCGGCCAGCGCGGCGTGGATCGCCAGCGCCTGCGACAGCGGGACGTTCGTGTCGTGCTCGCCGTGCACCACCAGCAGCGGCGCCTCGACCCGGTCGGCGGCGCGCAGCGGGGACAGCTCCTCGAGCAGGGCGCGGTCGCGCACCGGGTCGCCGTACTCGGTGACGGCGGGGCCGGCGATCCACGGCTCGGAGTCGGCGTAGAACGCGGTCAGGTCCGACATGCCGCACACGTCGACGCCCGCGGCGAACATCTCGGGGAAGCGGGTCAGCGCGGCCAGGGTGAGGAAGCCGCCGTAGGAGCGGCCGCCGACCACCACCCGGCGCGGGTCGACCTCGGGGACCCCGGCCAGCAGCCGCGTCGCGGCCCGGACGTCGGTGATCGAGGACGGGCGCAGCGGGCCGTCGTCGAGGCGGGCGAAGGCCCGCCCGCGCCCGGAGGACCCGCGCACGTTCGGCGTCAGGACGGTGACGCCCGCCGCGACCAGCGCGTGCAGCAACGGCGCCCAGCCGGGCCGCTCCTCGGACTCCGGGCCGCCGTGCAGCCACAGGAACCCCACCCCCGACGGCGACGCCGGCCGGTGCAGCCACCCGCCCAGGCGCAGCCCGTCCTCGGCGGGGAAGGTCACGGCCTCCGGGCGCGGCGGCCGCGGCGTCACCGGGGTGCCGCCGAGCAGCGGGGTCGCGGGCCTGCCGTCGAGCGGCATCCGCGCCACGAACGGCGCGGTGCCCGGCGAGTGGCCCGCGACCAGCAGCGACGCGCCGTCGCGGGCGAAGGACACCCCGGTGACGACGTCGCACGGCGCGGGCAGCCGCTGCGGGCGGCCGCCGCGCAGGTCGGCGATCTCCAGCTGGCTGCGCCCGCCGGAGTTCCACACCAGCGCCGCCCGCGGGCCGGCCGGGTCGAGGGCGACGAGCTCCAGGTCCGCACCCGGGCGCACGGCGACCGGGCGGGCCGGGGCGATCCGGCCCTCCCCGGCGGGGCCGAGCGCGACGGCGAGCAGCGCGGCGTGCTCCCGGTCGGCGTCGGTGTGCACCCACAGCGTGCCGGGGGAGGTGCCGAAGCGGGCGGCGGCGGTGAGCGCGCCGCCGGGCCCGCCGACGACCCGGTCCCGGGTGCCGCGGTGCAGGTCCACCAGCTCCAGGGCGCGCTCGCCGCGCCGCCCGGTGCGCAGCACGACGCGCCGGCCGTCGGCGGAGACGGCCTGCACGACCGCGGACTGCCCGGCGCCGAGGACGGTGGAGGAGCCGTCGCGGACGTCGACCAGGCAGGCGGTGCCGTCGCCCGGCGTGCCGGGGCCGCGCGCGCCGGACAGCACGGTGACGCCGAGCGCGCGCCCGCTCGGCGCCCACGCCCCGAGCACGACGGCCGTGGCGTGCGTCGCGATGCCGGTGGCGGGCCCGCCCGCCGGGTCGAGCAGCGCGACGCGGGTGCGGTCACCGCCGCACGGCGCGATCTCGACCGCGATCCGGCTCCCGTCCGGCGACCAGGACAGCGCGGTCACGTCGGCGTGCCGGCCGGGCGCGGGCAGCACCGTCGCGGAGTCCGGGTCGACCGGCCCGTCGGCGGGCAGGGCGGCGAGGTGCACCTGCGGCCGCCCGGTGCGGTCGGAGATCCAGGCGAGCCGGGTGCCGTCGGGGGAGACGGCGGGCGAGTGGTCCCCGGGGTCGGCGCCGTGCGTGTCGTGCGTGTCGTGGCCGGGGGCGGGCAGTGTCCGCTCGGCCCGTGCGCCGTCCACCCTCACATCCCCCGTTCCTGCAGCCACATCTCCAGCACCGCCACCTGCCACAACGCGTTCGCGCCGAGCGCGGTGCGGCCCGCGGACGGCGCCGCGAGCATCCGGTCGGCGACGCCGTGCCGGAGCAGGCCGCGCGCGCGGGCCCTCGGGTCGGTCACCGCGTCGCGGACCCGGTCGAGCAGCCCTCCGGAGAGGTGCCGCACGGCCGGTACGGGAAAGTACCCCTTGGGCCGGTCGATCACGGCGTCCGGGACCAGCCCGCGGGCCGCCGCCTTCAGCACGCCCTTGCCGCCGCCGGCCAGTGCGAGCCCGGGCGGGCAGGCCGCCATCGTCTCGACGAGCTCGTGGTCGAGGAACGGCACGCGCGCCTCCACGCCCCACGCCATCGTCATCGCGTCGACCCGCTTCACCGGGTCGTCGACCAGCATCACCCGGGTGTCCAGGCGCAGCGCCGCGTCCAGCGCGGTGTCCGCGCCGGGCGCGGCCATGTGCTCCGCGACCAGCGCCCGCGACGGGTCGCCCGCCGGGAGGTGGGCGGGCGAGAGCAGCGCGGTGAGGTCGTGGTGGGAGCGGTCGCAGAACACCCGGGCGTAGGCCGCGGCGGCGTCGGCGCGCGGCACGTCGCGCAGCGGCGGGTACCAGGAGTACCCGGCGAGCACCTCGTCGGCGCCCTGGCCGGTGAGCACCACCGGCACGTGCGCGGACACGTCCTCGGCGAGCAGGTGGAAGGCGACGCAGTCGTGGCTGGTCATCGGCTCGGGCATGGCCGCGACGCAGGCGTCGACGGCGGGCAGCAGCCGTGCGGCGTCGACGGTGATGCGGTGGTGGTCGGTGCCGAACTCGCGCGCGACCAGGTCGGAGAAGGCGAACTCGTCGCCGGACTCGCCGCCGGCGTCGGGGAAGCCGACGGAGAACGTGGCCGGCGCCGCGCCGAGCTCGGCGAGCAGGGCGACGACCATCGAGGAGTCCAGACCGCCCGAGAGCAGCACCCCGACCGGCACGTCGGCGACGGTGCGCCGGCGGACCGCGGTGCGCAGCCGCGCGCGCAGCAGCTCGGCCCACCCGCCGGCGTCGAGCCCGGCGAGCTCGGGACGCCGCGTCCAGGACGGTCGCCAGTAGACGGTGTCGGTGTGGCGCCCGTCCGGCTCGACGACGCGGACCGTCGCGGGCGGGAGCTTGTGCACCCCGGCGAGCACGGTCCGCGGCGGCGGCACGACGGCGTGGAAGGTGAAGTAGTGGTGCAGCGCCACCGGGTCCAGCGCGGTGTCCACCCCGCCCCCGGCCAGCAGCGCGGGCAGGGTCGAGGCGAACCGCAGCCGGTGCGCGTCGCGCGTCCAGTACAGCGGCTTGATCCCGAGCCGGTCGCGGACGAGCACGACCCGGCCGGTGTCGCGCTCGTGCACGGCGAAGGCGAACATGCCGGTCAGGCGGTGCACCGCGGCCGTCCCCCACCGGTGGTAGGCCTTGAGCACCACCTCGCTGTCGGAGGTGGAGAAGAACCGGTAGCCCAGCCCGGTCAGCTCGGCGCGCAGCGCGCGGTGGTCGTACAGACATCCGTTGTAGACGAGCGTCAGACCGAGCTCGGGGTCGCTCATCGGCTGCGCGGCGCGCTCGGACAGGTCGATGACCCGCAGCCGCCGGTGGCCCAGCCCGACCGCGCCGGCGACGTGCAGGCCGTGCCCGTCGGGGCCGCGCGAGTGCTGGGCGTCGGTCATCGCGGCGAGGGCGGCGGCGTCGACCCCACGGCCGTCGAACCGGATCTCGCCCGCGATGCCGCACATGGATCCACCTCACGTGGACGCGGGCCCGCCCGCAAGACCCGGGGCGTTTCCGCGAGGTGACATGCGACGGGCGCCCGCGCGGATTCATTCGTTCGGAAGACGAACAAACTACCTCCCGTCGGGCAGGGTCGGACAGGTCCGTCCGACCCGACAGGAGTGCGCCCGATGACCGTGCCCGCCCCCACCCCCGCCGACCGGTTCTCCTTCGGGCTGTGGACGGTCGGCTGGACCGCCGCCGACCCGTTCGGCGCCCCCACCCGCGAGCCGCTCGACGTCGTCGAGGCCGTCGAGGAGCTCGCCGCGCGCGGCGCGTGGGGCCTGACCTTCCACGACGACGACCTGTTCGGCTTCGACCCCGACCCGGCCCACCGCGACCGGCAGGTCGCGCGCCTGCGGGCGGTGTGCGACGCGACCGGCACGACCGTCCCGATGGTCACCACGAACCTGTTCTCGCACCCGGTGTTCAAGGACGGCGGGTTCACCTCCAACGACCGCACCGTGCGGCGCCTCGCGCTGCGCAAGGTGCTGCGCAACATCGAGCTGGCCGCCGAGCTCGGTGCCCGCACGTTCGTGCTGTGGGGCGGGCGCGAGGGCTCGGAGTACGACTCCGCCAAGGACGTCCGCGCCGCGCTGGACCGCTACCGCGAGGCGATGGACCTGCTCTGCGCGCACGTCCTGGAACAGGGCCACGACCTGCGGTTCGCCATCGAGCCCAAGCCGAACGAGCCCCGCGGCGACATCCTGCTGCCCACCGTCGGGCACGCGCTGGCCTTCGTCGAGCGGCTCGCGCACCCGGAGCTGGTCGGGGTGAACCCCGAGGTCGGCCACGAGCAGATGGCCGGGCTGAACGTGGCGCACGGCGTCGCGCAGGCCCTGTGGGCGGGCAAGCTGTTCCACATCGACCTCAACGGCCAGCGCGGCGTCAAGTACGACCAGGACCTGGTGTTCGGCCACGGCGACCTGCTCAACGCCCTCGCGCTGGTCGACCTGCTCGAGACCGCCGGGTACGACGGTCCCCGCCACTTCGACTACAAGCCCTCGCGCACCGAGGACCGGCGCGGGGTGTGGGACAGCGCCGCGGCGAACATGCGCACCTACCTGCTGCTGCGCGAGCGGGCCGCCGCGTTCCGGGCCGACCCCGAGGTCGTCGCCGTGCTGGCCGAGGCGGGGGTGCCCGCGCTCGCCGAGCCGACCCTGTCGCCCGGTGAGACGGCCGCCTCCCTGCTCGCCGACCCCGCGCTCGACGCCGTCGACCCGGACGCGCTCGGGCGCCGCGGGCTCGGCTACGTCCGGCTGC
The DNA here is from genome assembly GCF_037727765.1 of Pseudonocardia spirodelae. NCBI lineage: Bacteria > Bacillati > Actinomycetota > Actinomycetes > Pseudonocardiales > Pseudonocardiaceae > Pseudonocardia > Pseudonocardia spirodelae. The sequence continues at coordinate 130,357 of NZ_JBBJUP010000003.1, read as the reverse complement.
ACCAGCTCGCCCTGGAGCACCTCACCGGGGCACGATGACGCGGTGGCCCCCCGTCCGCCGGTGACGCCGGCGCGCGCCCCGGAGGTGCGCCGGCACAACCTCGCCCTGCTGCTCGGCGCGCTGCGCGACGGGCCGTCGTCGCGGGCGGCGCTGTCCGCGTCGACCGGGCTGACCCGCGGGACCGTGGCGGGGCTGCTCGACCCGCTCGTCGCGGCCGGGGTGCTCGCCGAGGGCGAGCCGGACCGCGGCGGGGTGGGCCGGCCGGGCACCCCGCTGGGGTTCGCCGGGAGCGGGCCGGTCGTCGTCGCCGTCTCGGTCGAGGTGGACGGGCTGGCCGCGCTGGTGACCGGCCTCGACGGCCGCGTGGTGCGCCGCGCGCGGCACCGGCGCGTGCACCGCGACCGGGACCCGGCCGAGGTGTTCGGCCGGGCGGCTCGTACCGCACGGTCGCTGGCCGCGGGCACCGGCCGCCCGCTCGCCGGGGCGGGGATCGCCGTCCCCGGCCCGGTGCGCGGTTCCGACGCCGGCGCGGTGCTGCTGCAGGCGCCGAACCTGCCCCGCCTCGACGGCTGCCGCCCCGCCGAGCACGCGGCCGCCCTCGCGGACGTGCCGCTGCTGGTCGGCAACGAGGCCTCGCTCGGCGCGCTCGCGCACCTCGGGCAGGCCGAGGACTTCGTCTACGTCTCCGCCGACGTCGGGATCGGCGGCGGGATCGTCGTGGACGGGCGGGTGCTGCCCGGCGCGCGCGGCGTCGCCGGGGAGGTCGGGCACGTCGTCATCGAGCGCGACGGGCGGCCCTGCGGCTGCGGCGGCACCGGCTGCGTCGAGGCCTACGCCGGGCTCACCGCGCTGCTCGCCGACGCCGGGCTGCCCGACGTCGCCGCCCTGCGGGCCGCGGCCCTGGCCGGGGACACCGCCGCGACCGGCGCGCTGGCCAGGGCCGGGTCCGCGCTCGGGACCGCGCTGGCCTCGGTCGTGCACGTCGTCGACGTCGGCACCGTCGTGCTCGGCGGCGGCTACGCCGGGCTGGGCACCTGGCTGGTCCCCGCGGTGCACGCCGAGATGGACCGGCGCGGGCTCACGGCCGGCGCGCGGCGCAGCGTGCTGGTGTCCCCGCACGGCCGGGCGGCCACCGTCACCGGGACCGCCCGCGCCGTCGCCGACCGGGCGCTCGCCGAGCCGGACCTGCTGCTCGCCGGCTGAGCCCCGCTCAGGCCAGCACCCAGGTGTCCTTCGCGCCGCCGCCCCGCGAGGAGTTCACGATCATCCCGCCGGGCGGGGCGACCCGCGACAGCGCCGAGGGCAGCACGTCGACCTCGGGTGCCGGGCCGTGGCCGGGGGACTGCACCGCGAAGACGCGCAGGTCCACGGCCTGGGGCTGCAGCGCGCCGTCGGTGAACGTGGGGTGGGTGGAGATCCCGACGAGGTCCTGCGCGACCCACGCCGCGGGCCGGTCGCGGACCTCCGCGGCGAGGCGGTCGAGCTCGGCGGGCGCGGCGTGCGGGCCGATGACGATGCCCGCGCCGCCGTACCCGTCGACCGGTTTGAGCACGAGCTCGCCCAGGCGGTCCAGCACCTGCTCGCGGGCCGCCGGGTCGACGCAGGGCAGCGTCGGCACCGACGCGAGCAGCGGCTTCTCGTCCAGGTAGTAGCGGATCATCTCGGGCACGTAGGCGTAGACGAGCTTGTCGTCGGCGACGCCGTTGCCGGGCGCGTTGCGCAGCGCGACCCGCCCGCGGGCCATCGCCGCCCACAGCGCCCGTCCCAGCGGGCGGTGGTCGGCACCCCGGGCGGTGGCGAGCTCGTGCTCGTCCATCCGCCGGTAGAGCGTGGTGATCCGGCGCCGGCGCCCGCCCCCGACCAGGAACAGCGCGCCGTCGGTGACCTGCAGCCGGGCCGGGGTCACCAGCGGCACCTCCATGGCCTCGGCCAGCAGCCGGTGCTCGAAGTACGCCGGGTCGGCCTCGCCCGCCGACAGCAGCGCGGCCTCCCCGTCGGGGCCGTCCGGGTCCCCGGCGGCCAGCGCGGCCCGCAGCCGCTCGGGCACGTCGTCGAGGTTGTGCACCTCCGCGGGCGACTCCAGGTCGGGCAGCACGCTGCGGATCAGCCGCCGGCTCATCATCGAGAACCCGATCCCCGACGGCACCCGCAGGTTGTCCTCCAGCACGACCCAGCCGTCACCCGCGTCGCGGACCAGGTCGATGCCGCCGACGGCGATGCGGACCGCGTCGGGCGGGACGAGCGCGCCGGAGCGGGTGCGGCCCGGGGCCCGGTCGACGACCGGCGCGGGCACGACGCGGTCGCGCACGATCTCGCGGCGGCCGTAGACGTCGCGGACGAAGCACTCCAGCGCCCGGATCCGCTGCGCCAGCCCGGCGGAGAGGTGGGCCCAGTCGTGCGCCTCGATGATCCGCGGGACCAGGTCCAGCGGGAACAGGCGCTCGCCGTCCGGTCCGGGCTCGACGCCGGGCACCGGGAAGGTGACCCCGCGGGCACGCTGCTCGGTGCGCAGCGCGTTCTGCGCGGCGGCCAGGCCGCGCGGCCCGAGCCGGTCCAGCGAGCGGAACAGCCAGCCGTAGGCGGGCCGGACGGAGCCGTCGTCGCCGACGGCCTCGTCGTAGCGGGGCGGGGCGTAGCCGCGCAGCAGCTCCGGCGCGACCGGCACCGTCAGCGGCGGGGTGGTCGCGGGCTCCTCGCCCTGGGTGCGGGCCAGCAGGTCGTCGACGACGTCGGTCAGCTGCCCGCGGCGCCCGAACGCGCGCCGCTGGGCCGCCGCGCCGGACCCGCGGGCCAGCACGGCCTCGGTGAGCTCGGCGACCTGCTCGTGGTCCCCGACCTCCTCCAGCCACGGGCGCAGGTCCTCGACCAGGGCGCGCAGCTGCACCGCGGGCGGCGCCAGCGTCGGCGCGCCGCCGACGTCGACGAGGTCGCCCTCCAGCCCGGAGCGCGCGGCCCGCCACCCGGCGGCGCGCAGCAGCTCGTGCCGGGCCCGCGGCAGCGGGCGTCCCGCCTCGGTGTCGGCGCGGGCCCGCCCGACCAGTGCCCGGAACAGGCCCGCGACGAGCACGACGTCGTCGACCTCGGGGCAGGCGTCGCACACCCGCAGCTCGACGGTCGGCAGGTGCGCGCTGGGCCGGACGTCGAAGTAGAGCATCCCGGCGTCGCTGATGGTCCCGGACGCGATCAGCTCCTCGACCATCGCGTCGTACTCGGCGGCCGTCGTGACGGCGCCGGGCGGGCCCGCGGTGGGCCAGCGCTGCCAGATCATGCTGCGGTAGCTGGCGTAGCCGGTGTCGTGCCCGCGCCAGTACGGCGAGCTGGCGGTGATCGCGAGCAGCGTCGGCAGCGCGGGGGCGACCCGGCGCGCGACCTGCACGGCGGTGTCCCGGTCGGGGACGTCGACGTGCACCTGCACCCCGCAGATGTGCTGTTCGCGCACCAGCATCTGGTACTCGTGCTGCATCCGCTCGTAGCGGGCGCCCGCGGAGACGTCGTCGCCGGTCAGGTCGACCAGCGGCACCGTCCCGGACGCGACGACGCCGAGCCCCAGCGGCTGCGCGGCCTCGCGGAGCCGGGCACGCAGCCGTCGCACGTGGGTGCGGAGCTCGTCGAGCGACGCGGTCGCCGGTGAGTTGGTCTCGACCAGCGAGCGCTGCAGCTCGGGGAAGAACTCCTCACCGTCCAGGTGCTCCAGCAGCCGTTCCGCGTCCGGCGCGGCCCGGCGGTCGGCCAGGCCGACCACGTGGAACTCCTCCTCGACACCCACCAGCGGCACGTCCCCCACGCGCGGTGACGCTAGGTGCCCGCTGTTACGCCCACGTGTCGCGCAGCGCCCGCCTGCCGAGCCCACACCCGTCGCTGCGCCGTACGGCGGCATCCCTGCGTCTGTCCGGACCGGTTCCCACCTGGTGTTCCCGCTACGGTCTCCCGACCCTCGACCCCGGGAGCCGCCCATGTCCGCCGGCCGCCGGGCGCGGGCCCTGGTCGCGCTCGTCCAGGTGCTCGGGCTCGCTGTGTGGTTCTCCGCGTCCGCGGTGCAGCCGGAGCTGCGCGCCCGGTGGGGTCTCGGCACGGCCACCGGGGTGTGGCTCACGACGTCGGTGCAGCTCGGCTTCGCCGCCGGCGCGGTCGTGTCGGCGGTGCTGACCCTCGCCGACCGGGTCGCGCCGCACCGCCTGCTCGCGGGCGGGGCCGCCGCCGCGGCGGCCTGCACGCTGGCACTGGCCGCGGTGGCCGACGGCCCGGTCGCGGCGCTGGTGCTGCGCACCCTGACCGGGGTGTTCCTGGCGCTGGTCTACCCGGTCGGCATGAAGATCATGACGTCGTGGTCGGACGGGTCGCGCCGCGCGCGCGACCTCGGCGTGCTGGTCGGCGCGCTGACCGTCGGCTCGGCGCTGCCGCACCTGATCGGGGGCCTGCCGGGGCTGCCGTGGCGCGGCGTGCTGGCCGGGGCCGCGCTGTGCGGCGCCGTCGCCGCGGCACTGGCGTGGTGGTGCGTGCGACCCGGCCCGGCCCTCGCGCCCGCCCCGCCGCCGGACACCGGCTACGCGCTGCGGCTGCTGCGCGAGCCCGGGCCCCGGCTGGTCGTGCTGGGCTACCTCGGGCACATGTGGGAGCTGTACGCGCTGTGGACCTGGCTCGGCGCCGCGCTCGCCGGCGGCGACCCCGGCCCGGCGGAGCACCTCACGGTGTTCGTCGCGGCCGGGCTCGGCGGCGCGGCGGGCTGCGTGCTCGGCGGCCGGGCCGCCGACCGCGTCGGCCGCGTCCCGGTCGTCGCCGCGGCACTGGCGCTGAGCGGTCTGTGCTGCGCGGTGTCGCCGCTGCTGCTGGGCGCGGCCCCGGCGGTGACGACGGCGTTCTGCGCGCTCTGGGGCGCGGCCGCGGTCGCCGACTCCGCGGTCCTGACGACGGCGACCATCGAGATCGCCGACCCGCGCTACACCGGGACCGCCCTGACCGTGCAGACGGCGCTGGGCTTCCTGCTCACCGTCGCCGCGATCGCGACGGTCCCGCTCGTCGCGGACCTGGCCGGGTGGCGGGGCGCCCTGGTCGTGCTGGCGGCCGGGCCGGCACTGGGCCTGCCCGCGGTCCTCGCGCTGCGCCGCCACCTGCCCGCTCCCGCGGTGGCCGCGGCCGTCGCGGCCGGTCGGGGGCCCGGACCGGTGGACCCGCCGACGGTCGAGCTGCGGCGGGCCGCGCCGGACGACGCCCGGACCGCCCCGCTCGCGCTCCCGGCCCGCGACGGCGCGCCCACCGTGGAGCTCTACCGGCTGCGCCGGGCGGCGCGGCCCGGCCCGGACCCGTCCGGCTTCGCCGACCGCGTCGCCCGCGCGCTGCCCGCACGGGCGCCCGGTGCCCCGGCCCGCCCGGCGTACGGACCGACCGACCGGCCGGCCCGGTGAGGGGCCGCGCGGGCGGGTCAGGGCCGGTCCCGCCCGGCGCCGCCGGCCGCGCGCGCCAGCTCCGCGTGCTGGTCCGCCGCCTGCCCGGCCGTCATCGGGTCGCCGTGCCCGGGCACGAGCACCCGCGGTCCGGTGCCGAGCAGCAGCGCGACCGCGTCCGGCCAGCGCCGCGGCCAGGCGTCCGGGCCCGCCGAGGGCGGCGCACCGTTCTCCAGCAGGTCCCCGGCGAACAGGACGCCGGCGTCGGGCACCCGCACGGCGAGGTCGTGGCCGGTGTGCCCGGGGCCGGGGTGGACGAGCTCGACGGTGCGCCCGCCCAGGTCGAGCACGTGCCGGTCGCCCGGGCGGGGGCAGACCGGGCGGTCGGGGAGCACCGGGGTGGTCGCGGCGAGCGCGGCGGCGGTGGCGGTCGTGCCGGCGTCGCGGTAGTGCCGCACCCAGTACGCGCGCTGCGCCGCCGTCGTCGCGAGCAGGGCGCCCGCGCAGCCGGCCTGGGCGTACACCGGCGCGCCGGGGAACGCCGCCGTCCCGAAGCAGTGGTCGAAGTGGGCGTGGGTGAGCACGACCGTCACCGGCAGGTCCGTCACCGCGCGCACGGCCGCCGCGAGCTCGGCGCCCTGCACCTCGTCGCCGCGGGTGTCGACGACCAGCGCCCGCGTGCAGCCCAGGACCAGCCCGGTGGTCAGGTCCAGCTCGTCGTGCCGGCGGGCCAGCACCCCGTCGGCGAGCCCGGTCCAGCGTCCGTCCACGACGACCAGGGTGCCGGTCAGACCGCGATCGCGGTCGACCGGCCGAGCCGGTCGGTCCCGGGGCCCAGCAGCTCGGCGGTGCCGCGGGCCACCCGCTCCGCGGTCCAGGCGCACGCGGCGGCGTCCAGGACGTCGTCGAGGCGGGCCGCGGCGGGCAGGTCGCCGAGCAGCCCGTCGACCGCGACCCAGCCCGACAGCGCCGCGACCCGCTGCCCGGCCCCGCGCGCGGTCTTCTTCGACGCGAACGCGACGCCGGGCGCCATCGTGCGGAAGGTCAGCTCCGGGTGCGCCTCGACCACCGACGCCGGCAGCGCCACCCGCTGGAACTCGGCGATCTTCGGCACGATGTACCAGGTCTGCAGGCTGATCCTCCTCCCGGTGACGGCCTGCGCGGCGGCGCAGGCCTCGGCGTAGGACCCGGCGCCGAGCACGGCCGCGGGCGGGGTCGGGAACAGCGACGACCGGGCCCGGCCGAGGCGCGCGGCGGCGAGCCGCTCGGCCTCGCGCCGGTCCGCACCGGCCGGGACCGACAGCGGGACGTCGACCCCGACGGCGTCGCACCCGGCGGTCGCGACCAGCACCGCGGCCGCGTCGGGCACCACGGTCCAGCTCACCTCGCGTGCCCGTCCGGTGCCGGAGAGCACGCACACCACCCAGCCACCCGGGACCCCGTCCACGCCGCTGATCCGCATGGGGGAGGATCGTGCCCCGTGCGCGTCTACCTGGGCAGTGACCACGCCGGTTTCGAGGTCAAGGGCAAGCTCGTCGAGTACCTGACCGAGCAGGGTGTCGAGGCGGTCGACGTCGGGGCTCCGACCTACGACGCCCTCGACGACTACCCCGCCTGGTGCATCGAGACGGCGCGGCGCGTCGTCGCCGACCCGGACTCGCTGGGCATCGTGCTGGGCGGATCCGGCAACGGCGAGCAGATCGCCGCGAACAAGGTGGCCGGCATCCGCGCCGCGCTGGCGTGGAACGAGGCCACCGCGAAGCTTGCCCGCGAGCACAACGACGCCCAGGTCATCGGCGTCGGCGCGCGGCAGCACTCGTTCACCGAGGTCGTCGCGATCGTCGACGCCTTCCTGGCCACCCCGTTCTCCGGCGACGAGCGCCACCAGCGGCGCATCGACCAGATGCTGGACTACGAGCGGACCGGCGAGATCGAGCTGCCGAAGCAGTGACGGCCTGACATGCCCGAGGGGCACACGCTGCACCGGCTGGCGCGGCTGCACCAGAAGCTGTTCGCCCGCCGGCCGGTCGGCGTGTCCAGCCCGCAGGGCCGCTTCGCCGAGTCCGCGGCGCTGCTCGACGGCGCGGTGCTCACCCGGGCCGAGGCCCACGGCAAGCACCTGTTCCACCGCTACGGCCGCGACCGCGTCGTGCACGTCCACCTGGGGCTGTACGGCACGTTCGTCGAGCACCCGCTGCCGGCCCCGGAGCCGGTCGGGCAGCTGCGGATGCGGCTGGTCGGCGAGACCCACTACGCCGACCTGCGCGGCCCGACGGCGTGCGAGCTCATCACCCCGGCCGAGGCCCGCGCGCTGCGGGCCCGGCTCGGGGAGGACCCGCTGCGCCCCGACGCCGAGCCGGAGCGGGTGTGGGAGCGGGTGTCGCGCTCGCGCAGCCCGCTGGCGACGCTGCTGATGGACCAGAAGGTGCTGGCCGGGGTCGGGAACGTGTACCGCGCGGAGCTGCTGTTCCGCCACGGTCTCGACCCGCAGCTGCCGGGCCGCGAGCTCGACCGCGCCACCTGGGACGCGATGTGGGCCGACCTCGTCGTCCTCATGCGCGACGGCGTGCGGCGCAACCGGATCGACACCGTCGCGCCCGAGCACGACCCGCGCCGGCGCGGGCAGGCCGCACGCCGTGACCGGCACGGCGGCGAGGTCTACGTCTACCGGCGCGCCGGCCTGCCCTGCCTGGTCTGCGGCACCGGGGTGCGCCACCGCGAGCACGCGGCGCGCAACCTGTTCTGGTGCCCGGCCTGCCAACCGTCGCGGGGATAGGGTCGCGGCGTGGTGGATCAGAAGCCGATCGCGTGCTGGATGACCGACATGGACGGCGTCCTCGTCCGGGAGGGCAGCATCGTCCCGGGCGCGGACGCGCTGCTCTCGCGCCTGCGGGAGAAGGGCATCCCGTTCCTGGTGCTGACCAACAACAGCATCCACACCCCGCGCGACCTGCGCCACCGCCTGCAGGCGACCGGGCTGGACGTGCCGGAGGAGGCCATCTGGACCTCCGCGCTGGCGACGGCGGCGTTCCTGGGCGAGCAGCGGCCGCAGGGCAGCGCCTACGTCATCGGCGAGGCCGGGCTGACGACCGCGCTGCACGACATCGGCTACGTCATCACCGACCGCAACCCCGACTACGTCGTGCTCGGCGAGACCCGCACCTACAGCTTCTCCTCGATCGCGACGGCGATGCGCCTGGTCGAGCAGGGTGCGCGGTTCGTCGCGACCAACCCCGACGCCACCGGCCCGTCGCCGGAGGGGATCCTGCCCGCCACCGGCTCGGTCGCGGCGATGATCTCGAAGGCCACCGGGGTGGAGCCCTACTTCGTCGGCAAGCCGAACCCGCTGATGATGCGGGCCGCGCTCAACCGGCTCGGGGCGCACTCGGAGTCCACGGTGATGATCGGCGACCGGATGGACACCGACATCCTCGCCGGGCTCGAGGCCGGCATGCGCACCGTCCTCGTGCTCTCCGGCATCACCAAGGAGCACGAGATCGACCGGTTCCCGTTCCGCCCCACCCGGGTGGTCTCCTCGGTCGCGGACCTCGTCGACGACGTCTGACCTGCGGGGTTGCGAACTACACGGTTGTGGTTCACCCTCGATTACATGGACGGAGAACTGGTGTCCTGGCAGCGGTGCGCCGGCTGCGGCGCGCAGGCCGAGCTCCCCGGGGACGAGACCGCGGGCGTCGCGGTGCCGTGCCCGGACTGCGCCGGCGCGATGGCCGAGGAGTTCAGCTGGGAGTCCGCGGCCTGAGCGCCGTTTAGACCTTGAAGCCGAGCGCGCTGGGCTCGCCCCGGCGCAGCGCGGCGACGTGCTCGGCCACCGTGGTCAGCGAGTGCAGGTCGTGGCCGTTGCGCATGGCCGAGACCAGCGCCCGCTCGGCGGCCTCGATGCCCTCGGCGGTGTCGACGATCCCGGCGAGCCGGTCCGGCGGGGCGATGAGCAGGCCGTCGTCGTCGCCGCAGACGAGGTCGCCCGGGCTCACGACCAGCCCGCCGAAGGACACCGGCTCGTCCACGGTCCCCGGGTCGCGGGTGCTGCCCGACGCCGGGCAGGTGCCGCGGGCGAAGACCGGCAGCCCGATGGCGCGCAGCCCGCGCACGTCGCGGACCAGCCCGTCGACGACGATCCCGGCCAGACCGCGCCGGTGCGCCTCGGTCGCGAACAGCTCACCGGACACCGCGCGGTGACCCCCGGCCCCCGCGACGACGAGCACCGACCCCGGCCCGGCCGCGGCCAGCGCCGCGAACATCGGCAGGTGGTCGTCCACGCAGGACACCGTGACCGCTGGGCCGGCCATCGACACGTCCGGGACCAGTGCCCGGATCCGCGGGTCGACGACGGGCAGCGACTTGTCGGCGTCGCAGAGGGAGGACACCTGCAGGTCCCGCAGGCGGGCCAGGAGCTCGGTCATGGGGATCATCCTGTCGCACGCCCGGTCGTCGCGCGCCGTGCGGCGTCGGCGGCACGCGCGGCGATCTCCGAGCGGCGGACCTTCCCGGCGTCGTCGCGCAGCGGGTGGTCGACGACCTCGATGCTGCGCGGCTGCTTGGCCCGGGCGAGGCGGTCGTCGAGGAACGCGGGCAGCCGGGCCGCGACGTCCGGGTCGCCCTGCACCACCGCGTGCACCACCGAGCCGTAGTCGGCGTCCGGCAGCCCGACGACGACGGCGTCGCGGACCCCCGGGTGCGCGGTCAGCGCGGCCTCCACCTCGGCCGGGTACACGTTCGCGCCCCCGACGAGGATCATGTCCGAGCGGCGGTCGGCCAGGTAGAGGTAGCCGTCGGAGTCGAAGGAGCCCATGTCGCCCAGTGACTCCCAGCCGTCGCGCTCGCGGGGTTCGGCGCCGAGGTAGTGGTAGGTGGGCGCGCCGCCCGAGCGCATCCAGATCTCGCCGGTCTCGCCGGGGCCGAGCTCGCGCCCGTCGTCGTCGCACACCCGCATCTCGCCGCGCACGACGCGCCCGACCGACCCGGGGCGGGCCAGCCAGTCGCGGCCGTCGATCGCCGTGCCGGACTGGGACTCGGTGCCGGAGTAGATCTCGAACACCGTCTCGGCGCCGACCCGCTCGATCCAGCCGCGCTTGACCTGCGGCGGGCACGGCGCCCCGACGTGCAGGACGGTGCGCAGGCTCGACACGTCGGCCGCGGCCCAGTCCTGCTCGGGCAGGCGCAGCATCCGGCCCATCATCGTCGGCACCGCGTAGAGCCAGGTGGCGCCGTACGCGCCGACCAGCTCGAGGGTGCGGGCGGCGTCGAAGCGGCCCATCAGCACCACGTGGTGGCCCTGCAGCAGCGCCATCAGCGAGAACATGTAGGGCGCGTTGTGGTGCAGCGGCGCGGTGCACAGGAAGACGCCGTCGCGGTCGATGCGCAGCCCGTCGGCCCGGGCCAGCACGTGCTCGACGCAGCCGGCCTGGCCCGCGACGATCACCTTCGGCGTGCCGGTGGACCCGCCGGAGGTCGGGGCCTTCCAGGACGGCCCGACGACGTCGGGCAGCGGGCCGTCGCCGAACCCGGAGGTGTCGGGGAGCGCGCCGTCGACGACGAGCGCCGGCGCCGCGACGGCGAGCACCGCGTCCCGCTCGGCGGCGGGCAGCCGCGCCGAGAGCGGCGCCGGCACGGCGCCCAGCTTCCACGCCGCGACCGAGCACTCCAGGTGCGCGGCGGTGTTCGGCAGCGCGATGGACACGAGGTCGCCGCGGCCCACCCCGCGTGCGGCGAACGCGCGGGCCAGCCGGTTCGTGCGGGCGTCGAACTCCGCACGGGTCGCGGTGGCGCCGCCCGGGTCCTCGGTGACCATCGGCCGGTGCGGGTCCGCCGCGACGAGCTCGCGCAGCCGCGCCGCGAGCGCGGTCGCGACGGCGGGGACCTCGGGCTCGGGCAGGCTCATGCGGTGCTCCCGGTGGCGGCGCTGCCGGCCGGGGCGGGGACGCGCTCGTCGTCGGGCACCGGGCCGCGGGCGAGCACCCAGCGGGCCGAGAGCAGCGAGACCACCACGATGAGCAGCGAGTACGCGACGACCGGCACGATCGACCCGGTCGCGGCCAGCAGCGACTGCCCGATCAGCGGGGCCGTGCCGCCGAACAGGGTCCCGGCCAGCGCGTAGGACAGCGAGATCGCGGTGTAGCGCATCCGCGCCGGGAACGCCTCGGCCAGCATCCCGGCCAGGATCGCGTAGTACATGGTGTGCGGCAGCGTCGCGAGCGCCATGCCCAGCGCGGCCAGCCCGAAGCTGCCGCTGGAGATCAGCCAGAACATCACCGGGAACAGCGGCAGCTCGATCAGCAGCAGGGCCGTGACGACCTTGCGCGGGTTCCACCAGGTCGCCATGAACGCACCGAGCGGCTGGGTGAAGAACTGCACGGTGGAGCTGATCAGCACCACGTTGAGGAACACCTGGCGGTCGAAGCCCAGGTCGTTGACCGCCCAGGACAGCGCGAAGGTGTTCTTGAAGTACGCGGCGGCGGCGACGAGCGCGCACGCCCCGACCGAGACCACGACCAGCATCGTCCGCTCCCGGAAGAGCTCGGCGAGCGGGAAGCGGGACGTGGTGCCGCGCGAGCGCATCGCGACCACAGCGGGGCTCTCCTCGATCCGCAGCCGGATCACCAGGCCGACGACGACCAGCGCCGCGGACACCAGGAACGGCACCCGCCAGCCCCACGACAGGAACGCCTCCTCCGGCAGCATCGCGACGAGCGCGAACGAGCCGGTGGCGAGCATCTGCCCGGCCGGGCTGCCCTGCTGGGCGAACGCGCCGTAGAGGATCCGGCGGTTCTTCGACGCGTGCTCGGACGCGATGAGCACCGCGCCGCCCCACTCGCCGCCGACGGCCAGGCCCTGCACCAGCCGCGCGACGACGAGCAGCACCGGCGCGAGGACGCCGATGTCGTCGTAGACCGGGAGCAGGCCGATGGCCAGCGTGGACACGCCCATCAGCAGCAGCGTCGCGACCAGGGCGGTCTTGCGGCCGAGCCGGTCGCCCAGGTGCCCGAAGACGATGCCGCCGATCGGGCGGGCGAGGAACCCGACCCAGAACGTCGCGAACGACGCCAGCACGCCCGCGGCGGGGGAGGCGTTCGGGAAGAACAGCGGGCCCAGCACCAGCGCGGCGGCGGTGCCGTAGATGTAGAAGTCGTACCACTCGATGGTGGTGCCGACGAACGAGGCGATCCCGGCCTTGCGCCGCATCGACGGTGTGCTGATGGGGGTGCTCGTGGTCAACCCGGTGCTCCCTTGCACGATCGGAGAGGGCGGCCCCGACGACGCTGTCGTGACCGCCACCACGCAACGGTAGAACAACATCGTGTCGTCATCGGGACGCATCTGCTTCCGTTCCTGTCGGACGGGCGACATGATGTGGCGGTGGAGCTGCGGCAGCTGGAGTCGTTCGTGGTCGTCGCGGAGGAGCTGCACTTCGGCCGGGCCGCCGCCCGGTTGCAGGTGTCCGGGCCCCCGCTGTCCCAGCAGATCCGCCGCCTCGAACGCGAGGTCGGCGCGACGCTGTTCGACCGGCACACCCGCGCCGTCGCCCTGACCGCGGCGGGGGAGGCGTTCCTGCCGCGGGCCCGGCGCGCACTCGCCGCGGCGGCCGACGCCGCCGTCGCGGCCCGCGAGGCCGCCGAGGGCAGCACCGGCTCGGTCCGGCTCGGGTTCGCCGGGCCGAGCTCGAACACGTTCCTGTACCGCACGGCCCGCCGGTTCCGGGCCCGCCGTCCGCGGGCGCGGCTGGTGCTGGTCACCGGGCGGTTCTCCGGGGAGCTGGCCGAGGACCTGCGGGCCGACCGCGTCGACGCGGCCCTGATCCGCACCCCCGTCGACGACGACGGGCTGGCCGTCCGCGAGATCGCGCGGCACCGGCTGGTGGCCGCCCTGCCCGAGGAGCACCCGCTCGCCGGGCGTACGGAGATCGGCCTCGCCGAGCTCGCGCACGACCCGTTCGTCGCCTACCCGTCCCAGCGGATGGCCGTCATGCGGACCTCGGTCGACGCCGCCTGCCTGCGGTCGGGGTTCCTGCCCCGGATCGAGCAGGAGGCGCCCGAGACGCACACGCTGCTGTCGCTGGTGGGCGCCGGGGTGGGGGTGGGGCTGGCCCTGGAGGCGACCGCGGAGCTGCGCACCCCCGGGGTGGTGCTGGTGCCGCTGAGCGACCCGCCGGTCGTGCCGCTGGCGCTGGCGTGGAAGCGCGATGCGGCCAACCCGGTGCTGCCGGCGCTGCTGGAGGCGGCGGGGGTCGACGGGCCGGACGGCCGGGTCCCGTCGCCGCCCGGCGGGGGCGCGACGGCATGATGGGCCGCGGTCCCCGGACCGTCCGGTGCCGGCGCGACACGCCGCGACCCGCGACACGCCGGTCACGGTTTCACTCCGGCGGGTGGTCGGCCCCCGGTGCCCGTCCGGTCGACCGGTGACGCATCGCGACCGTCGCCCCGGGGACGTCCACGCTCGGTGTCCGGTGTCCTGCGGGAACCGGCCGCACCCGTTTCACACCACCCGTTCGGTACCGGCGGTCACGACGTCACCCTTTGGTGTCGTCCGCGTATCCCCGCTGGTGAGCGACTGCCTACTGTCCGCTTGCCGCGACGCACAGGCGTCCCGGTGGTGCACACGAGACTCGTGAGGCACGTCCGTCCCACCGGACACGATCGGGGAGAAAGACATGCGCAGGAAGCTCGCCGTCACCGGCGCCGCCGTCGTCGCGACCATGCTCGCCTTCAGCCCGCTGGCCTCGGCAGCGCCGGCGCCGGACATCGACGACGACGGTGACTCGTTCGTCCAGGACGTCGGCAACACCCGCGGGGACCAGTTCGGCCTGGTGAACCTCGACGACGTCAACGTGCTCAACAACGCCAACATCTGCCCGGGCGTCAACGCCGCCCTCGGCAACGTGCTCGGCATCCTCGGTGGCGGGGCGGCGCAGAACCGCGACAACCCCACCAGCTGCGACTGACACCGCCCGCGGTGACCTCCGCCCTCCGCACCCCGCCGCCACGGGCTGCGGAGGGCGGTTCCGCGTGCGGGCTCAGTGGAAGACGTACTCCGACGGCTCGACCCGGCGGGTGCGCTCGTCGTACTCGCGCATGTAGCCGGGCCAGTTGGTGACGATCCGCCCGCTCTCGTCCTTGTACCAGGAGTCGCACCGGGTCCAGGCCGTGCCGGGGAAGCGGGCCTGCAGCTGCTCGTCGTAGGCCTTCTCGACCTCCGGGCGCACCTCCACCCCGGTCGCGCCGCGCCGGGCCGCCTCCTGCAGCGCCTCGCGGACGTAGCGGACCTGGTGTTCGAGGTAGCGGATGATCGAGCCGCCGGAGGTGTTGGTGTTCGGGCCGTAGAGCACGAACAGCGACGGGAAGCCGGGCACGGTCATGCCCAGGTAGGCGTGCGCGCCGCCGGACCACTCCGCGCGCAGCGAGCGCCCGCCCGGCCCGGTGATCTCCATCGGGAACATGAAGTCGGTCGTCGCGAAACCCGTGCCCCAGATGATCGTGTCGACCTCGTGCAGCGTGCCGTCCTGCGTGCGCACGCCCTGCGGCTCGATCGCCGCGATCCGCGACGTCTCGACCTCGACGTTCGGGCGCTGCAGCGCCGGCAGCCAGTGCGAGCTGAACAGGATGCGCTTGCAGCCGAAGGTGTAGTCCGGCCAGACCTTGCGCCGGACCTCGGGGTCGCGCAGCTGCGCCCGCATGAACAGCGTCGCGTAGAGCCGTCCGAGCCGTCCCCAGGTGGCGGGGTGGCGGATCATCAGCGTCAGCGACTCGCAGTACTCGGTGATGAAGCGCCGCCGCCACCGCTGCAGGCCGGGCACGCGCGCGATCGCCGTGCGCCACCAGGCCGGGAACTCGCGGTTGCGCCGCGGCAGGAACCAGTTGCCCGAGCGCTGGAACACCGTCATGCGCCCGACGCGCGGCGCGATGGCCGGGACGAACTGGACCGCGCTGGCCCCGGTCCCGATCACGGCGACACGACGGCCGTCGAGGTCGTGGTCGTGGTCCCAGCGCGCGGAGTGGAACGCGTGCCCGGCGAAGGTGTCCGCGCCGGGGATGTCCGGGGTCACCGGCCGGTTGAGCTGCCCGGTGGCCACGACCAGCACGTCCGGGGTCCAGGTGCGGCCGTCCTCGGCGGTGACCGTCCACGGCCCGTCGGCGCTGTCGCGGCGGGCGTCGACGATGCGGACGCCGGTCGTGACGAGCTCGTCGACGCCGTACTCGGCCGCGACGCCGCGCAGGTAGGCCAGGATCTCCGGCTGCGGGGAGCACAGCCGTGACCAGTCGGTGCGCTGGGCGAAGGAGAACGAGTACAGGTGGCTCGGTACGTCGCAGGCCGCACCGGGATAGGTGTTGTGCAGCCAGGTGCCGCCGATGCCGTCGGCGGCGTCGACGATCGTGACGTCGCGGATGCCGTGGGCGCGCAGCTCGATGGCCGCGGCGATCCCGCCGAAGCCGGCGCCGACGATGAGAACGCTCGGTGCGTGCATGGGACCTCCCTGTCGCCGGCGTCACCGTAGCGATCACCGCCGGGGCCCCGGGTGCCCGTCCCGGCCCGCGCGGGCCGACGGCCGCCGGCGGTCTCCCATCTCACACCCCGACGACGCCGCGACGCGGCCCGGCCGGGAGCACAGTGGAGGGTGCACGGCCGACACGGGGCCGGCCGGGGAGGGAGCGGGACGATGAGCACCGTCGTCGTCGGCGTGGACGGTTCGGACGCGGCGCGCGACGCCGTCGCGTGGGCGGCCCGCGAGGCCGCCGCCCGTGGCGCCGACCTGATGATCCTGCAGGCCTTCGACGTCGCCGGGCTCTACGCCGACGCCGCCGTCGCACCCCTGCTCGACGACGTCGAGGAGTCGATCCGGGCCGAGGCCCGCGAGATCCTCGAGGCGGCCCGCACGGTCGCCGCGCAGTCCGCCCCCGGGGTCGCGGTGGACGTCGCCGAGGACCGGCGGGCGCCGTCGCTCGCGCTCGTCGAGCGGTCGCGTACGGCCGAACTGCTGGTGCTCGGCTCGGCCGGGCGGGGCGCGCTGGGCACCGCGCTCGGGTCGGTGACGCTGTCGGTCGCCTCGCACGCCGCGTGTCCGGTCGTCGTGGTGCGCGGGACCGCGTCGGACGGGCCGGTGCTGGTCGGCGTCGACGGCGGCCCGCTGTCCGACGTCGCGCTCGAGCACGCCTTCGCCGCGGCCGCCGAGCACGGCACCGGCCTGCACGCCCTGTCCGCCTGGCACGACGGCCGCTCCCCGGCGCTCGCCGCGGCCGGCGCGTTCGAGCGGCTGCGCGCGGCCGAGGAGCGGGCGCTGGCCGAGCGGCTCGCGGGCTGGTCGGAGCGCTATCCCGACGTCGCCGTGCAGCGGACGGTCGAACGGGACGAGCCCGGCCGGGCACTGGCCGCGGCGAGCGCCCGGGCGCGCCTGGTCGTCGTCGCGACGCGGGGCCGGGGCGGCTTCTCCGGTCTGCTGCTCGGCTCGACGGGGCTGGGCCTGATCCAGCGCGCCGGGTGCCCGGTGATGCTGGTCGGCCCGTCCGTCACGGCCTGAGCGCCGGATCGAGCGCCGCGCTCAGCGCCTCCACCGAGACGTCGCCGCGGTAGCGCTCGCCGCCCACGAACAGCGTCGGCGTGCCGCGCACGCCCGAGCGGACGGCCGCGTTGAACCCGGCCTCCACCCGGTCCTCGGCCAGCCGCGTCGCCGGCCACACGACCCGCTCCGGGCGCACCCCGGCGGTGGCGGCGTGCGCGCGCAGGTCGTCCTGGCCCAGCCGCGGCGGCCCGGGGGCGAAGAGGGACTCGTGCATCTCCCAGAACCGCCCCTCGAAGCCCGCCATCTCCGCGGCGAGCGCGGCGGCGATCGCGTGCGGGTGCACCTCGTGCAGCGGGAAGTGCCGGAACACGAACCGCAGCCGGTCGCCGAAGCGTTCCCGGACCGCACCGAGGACGGGCGCGGCGTCGCGGCAGTACGGGCACTCGTAGTCGCCGTACTCCACCAGCGTCAGCTCCGCCTCGGGCGGGCCCAGGACGTGGTCGTACGGTCCGACCGGCGGATCGAGGCTGATGGCGGCCTCCTTCTCGTGGGCCACGGGGACCGGGCAGGATCAGCGCATGGCGGTGGTGACCCTAGCCGAGCGCGGCGACCTCTCCGATGCCGCGCGGCGGTTCCTCGGCACCGAGTCGGGATCGGCGGTCCTGCTGGTGGGCGCGGCCGTCGTCGCCCTGGTGTGGGCCAACCTGGGCGGTGGCTACGAGTCGTTCTGGCACACCGGGCTCGCCGTCTCCCTCGGCGGCACCGCGCTCGACCTGGACCTGCGTCACTGGGTCAACGACGGCCTCATGGTGCTGTTCTTCCTGTCGGTCGGCCTGGAGATCGCGCGCGAGACGACGCTCGGGGAGCTGCGCGGGTTCCGTGCGCTCGCCGCTCCGGCCGCCGCGGCGGTCGGCGGGCTCGTCGCCCCCGCGCTCGTGTTCCTGGCCCTCAACGCCGGCGGCGAGGCGGCGAACGCCTGGGGCATCGCGATCTCCACCGACACCGCGGTGATGCTCGGGGTGCTGGCGCTGCTCGGCCCGCGCTGCCCGGACCAGCTGCGCGTGTTCCTGCTGGCGCTGGCCATCGTCGACGACATCGGCGCCGTCGCCGCGATCGCGCTGTTCTACACCGACGAGGTCGACGTCGTGGCGATGGTCGTCGCGCTCGTGCTGCTCGCGGGGCTGCTGGCGCTGCGCTGGGTGCGCTTCTGGCGGACGCCGTTCTACGCCGTGGTCGGCGTGCTCTGCTGGCTCGCCGTGCTGCGGTCGGGCATCCACCCCAGCGTCGTCGGCGTCGCGCTCGGGCTGCTGGTCAACGCCTACGCCCCGCGGCGCACCGAGATGGTCGAGGCCGTGCGGATCGGGAAGAACTTCCTGCTCGACCCGACCCCCGAGCGGGCCCGCACCGCCCGCGCCGTCGCCGTCGCCGCCGTGTCGCCGAACGAGCGGCTGCAGCAGGCGATCCAGCCGTGGAGCAGCTACGTCATCGTGCCGCTGTTCGTGCTCGCCAACGCCGGCGTGGTGCTGTCGGCCCAGACCCTGTCCGCCGCGGCGACCTCCGTGCTGACCTGGGGGATCGTGCTGGGCCTGGTGGTCGGCAAGCCGATCGGCGTCGCCGCCGGGACGTGGGTGGCCCTGCGCACGGGGCTCGGCCGGGTCCCGGACACGCTGCGCTGGGGCCAGCTGCTGGGCGGGTCGGCGCTGTCGGGCATCGGGTTCACCGTGGCGCTGTTCGTGACCGAGCTGGCGCTGACCGACGAGCTGCTGATCGCCGAGGCGAAGATCGGGATCCTGACGGGGTCGGTGCTCGCGGCCGTGTCGGGGTGGCTCGTGTTCCGGCTGGCGGGGGAGCGGGGCGGGCAGTGCGCGCCCAGCGGGCTCCCGACGCTGCCGCCGCGGCCGTGGCGGCCGGTGGACTGACCCCGTGCTCAACGTATAGCGCCCGGCGGGGCTTGCGGCAAGCCCCCGGTCGTGCCGGACGATCTCCGTCTCCGCCGCCGTGACCTGCGGCGGCGAGACGGACGGGGGATGGATGACCGGGGGCGCACCGCTCGTGCTGGACCTGGCGGCGATCGGCCGCGACCACGTCGGCGAGGTGGGCGGCAAGGCCGCCCACCTGGGGGAGCTCACCCGCATACCCGGGGTCACGGTCCCGCCCGGGTTCTGCGTGACGACGCACGCGTTCGCCGCCGCCGTCGCCGGGGCGCCGGGTCTGGACGGGCTGCTGGCCCGCCTCGGCGCGGCCGATCCCGCGGACCGCGCCGCGATCGCCACGGCTAGCGCCGAGGTGCGTGCGCTGATCGCCGCCCTGCCCGTCCCGGACGCCGCCGCGGCGGAGCTGACCGGCGCACTGGCCGCGGCCGGCGACGGCACCGCCTGGGCGGTGCGCTCCAGCGCGACCGCCGAGGACCTCCCGGACGCGTCGTTCGCGGGCCAGCAGGACACCTATCTCGGCGTCGTCGGCGCCGCGGCGGTGCTCGCGCACGTCGCGCGGTGCTGGGCGTCGCTGTTCACCGAGCGCGCGGTGACCTACCGGCGCCGCCACGGGATCGACGAGCGGGACGTGCGGATGGCCGTCGTCGTGCAGCGGATGGTGGCGCCCCGGGCGTCCGGCGTCCTGTTCACCGCGGACCCCGTGACCTCGCACCGGCGCACGGCCGTCGTCGAGGCCGTCCCCGGGCTCGGCGAGGCGCTGGTCTCCGGCGTCGCGGACCCCGACCGCTGGACGGTGCGCGACGGCGCGGTGCTCGAGCGTTCCGTGGCGACCGCGCCAGCCGCCGTGCTGGACGACGACGAGGTCCTCGCCCTCGTCGCGCTGGGCCGGCGCATCGAGGCCCGGCTGGGCGTGCCGCAGGACGTCGAGTGGTGCCGCACCGCGGACGGGTTCGCGATCGTGCAGGCCCGCCCGATCACCACGCTGTTCCCCGTCCCGCAGGCCGGGGACGACGCGCTGCGCGTGTACCTCTCGGTCGGGCACCAGCAGATGATGACCGACGCCATGACCCCGCTGGGGCGCTCGTACTGGCAGCGGACGACCCCGCGGCCGATGGCCGAGGCCGGCAGCAGGCTGTTCGTCGACATCAGCGGTGCGCTCGCGGACCCCACCGCCCGCGCGGGCCTGCTGGAGATGATGGGCCGGTCCGACCCGCTCGTGCGCGACGCCGTCGAGACGGTGCTGGGCCGCGGCGCGTTCGGCGACGCGCCGCCGGTCGCCGGCCCGGCCGCACCGGCGCCGTCGTCCTGGCTGGACGCAGACCCCGGCCTGGTGGGCGAGCTGGTCGCCGAGAGCCGCGCGTCCCTCGCCGCCGCCGAGCGCGACGTCGCCGGCCGGCACGGCGAGGACCTGTTCGCGTTCCTCGACGAGGACATGCAGGAGCTGCGACGGCTGCTGTTCGACCGGCGCGCCCACGCCGTGTTCACCACCGCCATGGACGCCTCGTTCTGGCTGGACGAGCACCTGCACACCTGGCTCGGCGAGAGCGGCGCCGCGGACACCCTCACCCTGTCCGCGCCCGGCAACGTCACCTCCGAGATGGGGCTCGCCCTGCTCGACGTCGCCGACGTGGTCCGGCCGCACCCCGCCGTCGTCGCCCACCTGCGCGCCCTGCACGAGGACGACGACCTCGACGGCCTGCCCGCCCTGCCCGGCGGACGCGCCGCCCACGACGCCCTGACCGGCTTCCTCGACACCTACGGCGCCCGCTGCGTCGGCGAGATCGACATCGCCCGCACGCGGTGGAGCGAGCGACCCGCCACCCTCGTCCCGCTGCTGCTGTCCCACGTCGACGCCGCCACCCCCGGCGAGGGCCGCCGCCGGGCGGCCGAGGGGGAGCGGCGGGCGCAGGACACGGCCCGCGACGTGCTCGCCCGGCTGCGCGCGCTGCCCGGCGGGGACGCACGGGCCGACGAGACCGCCGCCATGATCGACCGGCTGCGGACCTTCATCGGCTTCCGCGAGTACCCCAAGTTCGGCATGGTGCGCCGCTACCTGATCCACAAGCGCGCCCTGCTCGCCGAGGCCGACCGGCTGGTCGCCGCCGGCGTGCTGCGGTGCCGCACGGACGCGTTCTTCCTGCACTACGACGAGCTGCGCGAGGTCGCGCGCAGCGGCCGCGCGGACCACGACCTGATCCGCGAGCGCCGGGCGACCCACGCCGCGCACCGCCGCCTGACCCCGCCCCGGGTGCTGACCTCCGACGGCGAGACGCTGTCGGGCTCGTTCCACCGCGACGACCTCCCCGACGGCGCGCTGGCCGGGATCGCGGTGTCCCGCGGAACCGTCGAGGGGCGTGCCCGGGTCGTGCCGGACATGGCCCGGGCCGACCTCGTGCCCGGCGACGTGCTGGTCACGGTCGCGACCGATCCGAGCTGGTCACCGGCGTTCGTGACGATCGCGGGGCTGGTCACCGAGGTCGGCGGGACCATGACCCACGGCGCGGTCGTCGCCCGGGAGTACGGGCTGCCGGCCGTCGTCGGGGTGGCCGGGGCGACGCGGGAGATCCGGGACGGGCAGCGCATCCGGGTGCACGGGACCGACGGGTACGTCGAGCTGCTCTGAGCAGGTCGGAGCGCTCGTCCGTCGCTGGTCGGGGTGGCGGGATTTGAACCCACGGCCCCTCGCTCCCAAAGCGAGTGCGCTACCAAGCTGCGCCACACCCCGTCGTCGGGAGTCTAGCCCGCTGCCCCGCGCCCCCCGCGTGAGGTGAGCCGGCGCCGTGCGACGACCCGTCCGGGTGAGTCGTGAACGCGATCACCCCGGCCGCCGTAGAGATGGTCAAGAAGGACGAACCTCCCGGAAAGGACCCGCGATGCGTCGCACCCTCCCCCGTCTCGCCGCCGTCACCGCCGCGACTGCTCTCGGCTTCGCCGCGACCGCGGGCGTCGCGTTCGCCCAGCAGGCGGACGTGCCCGAGCCCGACTCGTTCACCAGCATGTACACGGTGATGGCCACCCCCGACACCGTCATCAACAACGACGGTGCGTCGGTTCCCGGCCAGCCGGGTGCGAGCGGTGAGTTCAACTTCCGGATCAACTCCGACGAGGAGATCATCTGCTACGACATCACGCTGCGCGGCGTGACCGGTGAGTACCAGAGCCCGGCCGCGACCGCGACGCACATGCACGAGGCGGCCGCCGGTCAGCCCGGCCCGCCGCGGATCTCCTTCCCGAACCCCGAGGGCGAGGGCGACACCCGCACGTCGTCGGGCTGCCTGCAGGGCCCCTTCACCACCGGGCTCGAGGGTGACAACGGCCAGGACACCGGCACCGGCTTCTCGCTCAAGCAGGTCGAGGCGAACCCGGCCGGCTTCACCGGTGACACCCACACCGCCGACTACGCCGCAGGGGCCGTGCGCGGCCAGCTGCAGGAGGTCCCGATGGGCGGCGTCGAGACCGGCGCCGGTGGGTCCTCGGACTCCACCGCCCTCTACGCGATCGGTGCGGCCGGGGTCGCCGCCGCAGCCGGAGCGGGCGTCGTGATGGTCCGCCGGGGTCGTGCGCAGAGCTGAGACCACGCGCGGGCGGCGCCCGGGAGCCCTGCTGCTCCCGGGCGTCGTCGCGCTGCTGCTCCTGCTCGCCGGCTGCGCGACGCCGGCGGCGCCGGAGCGGCCCGCCGGTCCGGTCACGCAGGTGCCGGTGACCGCCGGACCGGGGGAGGACGTCGTCCCGACCTCGGTGCGGATCCCCGCCGCGGGCGTGGACGAGGCCGAGCTCGTGCGCCTGGGCGTCGCCGGCGACGGCACCGCCGAGGTCCCGCAGGACTTCGACCGCGTCGGCTGGTTCGACCGCGGCGGCAACCCGGGGCCGACCGTCCTGATGGGACACGTCGACTCCCGCGACGGACCGGCCGTGTTCTTCGACGTGCGCGCCCTCGGCCCGGGCGACGTCGTCGAGGTCGGACGCAGCGACGGCACCGTGCTGCGCTACGCGGTCGAGCGCGTCGAGCAGGTGCCCAAGGACCGGTTCCCGACGTTCGCGGTGTTCGGCGCCGCGTCGCCGGACCTGCTGCGGCTGGTCACCTGCGCCGGGGAGTTCGACCGTGGCGCCCGCAGCTACGTCGACAACCTCGTCGTCCACGCCCGCGCGGTCTGACGGTCGCACCGTTGCCCGACGCGCCGGGACGTCCGGTTGCGACACATCCGCCCGGTTCGCCCCGACACTGATCGGGTGACGGTGCCGAGACAGCGCGACGCCCGCGGGGTCACCGGCCGTGCCGGTCGCCCCGGGGCGGGCGTGGCGGCCCGGCTGCGCCGCGTGCCACCGCTGCACCTGCTGCTCGGGACGACCGGAGCGCTGCTGGCGATCGGCGTCGTCATGGTGCTGTCGGCGTCCGCGGGCGGCCGGACCGTCGCCGACGGGATGGTGCTGACCGTCTTCGTGCGGCACCTCGTCTTCCTGGTGCTCGGCCTCGGCGCGTTCGCCCTCGGCATGTGGGTGCCGCCCGCCCGGCTGCGCCGGTGGACGCCGGTGCTGCTGCTGGCGTGCCTGGGTGCGCTGGTCGTCGTACTGGTCCCCGGCATCGGCGAGGTGCGCGGCGGTGCGCGGCGCTGGATCTCCGTCGGCGGGTTCACGGTGCAGCCGGGCGAGGCGGTCAAGGTCGTGCTGCTGCTGTGGGGCGCGCACGTCCTGGCGCTGCGCGGGCGGGCCGTGCGCCACGGCCGCTACGCCGTGCTGCCCCTCGTCCCGGTCGCGTTGCTGGCCGCGGCGCTGCTCATGCTGCAGCCCGCGCTGAGCACGACGGTCGCGCTCGGCGTCGTCGTGCTGTCACTGCTGTTCTTCGCCGGGGCCCCGCTGCTGCTGCTCGGCGGGCTCGCCGGCGGCGCGCTCGCCGGGGTCGCGGTCCTCGGCCTGACCGCGGACTACCGGCGTGACCGGATCAGCACCTTCCTCGGCGCCGGCGACGAGCTCGGTGCCGGCTACCAGTCGCGCCAGGCACTGCTGTCCCTCGCCGACGGCGGCGTGTTCGGCACCGGCCTCGGCCAGGGCCGTGCGAAGTGGGACTACCTGCCCAACGCCGCGAACGACTTCGTGTTCGCCGTGATCGGCGAGGAGCTCGGGCTGCTCGGCGGCCTGGCCGTGCTCGGGCTGTACCTACTGCTCGCCTGGACCGGGCTGCGCGTCGCGGCACGCACCCGCGACCGGTTCCTGCAGCTGACCACGGCCGCCACCGTCACCTGGGTCGTCGTGCAGGCGGCCATGAACGTCGGCTACGTCGTCGGGCTGCTTCCCGTCACCGGCCAGCAGCTGCCGCTGGTCTCGGCCGGCGGGACGGCGCTGGTCAGCACCCTGTTCCTGCTGGGGCTCGTCGCCGGCGCCGCCCGCCGGCTCAGGTAGCGGCGAGATCGCCGCGCAGGACGGTCCCGCCACCGGCGTCGACGACGGAGAACGACTCCGCGTCGCCGCGCAGCACCGACGAGTTGAGGTTGCAGATCATCGGCCTCGCACCGGTCCCGATGAACTCGCCGGCGTTGACGACGCGCCCGTCGCGGGCCTCGACGACGACCCGGTACGTCGCGCCGGACCGGAACCCGTCGCCGTCGAGCACGATCTCCACGCCCCACGTGTGCGGGATCGCGACCGCGCTGGCCTCGACGGCGGGGTCCAGCGCCTGGACCGCGACCGGCTCGCGCGGGACGGGGTCGTGAGCACCGACGAGGTAGCCGCCGACGCCGCCGACCAGCAGCGCCGCCGCGGCGGCGGCCGCCACGGGCAGCAGGCGCGGCCGGCGCCGTCGCTCCGGCCGCTCGGCGCGCGCCGCGGCCACGATGCGGTCGCCGAGGTCGGGCGGGGGCGCGGGGGAGTGGTCGAGGCGGTCGTGATCGACGGAGCGCAGCGCGGGCAGCACGCTCGCGATGGCCGCCAGCTCGTCGCGGCAGTCGGGGCAGCCCTGCAGGTGCGCCTCGACGGTCGCGCGCTCGTCCCCGTGCAGCCGGCCCATCGCGAGGTCGCCCAGCGACTCGCGCAGAGCGCGGTGCTCGTCGCCCGTCACGGTTCCACTCCCATCTCGTCCATCGCCAGTCGCAGTGCCTTCAACCCGTAGAAGACACGGCTGCGGACGGTACCGATCGGCACGCCCGCCTCCGCCGCGATCTCCGCGTGCGGACGCCCCCGCAGGTACGCCTCGACGATCGCCTGGCGGTGCTCGGGCCGCAGCCGTCGCAGCGCCTCCTCGACCAGCCAGGCGTCGACGAGGGCGTCGTCGGCCGGGCCGATCGCGTCGGTCCCTGCCTCGGGCTCGTCGGTGAGCCGGCGCCGCCACGGCCGGGCCGCGACCCTGCGGATCTCGTCGATCACCACGTTGCGGGCGATCGCGAACAGCCACACCCGCAGGCTCGCGACGCTCGCGTCGTAGCTGTCGGCGCGCCGCCATGCCCGCAGGAACACCTCCTGCACCGCCTCCTGGGCCGCGCCCTCGTCGCCGAGCTGGCGCAGGGCGTAGCGGTAGAGCTC
The DNA here is from genome assembly GCF_037727765.1 of Pseudonocardia spirodelae. Taxonomy (NCBI): domain Bacteria; kingdom Bacillati; phylum Actinomycetota; class Actinomycetes; order Pseudonocardiales; family Pseudonocardiaceae; genus Pseudonocardia; species Pseudonocardia spirodelae. Next base: position 105,020 of record NZ_JBBJUP010000003.1, on the reverse strand, counting down.
GGCGCCGTGGGCGTTGTACGCGGCCCGCAACCCGGACTCGGAGTCCAGGCCGGGCTCGGCCGCCGCGGCGTCGACGGACCGCAGTCTGCGGTGGGGCGCCCTCATCGGTGTCCGGATCCTCCTGAACGTCCTCGTCGTCCTGGTATACGTACCCAGGGGTGGCGACGTTCACGAGTTCGAGATGGGCTACCCTTTCGGATGTCCGGACCTGTGGTGCGGGCATGCGGGCGTAGCTCAATGGTAGAGCCCCAGTCTTCCAAACTGGCTACGCGGGTTCGATTCCCGTCGCCCGCTCCAGGTTCTGACCAGCACGAACGCAGTCTGCGGCAAGATCGACAGACAGACTCGTGACACGGAGCATGACTCGAGCGCCCGTAGCGTTCGTGTCATGGCTCGTCTCCAGCCCAGGCCCGCGGGTCGCCAGAAGGGCAGCATCGACGTCCTCCTGACCCGGTACTGCGGGCAGGGCGCCACCGTCCAGACGAGCCATTCGGTGATCACTGACCGTACTGACCACGCCGCCGCGCTGGTCGGCCTGACCCGCGGCGTCGACGCCAACACCGCCTACGTCGCGACCGTGACCGAGCTGCCCGACGCCGCGGACGGCAGCGATCGCCACCAGCTGCACCGTTCCCCGAAGGCCGTCCTGACAACGGCGCCGGAGCTGGCCGAGCCGGACCGGTCTGCGCTCGCGTTCGCTGAGGAGTCCGCGGACTGGGCCGGATCGGTGGCGACGGCGGCCGAGCTGTTCGCCGACGCCGCGCACCAGGCGTCGGTCCGCCGCACCACCGCGTGGCTGGACCGGCTCACCGACACCGGTGTCCTGACCCTCGAGCAGCGCGACCAGCTCGCCGCCGAGGACGCCTCGACCTCGCTCACCCACCCACTCCGCCGCGCGGAGGTGTCCGGCCCCGACCCCTACACCGTCCTGCACGACACGATCACCGGGCAGCCGCTCGCCGGGGCGCGGAATCTGACCAACGTGATCCACGCCCGGATGCGCGACCGGCAGCGATTCGAGCCGCAGGTCGGCACGTGGACCGACCGCGTTCCGCAGCTCGACGACCCGCAGATGACCCGCTACCTCGAGGCTCGCCGAGCACCTGGACCAGCGCACCGCCGACCTGGGCGCCCAAGCCGCCGCCGAGCCGCCGCGCTGGGCCGTCGACCTCCTCGGCCAGGTCCCCGACCGGGACGACATCGAGGCCCGCGCCGAGTGGGAACGCAAGGCCGGCGCGGTCGCGGCCTGCCGGGCGCTGACCGGCCGCGAGGACACCGACGACGCCGAAGCCGGCCCCACCGACGCCCTCGACGTCCTCGGCGCCGCGCCGAAGCCGGGGATGGTCGAGCATCACGCCGCGTACTGCGCGGGGTGGGAGGCGTTGGGGCGGCCGCGGGCGGATCGGGAGGAGTTCGAGCTGTCCGACGGGGCGTTGCGGATGCGAGTGCGGGCCTAGGAGCGGCAGCAGGCGCGCCCCGCTACGTCGCCAACGAACTCGCCGGGACCCGCCAGGCCGCCGAGCACCATCGGCACACCGCCGTCCTGCGCCGGACCGAGAGCGCCGCCGCCGCGCTGGCCGCCGAACTGGACCAGCGCGTCGGTGAGCTGGGACAGGTCGAGGCCGCCCGCGGACGCTGGCTCCTGCGGACCGCCGTCGACCGGGAGAAGCACGACCGGGCGCTCATCGCCCTGGCCCATCGCACTGCCGACCGGGACGACCCCGATGACCGGGTCTCGGCTGACGAGTGGTTGGCCGCGCACGACGAGGCCATGCGCGACGAGGACGAGTACCGGCCGGATCCTGAGCACGACCTCGACGAGGTCCACCACGACGACCTCGATCTGGCTGACCGCATCGGGCCGGTCCTGGAGACGGCGGTGGACGACGTCCGCGACCTCGCCGCGGCCGAACCCCGGGAGCGGCACGAGGACGACGTCCGCGTGCCCACCTCCGCCGAGTCCGAGGACGCGGTCAGCCGCGCCCGCCGTGCGCTCGACGAGATCCACGCCCAGGAGGTGTACGAGGCGAGCCAGGACACCGCCGCGGACCGCGACGTCGACCACGCCCACGAGGACCCGTTCGCCGACGAGACCGACGACGGCTGGGACGACGCCTACGCGGACTCCTGAATCTCGAACACCGTGCCCGGCAGCTCGGCCACGACCCGCCGCCACAGCGGCAGCTCGTGATCATGCTCCGGGCGCCCCCGCCAGCCCGGCTCGTAGCCGTCCTCGACCATCGTCAGGTAGAGGTCGGCCAACTCACGGACGTCGGACCAGGTGCGCTCCTCACGCCACAGCGCGACCAGATCGACGATCGATTCCGGCAGCCGACCACCCGGGATCCGCTGCCGGAGGCCCCACTCCGGCACCGCAGTCGGGAGACCGGCCAGCGTCGTGCCGGTCTCGACGACCTGCATCGGGTGCCAGCGGACCTCGTGCTCACCGTCGCGCGGGACGTCGACGACGACCAGCCCGGACGGCAGCGGAGACGGCCGTTCCAGCGCGACCGAGAGGTCGGCCTGTTCCCAGACCAGCACCAGGCGCGACGTCTGCGCCATCGACGCCATCCAGCCCAGACCGGCGATCGCACGGTGGGCGTCCTCGCCGCGGTAGAACGGCCGGGTGCGCAGGTAGCCGACGTAGGGCAGCCGCGGTAGCTCCGCGCAGAGGAAGTGCGCGGTCGGGGGAGGGACCCAGCCTCCCGCTGCCAGCATGGCCGTGGTCGTGTCGACCGCGAGCTGCTCCAGCTCGTCGACCCACATCGGCTCGGTCAGTGTCCGCCTGAGTGGAGTGTGCTCGCGCCCTCTGACACTTCTGTCGGTAACTGATCGCGTCCGATGGTGTTGTGCTGTCCGAACAACGCTCTTCTAATCGAATCCGAGCAGGTCCCAGCGTCGGGCGTATCCATCGATGTCGCGGGTCCGGATGCTGCAGTGCAGCGAGGCGTCGTTGAATGCACGATGGCCGCCGTTGCGACGGAGGTACGCCTCATGCCGGGTGCGGATGCCGTGCACTACCTCCTCCTCGGCCCCGATGTGGAACTCGGGACGCTCGGTGGACAGGTCGACGAACACCCAGAAGCGATCGGGCTCAGTCTCGGTGTCTCCGTTGCGGATACTGGACTGCCAGTCCCCGCGACGCCGACTCACCACCCGGAGCCGGCGGAGGCCGTCCGGGCCGTCCATATGCACCTCGGTACGGCGTCCGACCGGAACTTCGCGAGCCGTGCCGCCGCGGCGCTCGATCTGTTCGATGACGAGGCGACGGGCGTGAGCCGCCACCTGCTGGGTGGATCCGGTTGTCATGGGGAGCCCCCGATCGGTAGTGCTGCGGAACTACAGCGTGCGGCGATGGAATCCGCCAGAACGTCAAGATCGGTCAGCACGGCGTCGATGGTGCCGCCGGCATCGATCGTGAGGACGTGCAGTCGGGTCCCGCTGCGAACGACAGTGGCGGCGCTCTCCGAGCGTCCGTCCCCGGCTCGGCAGTAGATGAGCACACCGTCGTCGAGACCGAGCGCGACGGTATAGGCGAGCACCTGGCGATAGTCGTCGCCACGGGCCCTGGCGTCGTCGCTGATTTTGTACTTGACGTCAGCGACACCGACGACTTCGCTACGACGCCGGAACTCCAGGTCGGGGCGCAACGGGATACGGCCACCGACATCGAGCCTGCGATGGGTCTGGGTGTCGACGTGGAGCCGTCCCCGCAGCCGCGCCGCGAGTCCTCCGCTGACCCACCGCTCGAACAGATCAGGCATGTCCACGAGGAAGGCAGAGGCGGATCGACGTCCCTCGATATCGACCAGAGACAGGTTCCGCAGGACGATCTCGGCAAGTCGCAGCGCGGGCCGGTAATGCTCGTTGAGTCGGGTCATGATGATGCGCTCGATATCATCCGCCGTGGGCGCGGTGTCGGCCACCTCGTCCAGCCCGGCCAAGGCGCGGATCAGGCGATGCCGGTCCGGCGGCGGCAGTTGGGGTGAGCGTAAGGCCGAACGGACGGCGGCGCGGAGGTAGCGGTTTTCGTCGTTGTCGGTGGTGTAATCGTCGTATCGGCACGCGACCGGGAGATCGAGTGCCGCCCGCCGGAGCTGGGCCGGGAAGTCGATGCGACCTCTGACGGTGGCAAGGGCTTCGTGTCGTTCTCGGTAGGACCTCAGCACCCCTCGGGCGAGCGTGGTCTCGACCGTCCGCGCGAAGAAGCTGAGCACAGCGGGAAGCAGATCTCCGTCAGCGGCGTAGTCGAATGCCTCGTCCCGCCATGCGGAGTGAGGAAGGCCGGCCGAGAGGAACAGGAACACGTTCTCCGGACGGACCTTGGGACGTATGAGCACGCGGAGACCTGTGACCGAGACCGACCCGACGAACTTGGTCGCTGAGATCTTCCATTCCCCGGCCCGCGCGGTCGGCGCCACCGACAGTGCGTGCGGGGCGACCGTGGTCAGTGCCCTCGCGCTCTGGTCGGGCAGGGTATGGATCGCCGACGAATGCTCGTGCAGCACGAGCGTCGACGAGTTCACTCCTCAGCGTCCGCGTTCGACGACCCCTGGGAGCCGGACCAGTCCTGGTACCGCCGCCACGCCTCGGCCCAGCGGAACCGATCGATTCGGGCCTGGTCGCCGAAGAACTGGTCTTCCACGAACGGTTCCACGTTGTAGCGCCAGATCCGCGCCACAACAGTCTCATCGAGACCGCGGCGCATGAAGTGGCTGGGCCCGATCTGTAGATGCGGGCCACCGAGTGCGTCGATGAGCTCGCCATTGACCATGCCGACGAGCCCGGCGACCCAGGCGGGTTCGTCGTGCTTCTTCAGCCAACGCTGCAGCAAACCTTCCAGCGGGCCGCTGTCTGGGTAGATGGGAACGAAGTGGAAGCGGCGGCGCAGGGCAGCGTCGATCAGAGCGACCGAGCGGTCCGCGGTGTTCATGGTGCCGATGAACCACAGGTCGGGAGGCAGCTCGAACGCCTCGTCGGGTCGGTAGAGGGTGCCGACCTGCTCACCGCGGTACTCGAGCAGGAACAGCAGCTCGCCGAGGATCTTCGGCAGGTTCCCACGATTGATCTCGTCGATGAGCATGACGTGACGGGTACCAGGTGCTTCCTTCGCTCTTCCGGCGAGAGTCCGCAGCGGGCCGTCGGTGAGTGAGTAGGCAACAGCACCGTCGACGGTCTGCGGGCGATACCCCTCCACGAAGTCCTCATAAGAGGTTGACGGATGGAACTGCACAATGCTGCGTCGTCGGCGATCGGGGGCGAGTACCTCAGCGAGTTTCTTGGCGATGTACGTCTTCCCGGTGCCGGGTGGCCCGTAGAGAACGACCTGCCCCTTGTCGCGGAGCAGCTCGATGATTTCGTCGAGGAAGGCTCGGTCGATTAGCAGGTCTTCGGCGAGGTCGGCGATCGGATCGTCGTCGGTCCGCTCGGGTTCGTGGCTGACATACCAGAGCAGGAATCGGCTCATGCCCCACGGGTCACCGGGGAACAGGTGCTCGACCCGGCGGCGTAGCCGGTCGTTGGCATCGACCTGGACGTGTCCGCGACTCGTCGCGGCGGGTTCCGGCATCCCGAGGAGCTGTAGGAGGCGGTGTTTGCCGTGCTCGCCCTTATAGGGGAAGACCGGCAAGAACCGTTCGGGGCGAGTGATCGCCAAGAGTTTCATGCATACGCTCTCGCCGAGCCCGTGGATCTTCCACTGTGGGTCGGTGAGGACCGCGTCGATCCGGTCGGCGTCCTCGCCGTCTCCGTGACAGAGATGACGAACGGTGTCGAGGAACCGGTCGTAGGTCGCCGGATCGCCGAGGGCGGCGTTGAGCGGGGCCATCGGCCCGGGGCCACCGTAGGCCTGGGTGTTCCAGATCTTGCGCAGCTCCGCCGGATCCTGATCCGGTAACGCGCCGTCGGCGAGCAGGTCGGCGAACCGGGCCCGGGCGGCGCGGTCGGTGTCGTCTGCGGGGCGCGGGTACCCCCATCTGCGGAACTCTTCGGCGAGTGCGACGAGGGGGTCGGGGGCCGTGGTTGGCCGCGCAGTTCCCGGTTCTCCACCCGCGAGGGTGATCAGTGCATCCAGTACCGGCCGGGCGCGCTCGACCGTGCTGAGCAGTTCGGCGCGAAGGTCGAGCCCGGTGAGCTGGTCGCGGTCGAACCAGCGACCGTAGAGGAACTCGCCGGCAGAACCGACGAATCCGGCGTCCTCGCCGTGCCGGCTCCCGCGTGCCCCGAAAACCCCGAAGCTTGGAACAGGTTGGTCACTGATGACGGCGGCGGCCTCGTCGTACCAGCCGGACCGGGGAAGCCCGGGCTTGACGCCGATGCCCATGCCTTGGGCGTTGATCCAGATGCGGATGCCAGGGGCGGTTCGGCCGTCGGTCCAGTCGACCCAGGTGTCGGCGCGAGGACGGCCGTCCTTCCAGTCCCGGGCCGGTGCGGCGCTCTGCAGCGGACGTCCGGCTTCCTTCTCGACATCGGCTCCCAGGTCGCGGGTGTAGCGGGCGAACGCGACGAGCGCGGCGGCGTTGCGAACGAGGTCGTCATGGTCCACCGCATCGGCGTCCGCACCGAACGCGCACCGGTCGACCAGCACGGGATCGACGACGGTGGGCCGGCTGTTCTCCCACCACCGGGCGACCCGTTCGACCCGGTCGACGTCGGTGTCGAGTTCCTGCGCTCGAGCGGTGAACTCGCGATAGCGCTCGTCGACAGGTTTCGGTAGAGGAACACCGGTGATGAACTCGACGAACGATGCGGCGCTGGTCCAGTGGATCGGCCACCGCCGGTCGGCGAGGGCCCAGAAGTAGGACAGCAGGAACGCCGCGCTGCGCGGGGCGGGCTGCCCACCGCTGCGGACGGCCTCGATGGCGTCGACCACGCTGCGGATCTTCGCGGTGGCCCCGTCGATGTCGTCGGGCGCAGTGAGCGCCTCGGCGAGAAGGGAGCCGGTGCGGTACGGGTCCTCGCTGCGCTTGACAAGCTGGTTGAGCAACATCTGGCCGGCGAAGCCGTTGAACGCGACGGTGTCCGGCTTGACCGCCCACGCCTGCATCATCGCCCGGAAGCTTTCGACGTCGCCGGTGCGGCGCAGGGTGGCGAGATGACCCAGGGCCTCCTCAGCGCTCCGGGCGAAGCCCGCCTGACGGGTGGTGGACTCGCGTTCGACTGCGGGGTCAGCGGCGAACTGCCGAGCGTGGGCTTCGTACCAGCGGCGGCGGAACTCGAGCTCCGACGAGTGCACTACAGGATTCCTTCCTGTGCGGGACGGGCCGGGTGCCGCGGTCCCGCCCCTGCCGGAACGTCGGCGAGAGGCAGCCATCCGTGTCCGCCACGAGCGGTCGCGGCGGCCATACGGTCGTAGGCGTCGAGAACGAGGCGCTTGGTGCGAAACTCGCCGTGGTCGCGCACCTCGTACTTGCGAACGACGAAGAACGAGTCGAGCACGTGCTCGGCCTCGGTGCGATCGAGTCCGTAGACGTGGAGGAACGCCGCGTCGAGGTCGGCCCGGAGCAGCGCGCGCCGTTCGAGGTTCCAGCGGAAGGGCGGACCCTCGTCACCCATGTCGAGGGCGTAGGGGCGCAGGCGCCACGAGGTGTAGGCGAGCTCGCGGACGTAGGGAAGCACGCAGCGTTCGAGCGTCTGCTCTGGCAGCCAGTCGGTGGGCCGGTCGAAGGTGGTAGGCGTCGGGCAAGCGAGCTGTTTGGTGACGAAGTACTTCATGTGGGTACCGCTGAGCTTCTGTCGACGTTCACGCTGACCGTCAGCGGGTGCTCGGGGTGCGCGTCGGCCCAGAGCACGCAGCTCTGGCGGCAGGTGCGGAACGTCAGGCATGACGGCACCCTAGGGACCGATGGTCGCAGAGTTCCACCGGTCGCTTACGCCCGTGATCCGCGCTCGATAGAGATCTGCTGTGACACGCGGCGTGACACGAGCTCTTGGCGAACGGTGTTGTCAGAGACACCCGTGCACCCGCTAATGCGGTCATCGTCGCAGGTGGAGGCACTGGAAGAAGCCCGCGAACTTCCTTCCAAACTGGCTACGCGGGTTCGATTCCCGTCGCCCGCTCCACACCGTTCGTGCAGCTCAGACGGTCCTTCCGGCCCGACGCTCGATCGTCGAACGCCCCGTGCAGGCTGCCGCCGTGCGATGAGGTCGGGGACCGCATCGCCGACACCGCCCTCGTCGTCGCCCCTCCGGCCCTCGGCCCCACCGGTGTCGTCGGCGGACTGCTCCCCCCCCGGGACGTGCTCCCCGGGACGGTCGGCGATCGCGCGGTCCCCGCTCGTCGCCGGTGTGCTGGTGGGTCATCGCCGCTCGCATCGAGCCGTCCCCGGGCGGATACCTCTTCGGCACGGCGGCTGGTGATCCGCTCGGATGATCGGAGGACCGTGATCATCCGGCGATCCGACTCCGGGCGACCCGGGGCACATCACTGTCCGGACACATCGGGGCGGTTCACCCCCCGCGGCGGCGTCAAGCGTCGTAGTCGACACCCACGGACGAGCTGGTGGGGCGTGCCTGGCAGGTGAGGACCTGGCCGGCGTCGACCTCGGCGGGGGACAGGGCGTAGTTCTGCTGCATGTGCACGGTGCCGTGGGTGACGGTGGCCCGGCAGGTGCCACAGATGCCGCCCGAGCACAGGTAGGGCGCCGGCACTCCGGCGTCGAGTGCGCTCTCCAGCACCGACGCGGTCCCGCTCGTGTCGATCTCGGTCTGCTCGCCGTCGAGGGTGACGGTCAACGTGGCGGGAACGGCGTCATCGGTCGTAGGAGCGTCGTGTTCGGGAGCCACGAACAGTTCACGGTGAACCCGGCCGACGGGGACCCCGCGGGCGTCGAGGACCGAGACCAGGTCGTCGAGCATCGCTGACGGGCCACACAGGTACCAGTCGGCGTCGTCGAGGGAGCGCTGGTCGAGGTGCGCGGTGAAGCGTTCGCCGTCGAGCCGTCCCGGGAGGACGTCGCGGGGGCCGTCGTCGCCGCGGGAGCGGTGGTGCACGACCGTGAGGCGGCCCTCGAAGCGTCGGGCGAGCATGGCCAGCTCGTCGGCGAACATGGTGTGCTCGGCGTCGCGGTTGGCGTAGAAGAGGGTGGCCCGGCTCCGGGGCTCGGCGTCCAACGCACTGGCCAGGATCGAGATGACCGGGGTGATACCGCTTCCCGCGGCGACCGCGGCGAGCTGACGGGACCGACCGCGATCCGGCGTGAGGGTGAACCGGCCGCTCGGTGGACTGACCTCGAGCTCGTCACCGACCCTCAGGCGCTCGTGGACCCATCCCGAGAACCGCCCGCCTTCGGTGCGGCGGATGGCGATCCGCAGGACGCCCGAGCCGGCGGCGGTACAGATCGAGTAGGTGCGCCGCACCGTCTCGCCGTCGATCTCGGCGCCCACGCCGATGTGCTGCCCGGCGCTGAAGGTGAACGCCTCGCGCAGGTCGGAGGGGACGTCGAGGGTGATCGACAGCGCGTCGGGGGTGAGCCGGCGGACGGCGCTGACCCGCAGGCGATGGGCGCGACGGGGGAGGTCGGCGTCACGGTCGAAGTGCGCGGTGATCCGTCGCCATGCCCGGTACTCGTCGCTGCTGAGTTCCGTGCCCCAGGCGGTGGAGATCGGGACGTCGCGGTCGAGCCAGTCCGACTCGGCCCGTCGCCAGACCTGCACGTACCGGTAGAACGGGATGGTCGGGTGGATGTGGTGCACCAGGTGGTAGTTCTGGTAGAGCATCAGCGGGTTCATGATCCGCTCCCAGCCGACCCGCACGCGTGTGGCGTGGAAGCGGTCGGAGCCCGCGGTGGCGTCGAGGTCGTGGTGGGGAAGCCAGTCGAACCACCACACGAGCAGTCCGATGCCGAGGCGCTGCGGGATGAGGTAGATCATGAGCAGCTCCCAGCCGTGCCCGGTCAGCGCCAGCGTGACGAAGGCGCCGATCACGACGAGCGCGATGCCGAACTGCTCGGCGACCTCGGCGCGGGGGCGGGCCGGGAGGCGGGGCAGGTAGAAGCGGAAGTACCAGAGGTCGAGGGTCGTCCAGCGCAGCGGCCACTGCCACCGCGGCCCGGCGTCCGACCACGCGTCGGGGTCGCGTGAGGTGTCCTCGTTGGTGTTGCGGTGGTGCTCGATGTGGATGTAGCGCAGCACGGGGAACGCCGCCCAGGCCACCACGAACGGCATCGCGATCCGGCCCATGACCTCGTTGACCCACCGCAGACGTCCACCGGCCAGGTGCACGGTCTCGTGGAGCACCGTGAACATCGTGAAGGTGATCAGCGCGTGAACCGGCACCGTGACGAGGTAGCGCCACGGGCTCCCACCCGCCAGCACCCACCAGGTCGCAGCGGCCCAGGCCGCGGCCGATCCGAGCAACAGCGCGAGCGTCGGCAAGGCGACCGTCGGCATCGGCACCCTGGGGTGGGGGACGCCGCGGCGGATCGCCCGGGCCTCGTCCTCGCTCAGGACGCGCCGCTCGTCGGCCGGGTCGGTCGTGGTGCTCATGACCACATCGTTTGACAAAAGCGGATCGTTTGTCAACAGACCGTCATGACGGTCGGTCTTGTAAACTCGCCTCATGAGCAGCGCCGGGTCCTTCCGTCAGGACATGCGCGAGGAGCTCCGCACCCGTCTGCTCGATGCCGCTCGCGACATCACCACCTCCGACGGGTGGTCAGCGGTGACCATGGGCGCCGTCGCCGCCAGGGCCGGCATCAGTCGCCAGCACCTCTACAACGAGATCGGCACCAAGCGCGAGCTCGGCAACGCCCTCGTCGCGCGCGAGACCGACGGGTTCATCGCCGTCATCGTCGGACAGCTCGACGCCCACCCGGACGACCTCGAGGCCGGCGCCACCGCTGCCGTCGCCGCGGTGCTCGACCACGGCGCGCAGAACGTGCTGCTCAAGGCCATCCTGAGCGCTGACGACGGTCGTAGTGAGAGCCTTCTGCCGCTGCTGACCGCGACCCCCGACGTCGTCCTGGAACGCGCGACGGACGCGCTCACGCCCCGCATCGCCGGGACCATGGGCAAGCCGGCCGACGGCGACACGCGACGGTTCGTCGATGCCCTCGCCCGCCTCATCATCAGCCACGCCACGCAGGGAACCGGCCCGATCGACGACGCCGTCACGCAGACGCGATGGATCGTTCTGGGCTTTCTGGCCCGCAGCCAATGAGCCCGGAGCGTCTCGCGGCGCGTGCAGTCGTCAGGGATCACGCACCGCCGCCGTGCGACCGGCGCGCGATCAGCGCCGTCGACACCGGCCACGAGTGGGTCGACCTGCCGGGCTCCGGTCGAGGTGGCGGTCCCTGACCCGGGCCCGGCGCGGCCTTCCACTCTGGCTGCGCGGGTTCGATTCCCGTCGCCCGCTCCACGCTCTGAGCAGCACGAACGCAGGCCGACGCGATCGACAGGCGGACTCGTGACACGGAACATGACACGAGCGCCCCGCGCCGCGACCGGATCCGACGAATGATCTTCGGCCGGGCCGGGCGCTGTTTCGAGGACCTCGGATTCCGGGGCACCCGACGAGCGAGCGGTTCGACAGGCGTGAGTGTCCGGCAGTTCCTCCGGGACGGGCGGGAGGAATCCAGCACACGGTTCACGACGACGGCATCTACTACGCCCGACCGGCTCGTCACGGTGCATCCCACGCCGACGGTCCGCATACCTGGATCGTCTCACCGCGGCACGTGGTCCGGAGCGTCACCGTACTGGTGTGCGTCGTCGCCACCGCTGTCGGTGACGGCTCCGGACCTCGTGGACGAAGCCCTGGGCCGGGATCCGGTGAAGGCCGGTAGCCCCCTGCACGCCCCTCCCTCGGTGCAGGGAACCACGTGAGCTGCGCACGGGGGTGGTCGCGTCCGCCTACGGTCGTCGGTCGGCGACGTCCCGCGATGGCGGATGGACATCGTGGGACAGGTCGAACTGCCGTCGCAGGAATCGGCCGATCTCGGTGATCGAGCGCCGGGCCTCCGGCAGAAGCGGGGCGAAGGCCTGGAACACGTGGGGCTGGCCGTCCCACACCTGCAGCAGGCATTCGGCACGCGCCGAGGCCAGCCGACGGGCGAGCCTCTCCGCATCCTGTCTGACGACCTCGTCCGACCCCACCACCAGCAGGACCGGGGGGAGCCCGGCCAGATCGCCGTGGAGCGGTGAGAACCGCTGCGGTTCGTCACCGGCGAGGACGGTCTCGATCAGCCACTCCAACGCCACCGCCGAGCCGGTCGGATCGTCCTGCGGCCCGAGACCGGCCCGGGCGGACGGCGTCATGTCGTAGACCCCGGACAACCCGACGACCGCACCGGGGACCGGGAGACCGCGGTCGCGGGCCCGCAGCGCCGTCGCGAGCGCGAGGTGCCCGCCGGCCGAGTCCCCGGCGATCGCGATCCGGGCGGGTGCGACCCCGCGCTCGACGAGCCACCGGAAGCCCGCCAGACAGTCCTCGACCTCCTCGTCGAGCGACACGTCGGGGACCATCCGGTAGTCGAGGAGGAGGACCGGGCGTCCCGCCGCGGACGACAGGCGCGACGCCAACGCGCGGTGCGAGTTCAGGCCGCCGAACACCCAGCCCCCACCGTGCAGGTACATCAGGACGGCGTCGAGGTCGCGGACCCCGCGGCCCACCACCCATTCGGCCCGGAGCCCGTTCACCGACACCGTGCCCACCCGGGTGCCGTGAGGGAGCGGGAGATGCGCGGCGAGCCGGTCGAACGCGGCGAGCCGGTCACGCAGCTCGGGATCGAGCGTGGACCCGGTCCAGTCGCGCAGCGCACGGGTCATGAGCCGGTCGAGCACCCCGGACACCACCCGCGACCGCAGGCTGCGGCCGCGGTGGAACTCGATGGTCGCCACCGGCGCGGCGGGCACGGAGCCGGTCATCCGCGCACCGTGGGCCGTCCCGGCCCGGGGGCGAGTGCGAGCACCTCGGCGAACCCCTCGACCAGGGACTCCAGCAGCAGGTCGTGGTCGGGGAAGGCAGCGGTGTCGACACCCACGCCGATGCACGCGGTGTCGCCGTGGGTCACGAGCGTGATCAGGGACGCTCCTCCGCCCAGCGGGCCGTACCCGTAGAACCGTTCGACGCGCCCGCCCGCCAGATGGTGGTCGCCGCGCAGACCAGGCACGTTGCTCGCGTGGAGGTCGTTGCCCTTGGTCATCGGACCGGCCAGGGTGGCGACGACGTCGCCCGGGAGCCGGGCCAGCACCGGGGACACCAGCCCGATCACGTCGACCGCGGGTTCGTCCCGGACGGCGCGCACGGCGTGGCGCACCAGCGCGATCCGGCGGGCCGCATCCCGTTCCCCCACCGGACCGGCGAAGCGGGCCGACGCGATGCGGTTGCCGCCCTCGGGGTCGTCGGGCCGGCGCAACGAGATCGGCATGGCGGTGGGCACGGCGTCCGGCACCGCCGTCCCGCTGCGTTCGTGCAGGACGCGGTAGCCGCCCAGCAGGGCGGCCAGGAAGGCGTCGTTGACCGAGCCTCCCGCGGCGGATGCGGCGGCACGCAGTCGGGGGAACGGCACGTCGAGCGCAGCCAGGCGCAGCGTCATGGAGCGCTGCGCCAGCAGGTCGGAGTTCGCCGCCGACGGCGGGCGGAGGACCCGGCCGAGCGACGAGAGGTAGGCGCCGGCGTCGCGGGTGGTGGTCAGCGGACGGGTGGCCAGCCGCCGTACGAACCCGGCGGCGCCGACGGCGTTCCCGGCGGCGGTGGCGACGTCGTGACCGGCCTGGGCCAGCAGCGCCTCGGCGGGTGACATCGGCGTCGCGGCGACCGGGGGAGCGACGGTCGGGTCCCGGCGGTCGGTGTCGCGGTCCGGGGACAGGACCCTCCCCAGCAGCTGCATCACGCCGAGCCCGTCGGAGACGGAGTGGTGCATCTTCAGGGCGTACAGGGCGCCGCCGCCGGGGAGGCCCTCGACGAGGAGGGCCTCCCAGAGGGCCCGGGTGCGGTCCAGCGGGGTCATGTAGAACTGCGACAGCCCGTCCATCAGCGCGGGCCACCCGCCGCCGCGCGGCAGCCGGTGGCGGCGCAGGTGGAAACGCAGGTCGAGGTGCGGGTCGGTGGTCCAGCGCGGAACCCCGAGCCCGAACAGGGGCTCGACGACACGCTGCCGCAGCCGGGGGACGGCGGCGACCGCGGCCTCGTGGACGGCGAGGAGCCGCTCGTGATCGGGCACGACGTCCAGTTCCAGACAGGACATCGCCGGGGTGCGCAGCATCGGGTCGTTCTCGATCCGCCACATCACGGTCTCGAACGAGTTCATCTCGGCGCCCGGCGCCCAGTCCGACGGGGTGCTCTCCTCCCCGGTCATCGGAGGCGGGGCATCTCGGCGGTCTGCTCGGCGTCGCGCCGGCCGTGCCGGCCGCCGGGGAGCTCGGCGGTGGCGGCGGGCGCGGCCATCGACGCGTGGATCGCCTCCTGCGCCGCCGGTTCACCCTCGCCCACCTCCGGACGCGGATCGAGGTGACCCGAACCTATGTCGACCGGTGCGTCCGCGAGCTGAACGCGGGGACCCTCACCGCGGTCGATGCGGCCAAGGCGAAGTGGTGGGCGACCGAGGTGCAGTGGCAGGTGATCGACACCGGGGTCCAGCTGCACGGGGGGTACGGCTACATGAACGAGTACCCGATCGCGCGGGCCTTCCGCGACGCCCGTGTGCAGCGGATCTACGGCGGGGCGAACGAGGTCATGAAGGAGATCATCAGTCGGGACCTCACGCGATCCTGACCGCGGAGACGTCGCGGTCGGGTGCGGGCGTCCGGCCGATGCGGCGAGCCGTCGCTCGTGGCCGCGCGGCCGAGAGCCCCGGTGGAACGCCTCCCCCCGGGTCGACGTCGGTCACGACGTCGCGGATGGGCCTGGTTCCGCGGGGTTCCACGCAGCCCGCCACCGAGAGGTCCTCCGCCCGGCTCACCGACAGACCTGTTCCTCACCGCCGGCCCGAGGCCAGGGCGGAGGCGCCGGACGAGGCCGGGGCGGCCTTCGCGTCGAGGCCGTCGCCGGCGTGCCGATGACGGTCGACCTGGCGCTGGGCCCCCCTGCTGGCGCCGGCCGCCGTCGTCGGTCCGGGCACGAGCGGAACCGGGATTCCGATCCACGGTGTCGTCGCCACGCTCGACCGGACGAGCGTGCCGAACGACCGACGGCGACCCGGGAGCCGGCTCCGGTCGCAGGAGACCGGTGTCCGATCAGGCGTTTTCTGACCGTGTCCATCTCGAACGGGACGCAACGGGTCCGTATCGGACGGATCAGGGTGCACCCCCTGGGTCAGGACTGGGCATCCACCCAGTGTGCGGAACCGGAGTACGTGCGAACTTGCTCGTGACGCTGCCATCCGGCGCACACCGGAGTGACCACCACGGAGGACGTCATGACCGAAGACCTCGCGCATCTGGAGACCCTGCTGGACTCGGCCGTCGTCGAGGACCGGGACGCCGGCATCTACCGCGCCAACCGTCGGATCTTCACCGACGAGGAGATCTTCGAACTGGAGATGAAGCACATCTTCGAGGGGAACTGGATCTTCCTCGCGCACGAGAGCCAGCTCCCGAACAACGGCGACTACCTCACCGGGTACATCGGTCGGCAGCCGATCCTCATCACCCGCGACAAGCAGGGCGAGCTGCACTGCCTGATCAACGCCTGCGCGCACCGCGGGGCGATGCTCTGCCGTCGCAAGACCGACAACCGGCTCACCCTCACCTGCCCGTTCCACGGCTGGACCTTCCGCAACGACGGGAAGCTGCTGAAGGTCAAGGAGCCCGACGGCGCGGGTTACCCGGAGAACTTCGCCACCGAGGGTTCGCACGACCTCACGAAGGTGGCGCGCTTCGAGTCCTACCGCGGGTTCCTGTTCGGGTCGCTCAACCCCGACGTCGTGCCGCTGACCGAGCACCTGGGTGACACCACCAAGGTCATCGACATGCTCGTCGACCAGTCCTCGGAGGGCCTGGAGGTGCTGCGCGGCAGCTCGTCCTACACCTTCGACGGGAACTGGAAGGTCCAGGCCGAGAACGGCGCCGACGGCTACCACGTCTCCTCGGTGCACTGGAACTACGCCGCGACCACGTCACGCCGCAGCTCGGGTGAGTCGAAGAACGACACCAAGGCGCTCGACGCCGGCGGCTGGGGCAAGTCCGGTGGCGGCTACTGGTCCTACCCCAACGGCCACCTCTGCCTGTGGACGTGGGCGGCGAACCCGCAGGACCGCCCGCTGTGGAGCGAGATGGACAAGCTCAAGGAGCAGTTCGGCGACGCCAAGGGCGAGTTCATGGTGAAGGGCAGCCGCAACCTGTGCGTCTACCCGAACGTCTACATCATGGATCAGTTCTCCACCCAGATCCGGATGTTCCGACCGATCGCGCCGGACAAGACCGAGGTGACGATCTACTGCATCGCGCCGAAGGGGGAGAGCGACGCGGCCCGCGCCCACCGGATCCGCCAGTACGAGGACTTCTTCAACGCCTCCGGTATGGCCACCCCGGACGACCTGGAGGAGTTCCGCTCCTGCCAGCTCACCTTCCACGCCACCACGGCCCCCTGGAACGACATGTCCCGCGGCGCCGAGCACTGGCTCACCGGCCCCGACGACGTCGCCAAGGCACTCGACATGGACGGCGTGATCTCCGCCGGGCTGAAGAACGAGGACGAGGGCCTGTACCCCGTCCAGCACGGGTACTGGCAGCGCATCATGCGCGCCGCGGCGGCGAAGGAGGCCGCGGGCGACGGGCACGACGCCCACGGGCACGGGTCGCTGACCGCCGAGGACCGTCGTGCCGCGAACGGCGGGGGTCGTGGCGCGAAGGGGAACGGCTCGGCGAACGGCAACGGGCGGCGGCGCACGTCGACCGGCTCCGGCACCACGGCCAAGCGGACCACCCGCGCCACCTCGAAGACCGCCGCGGCGAAGGGCTGACACGCGATGACCACCACCGAGAACCGCAACGGCTCCGCCACCCCGTCCACGGGCGCGAAGCCGATCACGCAGAACATGATCGAGCAGTTCCTCTACCGCGAGGCCCGCTACCTCGACGACCGCGAGTTCGAGAAGTGGCTCGAGTGCTACGCCGACGACGTCGTCTACTGGATGCCGTCCTGGGACGACGACGACCGGCTCACCGAGGACCCGCAGCGCGAGATCTCACTGATCTACTACGGCAACAAGGGCGGCCTCGAGGACCGGGTGTTCCGGATCCGCACCGAGCGCTCCTCGGCCACATCGATCCCCGAGCCGCGCACCAGCCACAACATCTCCAACGTCGAGGTCATCGAGCGCCGCGGCGACCTGGTCGACATCCGGTTCAACTGGCACACCATGTACTTCCGGTACAAGACCATCGACCCGTACTACGGCACGTCGTTCTACACGATCGACTTCTCCGGTGACGCCCCGCTGATCCGGCGCAAGACCGTGGTGCTCAAGAACGACTACATCCACCACGTCGTCGACATCTACCACTTCTAGAAGGGAGGACGGCGATGACCGTCACCGCTGACGCCCCGTCCTCCACCGGCGCCGGAACGGCGACCCACAAGGTGGCCCTGTCGTTCGAGGACGGGGTCACCCGGTTCATCGACTGCCGGGAGAACCAGAGCGTCGCCGACGCCTCCTACCGGTCCCGGATCAACATCCCCGTCGACTGCTCCGACGGTGCCTGCGGTACCTGCAAGGCCTTCTGCGAGTCCGGCAGCTACGACGGCGGCTCCTACCTGGAGGACGCGCTGTCCGACGACGAGGCCGAGCAGGGCTACCTCCTGGCCTGCCAGGCCAGTCCCCGCTCGGACATGGTCGTGCAGATCGCGACGACCTCGGCCGTCGCCAAGACCGCGGCGGCCACCCACACCGGCACCGTCACCGCGGTCAACCGGCTGTCGGACACCACCGTCGACCTCCGGATCGAGATCGAGCAGCGCGACAAGCTGGCGTTCCTGCCGGGGCAGTACGTGAACATCGCCGTCCCCGGCACCGAGGTCACGCGGTCGTACTCGTTCTCGAACGGACCCGACGAGACCGAGCTGAGCTTCCTCGTGAAGATCACGCCCGGCGGGCAGATGTCGGAGTACCTCGACCAGCGGGCGCAGGTCGGCGACGCGATCGAGCTGACCGGGCCGCACGGCAGCTTCTTCCTGCGCGAGTCCGACGCCCCGCTGCTGCTGCTCGCCGGCGGCACCGGGCTGGCGCCGATCCTGTCGATCCTGCGGACGCTGGCGGCGACCGGCAGCGAGCGGCCGGTGCACCTGGTCTACGGCGCGACGACCGACGCCGACGTCGTCGAACTGGACACGCTGCGCGACCTGGCCGAGAAGACCGGCCTGACCTGGGACCACTGCGTCGCCGACCCCGATACGACGGCCCCGAACCAGGGGTACGTCACCGCACTGGTCGGGCCCGAGCACCTGCACGAGGGCGACGCGGCGGTCTACCTGTGCGGGCCGCCGCCGATGGTCGAGGCCGTCCGCACCTTCTTCGCCGACTCCGGGCACGAACCGGCCGGGTTCTACTACGAGAAGTTCGCGCTCGCCGCCGCCCCGGGCGAGCAGGGCGGGGAGAAGGCGGCTCCCGAGCCGTCCGCCGAGCAGCCGGACACCGGCGGGGCCGAGGCGGAGACCGAGGAGCCGGCCGAGCCGGAGACCACGGTCGCTGCCCCCGCCGACGGTGACGGCACGCTCCAGACCCTCGGCGGCCGGGAGGGCCGCGGCATCAACGGCCGGGACGTGCCCCTCCTCGGTGACCCCGCTCCGTTGTTCGGCGGCGGTCGCCCCGAGTCCGTCGGCTCCACCGACGCGGTGTGGCGCATCACCGGCCAGCAGATCAGTGCCGCGTTCGCGACCGACGGCGACCCCACCGATCTCGACGACGACGCCGACCTGATCGCCCACGCCGACGCCCGTGCGGTGCAGTCCCAGGAGCTCGGGCGCGCCGACGACCTCCGCCCCCTGGTGGAGCCGAAGGCCGTGCCACGACCGTCGGGCTCCGCGGTGGTCGCGGCGGACGGCTACGAGATCGGCGAGGAGCATCCGTCGATCCAGAAGTCCGACGCGATCTTCGACGCCCGGCAGGGACTCGAGCTCGGAGCGCTGGAGCTGGTCGTCGGGCGGCTCGACAGCCGACAGATCGCGGGGTACCGGTTCCTCGCGCAGGCGACCGTGCCCTACGTCGACGTCGAGAACGAGCGCTTCACCGACGCGCACGCCTACACCGAGACCAACGCCGCCTTCCACGACTACCTGTTCACCCTCACCGGCAACGAGCACCTGCTGCACGCCTACCAGGCGCTCGGGGTCAAGGGGGCGATGGCGGAGACGCTCCGCTCGGCGGTCTGGTGCCATCCGCACTGCGCGCAGGACCACCTCGACATCGTCGACGCGTTCGAGGCCGGTGACCGCGACACCGTACGGACCCTCATCATCGAGCACGCGCAGAACTCCAAGGCGACGATGCGCCGCGCGATGCGGGACACCGAGGAGCGGCGGCGTCCGCGGTTCGTCACGCCCGGCCGCTTCGCCGGCAAGGTCGTGCTGGTCACGGGCGCGGCACAGGGCATCGGGGAGTGCACGGCCCGCCGGATCGCGGCCGAGGGCGGCACCCTCGTGCTCGCCGACCGTGCGGAGCACGTCCACGAGCTCGCCGACGAGCTGGCCGGGGACGGATCCGACGAGTCGACCTCGATCGGTGTCACCGCCGACCTGGAGACCTGGGAGGGCGCGTCCGCCGTGGTCGGGACGGCGATCGAGCGGTTCGGCCGCATCGACGTCTCGATCCACACCGTCGGCGGCACGATCTGGGCCAAGCCGTTCGAGCACTACCCGCCCGAGCAGATCCGGGCCGAGATCGACCGGTCGCTGTGGCCGACCCTGTGGTGCTGCCGCGCTGTGGCACCGCACATGATCGAGCAGGGCGGCGGGACGATCGTGAACGTCTCCTCGGTCGCCACCCGGGGGCTCAACCGGGTGCCGTACGCGGCGGCGAAGGGCGGGGTCAACGCGATCACCTCGACCCTGGCCCTCGAGCTGGCACCGCACGGTGTCCGGGTCGTCGCGACCGCTCCCGGCGGGACCGACGCCCCCCCGCGACGGACCCCGCGCGGACCGGCCCCGGACAGTCAGCAGGAACGCGACTGGTACGCCACGATCATCGAGCAGACGACCGAGTCGTCGCTGATGAAGCGGTACGGCACGCTCGACGAGCAGGCCGCCGCCCTGACGTTCCTGGCCTCGGACGAGGCGTCCTACATCACGGGGACGATCCTGCCGGTCGCCGGCGGCGACCTGGGGTGAGTCCGGGAGCCCGGGCGGGACGCGCGGTCGCGCGTCCCGCCCGGGTGCCGTGACCACGAGAATCGGATGCATGATGCAGCTCGAAGGGCGTGACGCCGTCCTCACCCGGCTGTCGTCGTACCGGCGGCGTGCGGCCACCGCCGCGTGCCTGGTCGCGCTGACGGGCCCGTCGGGGTCGGGCCGGACGGCCGTGCTCGACGCCGTCACCCGTACGGCCGACGGTGTCGTGCTCCGCGGGCGTGCCGCCCGGTGGGAGCGGTCACGCGCGGGCGGGGTGGTCGCCCAGCTCCTCGGGACCTCGGAGCCGGACGGCACCGCGTTCGAGTGGGCCGAGCGGCTCGCCGGACGGATCGGTGACGCCTCCGGGCTGGTCGTCGTCGACGACGCCCACGAGTCCGATCCGCTGTCGCTCCAGGCGCTGAGCACACTGGTCGCCCACCACCCCCGGACGACGGTCCTCGTGGTGCTGGCGCTCGACCCCGCCCGGGCCGACATCGGGCACCACGAGATCCTCGCGCACGTCGAGGGCTCCGTCCGGCTCGACCCGCTCGACGTGCGCAGCGTCGGGGCGATCGCCGCCGCGCGGGGCCGCCCGCTGACGCCGCTGGCGGCCGAGCGGCTGCGCCGCCACACCCGGGGCAACCCGCGCCACGTGACGGCCCTGATCGACGAGGTCGACCCCGACGAGTGGGTCGACCCGTTCCTCCGGCTCCCGCCACCGGCTGCGGTGTCGGTCGCCGTCCGCGCCGCGCTCGATCTGCTCGACGGGGACGCGCGCACCCTGGTGGAGGCCGTCTGCGTGCTGGGGGAGCGGGTCGAGCTGCACGAGGCGGCGCGCCTGGCCCGCCTCGACGACGTCCTCGGGCCGCTGGGCGAGGCGTCCGCCGCCCGGCTGGTGACCCGGGGTGGCGGGCAGCTCGGACCCACGGTCGGTCCGCCCGATCCCATGGTGCGCGCCGCGGTGCTCGACCACCTCGGCCCCGCCCGCGCCGCCGAGCTCCGCCGGCTCGCCGCCGCCCTGGTGGAGCAGCCGGAACGGCGCCTGCGCTACCTGGCGGCCGCCACGACCGGTCGTGACCCGGGCCTCGCCGAACGCCTCGATGAACTCTCGGGCGAGGCGGCGGCCGACGGCCGGTGGAGCACCGTGGCGGGCCTGCTGCTCGACGCGAGTCGGCTCACCGACGAACGGGCCCTGCGCGAGAGCCGCCTCACCCGGGCCGTCGACGCGATGATCGGCGCCGGGGAGGGGCTGGACGCCCAGGCCCTGGTCCCGGTGGTGGAGAGTCTGCGTGAGACGCCGCTGCGCAACGCCGTCCTCGGCTACCTCGCGATCATCGAGGGCAAGGCCGGTGAGGCCGGTGCCCGGCTGGGCCGGGCCTGGGAGCTCGCCGACGGCGACGCGCACCCCCGCACCGCCGCCCTGGTCGCCCAGCGCCACGTGCTCCACGCGCTCGGACGGTGCCGGGGGCGCGACATCGTCGACTGGACCGACCGCGTCGCACGCCACGCCGAGCCGGGCTCGCCCGAAGCCGTGGAGGCCGCCGCGATCCGGGGTCTCGGACTGGCCGCCGCGGGTGATCCCACCGGCGCGGCCGAGGCCTACCGGCTGGCCGCCGACCAGGTCCGCCACGGTGCCCAGCACCAGCGGGTCACGATGGGCCGCGGCTGGCTCGCCGTGGTGACCGACGACGTCGACCAGGCCCGGCAGGAGCTGCAGAGCGCGACCCCGACGACCCAGCTGGGCGGCTCGTCCCGCATCTCCCTGTGGGCCTGGGGCTGGCTGGCCCGCGCCCGCTTCCTCGGCGGCGACTGGGACGGCGCGCTCGCCGCGGTGGACGGGGGCCGTGCGCTGGGGGAACGCACCGGCATCGCCCTGACGATGCCGCTCGTCGAGTGGACCGCCGCGCAGGTGCACGCCCTGCGCGGCGAGTCCGACGCCGCCGACCGCGCCGCCCGCCGGAGCGAGTCGTGGGGCACGGCCTACGAGATCATGCGGGTGCCCGCGGTGCTCGCGCGGGCGCACATCGCCGAGTCGGCGGCCGACTACGAACGCGTCGTGCGGGTGCTCGCCCCGCTCGACCGTCCCGGCGCCGGTGGCTGCCTGGAGGAACCCGGCTGGTGGCCGTGGACGGACGTCTACGCGAACGCCCTGGTGATGACGGGGCGGCTCGACGAGGCGGACCGGTTCCTGCGGCCGCACGAGAGCCGCGCCGCCGAGCGCGGCCACCGTTCCACCGCCGCCCGGCTCGGCTACGCCCGCGGCCGGTGGCACGGCGCGCGCGGCGACGCCGACGCCGCCACCGCGTCGTTCGAGGCGGCCCTGCGCACCCTGGACGGGATGGCGCTGCGCTACGACCGCGCGCGGATCCACTTCGCCTACGGACAGACGCTCCGCAGAGCGGGCAGGCGCCGCGATGCCGACACCGTCCTGCTCGTGGCGCGCGAGCTCTTCGACTCCCTCGGGGCGACGACCTACGTCGCACGGTGCGACCGGGAGGTCCGGGCCGGTGGGATCAGCGCCGGCCGCGACGACCGGGCCGCGGTCGACCTGACGCCACAGGAGACCGCCGTCACCGAGCTCGTCACCCGCGGGATGGCCAACCGCGAGGTGGCGGCGGAGCTGCACGTGTCGCCCAAGACCGTGCAGTACCACCTGACCCGCATCTACGCGAAGTTCGGCGTCCGCACCCGGGCCGAGCTGATCGCCCGGCACGACCCCGGCTGAGCCGCCCCGGTCCGGCCGATCCGCCCCGCCCAGGAAAGGCACCCATGACGACGACGGATGGTCCCGCTGCGGCGGCCCGGTTCGAACGCCCCCCGCTGCCGGTCACGCGCCCCGGACGGGTACTGCGGGATCTCGGACCGCAGTACCTGGCGAACGGCCTGATCGGGC
Organism: Pseudonocardia spirodelae; assembly: GCF_037727765.1. Classification (NCBI taxonomy): domain Bacteria; kingdom Bacillati; phylum Actinomycetota; class Actinomycetes; order Pseudonocardiales; family Pseudonocardiaceae; genus Pseudonocardia; species Pseudonocardia spirodelae. Next base: position 81,864 of record NZ_JBBJUP010000003.1, on the reverse strand, counting down.
TGATCTTCGCGGCGACGGGCCCCGTGGCGGTCATCCTGGCCGTCGGAACGCAGGGCGGCCTCGACCAGCGCCAGATCGCGTCGTGGATCTTCGGGGTCTTCTTCCTCAACGGCGTGCTGACCGTCGTCGCCAGCTGGGTGTACCGGCAGCCGCTGGCGTTCCTGTGGACCATCCCCGGCAGCGTGCTGATCGGTCCCGCTCTCGGGCACCTCTCGTGGGCGGAGGTCGTCGGCGCCTACCTGGTGACCGCCGGTGTGGTCCTGGTGCTCGGGCTGAGCGGCTGGATCCGGGTCGCGATGGCGGCGGTCCCGATGCCCATCGTCATGGGCATGGTCGCCGGAGTGTTCATCGGTTTCGGCACCGGTCTCGTCCGGGCGGTCACCGATGACGCGGCGATCGCCGCGCCGATGGTCGTGGTGTTCCTGCTCCTCACGGCGTGGGCTCCGGCCGCGAAGCGGGTCCCTCCCGTCGTCGGTGCCCTGACGGTCGGTGTGCTCGCCGTCGCGATCACCGGGTCGTTCCGGTACGCGCCCGGCGACGCAGGATGGCTCGCCGCTCCCGTCCTGGTGACACCCGCCTGGTCGTGGCAGACCGTGCTCGAGCTCGTCGTCCCACTGGCCATCACCGTCATCGTGGTGCAGAACGGCCAGGGCATCGCGGTGCTGCGCGCCGCGGGGCACGACGTCCCGGTCAACGCCGCGACGGCACTGTGCGGGGTGTGGTCGGCCCTGGCGGCCGCCGTCGGCGCGGTCTCGACCTGCCTCACCGGACCCACGAACGCCCTGCTGACCGCGTCCGGTTCCCGCCGGCGGCAGTACACGGCCGGTATCACCTGCGGGGTGTTGGCGATGGCTTTCGGCGCGCTGGCCCCGCTGTTCACCAGCCTGATGCTCGCGGCCCCGCCCGCCTTCGTGGCCACGCTCGGCGGGCTGGCGATGCTCAAGGTGCTGCAGGTGGCCTTCGTCTCGGCCTTCGGGGAGCGCTTCACGCTCAGTGCGCTGGTCACCTTCGTGGTGACCGCGTCCGGTGTCACGGTGCTGAACATCGGTGGACCGTTCTGGGGCCTCGTCGTCGTCGGCGTGGCGGTGGCCTGGCTGCTGGAGCGGAAGGACTTCCGCGTGTCCGCGGTCTGACCGGTCCTGGACGCGTTCGCCCCGCGCGATCGCCGGGCCGCCGCCCACCTCACCGAACCCGGGGGGCGGCTTCCTCCGGCCGAGGTGGAACAGGGGCGGATGCACCGGGTATCGACGACGCACCCGCCCCTGCGGTCAGGAGAACGAGATGACGCCGCGGAGATTGCGTCCGTTGCGCATGTCGTCGTAACCGGAGTTGATGTCGTCGAGTGAGTACGTGTTGGTCCGGAGCTCCTCCAGCTTGAGCTTCCCGCTGCGGTGCAGCTCCAGCATGCGGGGGATGTCGGCCCGAGGGTTCGACGAGCCGAACAGCGAGCCGCGGACCTGCTTCTCCAGCAGCGTCAGGTCGAGGGCGTTCATCGGCACCGTGGTCTCGGTGGCGGCGTGCAGGTTGGTGACCACGACGCGGCCGCGCTTGCCGACCATGCCGAGGCTGGCGCCGATCTGCTCCCCGGTGCCGACACCCACGGTGTTCACAGCGACCTGGGCCATCCGGCCGTGGGTCAGCTCGGTGATGAGCGCGGTCGCCTCCTCGTTCGACTCGACCGCGTGGGTCGCTCCGAACTCGAGCGCCTTCTCCCGCTTGAACGCCACCGGATCGACGGCGACCACGTACTCGGCGCCGGCGGCCGCGGCGCCCTGCACCGCGTTGATGCCGATGCCCCCCACCCCGACGACGGCCACGGTGTCACCCTGCTTGGCCTCGCCGGTGTAGGTGACCGCACCCCAGCCGGTGATGACGCCGCAGCCGAGCAGGCAGGCGACGTCGAGCGGGAGGTCGTCGTCGATCTTGATGCAGTTCGCGGTGCTGATCACGGTGTGCTCGGCGAACGTGCCGAGCAGGCACATCAGGCCCAGGTCCTGGCCGCGAGCGTGGTGGCGTGCGGTGTGGTCGGAGATCTGGGTGCCGGTGCCCAGGTACATCCCGAACTCGCACAGGTTGCTCATGCCCTGGGCGCAGGGTCGGCAGCGTCCGCACACCGGCAGGAAGCTGAAGATGACACGGTCGCCGGGCGCGACGTCGCTGACGCCGGGACCGACCTCCTGCACGACACCGGCGCCCTCGTGACCGCCGATCATCGGCAGGGGCCAGGGCAGGTCACCGGTGAGGACGTGCTCGTCGGAGTGGCAGAGACCGCTGCCCTCCATCCTCACGAGCACCTCGCCCGCCCTGGGGGCGTCCAGCTCGATCTCCTCGACCGTCCAGTCCTTGTTGCGGTCCCAGAGGACAGCGGCACGCGTCTTCACTGACGTTCTCCGATCGTTCGGGTGGGGTACTCAGCAGTAGATGGACTTGAGGCTCTGGTAGTTCGCGAGACCTTCCGGTCCGAGCTCACGGCCGATGCCGCTCGCCTTGACCCCGCCGAACGGGGCGGCCGGGTCGGGGAGGTAGCGGTTGACCCCGACGGTGCCGGTCCGGATCCGTGATGCGACCGCGAGCCCGCGCTCCGGGTCGGCGGTCCAGACGGTGCCGCCCAGCCCGAAGTCGGAGTCGTTCGCGATGCGGACGGCGTCGGCGTCGTCGTCGTAGGCGATGACCGACAGCACGGGACCGAAGATCTCCTCCTGGGAGATCGTGGCGTTGTTGTCGACGTCGGCGAACACCGTCGGCTCGACGAACCAGCCGGCGGCGCGGTCCGTGGGGCGCCCCCCACCGACGGTGACCCGGCCGCCCTCGGCGCGGCCCTTCGCGATGTAGCCCTCGACCCGGTCGCGCTGGCGCTCACTGGCCATGGGGCCGATCTGGGTGCCCGGGTCGAGCGAGTCGCCGACGGTCATGGACCCGGCGAACGCCGAGAACACCTCGACGACCTCGGCGTAGCGGCTCCGGGGGGCCAGGATCCGGGTGCCGAGGAAGCAGGTCTGGCCGTTGTTCGCGAGGGTGGCCACGAACAGGTCGTTGCCGATCGTGGCGAGGTCCAGCTCGGCGTCGTCGAGGACGACGGCGGCCGACTTGCCACCCAGCTCCAGGGTCACCGGGCGCAGAAGCCGCCCGCAGGTCTCCGCGATCTGGCGGCCGGCGGCGGTCGAGCCGGTGAACGCGACCTTGTCGACCCCGGGGTGCGACACGAGGTGCGCGCCGATCTCACGTCCGCCCGGGACGATGTTCAGCACACCGGCGGGCAGCCCCGCCTCGATCGCGGCCTCGGCGACCAGCACGCTGTCGAGCACCGTCTCCGGCGACGGCTTCACCACCAGCGTGCACCCGGCGGCGAGGGCCGGGGCGATCTTGAAGAACGACAGCGTCTGCGGGAAGTTCCACGGCACGATCGCGCCGACGACACCGACGGGGTCGTGCCGGACCCGGATGCGGCCGCCGAACAGCCCGTCGCGGACGTCGTCGCCCTGGTTCTCCACGAGGTCGGCGTAGTAGCGCAGCAACATGACCGGGTAGACGGACTCGAGCTGGGAGGACACCGCGACCGGCATGCCGTTCTGGCTGGACACGGTCGCCGCGATGGTGTCGGTGCGGGCGTCCAGCGCGTCGGCGAAGCGGCGGAGGACCGCGGCCCGCTCCGCGGGGGCGGACCGGGCCCAGCCGTCCGGGTCGTCGAACGCGGTCCGGGCGGCGGCCACCGCGGTGTCGACGTCGGCCTCGAGCGCCTCGGGCACCGAGCCGATGACCTCACCGGAGTTCGGGGAGGTGACGGTGATGCGCCGATCGCTGCTGGGTGCGGTCCACCGTCCTCCGATGTAGAGGCTCTCGTGGTGCTGGGTCATCCGGACTCCTCTGTCGGGATCGGTCGGATCCCGAGCGTGCCCGGATGCGTGGGTGCGCAACTGTCCATCCCCGGTACAGACGACACCCGTGAGGTCCGGACTCAGACGTCCGGCGGCTGGATCGTGCCCGGGTCGATGTGGAGCTCCCGGACACGGCGGTAGAGCGTGGTCCGGCTGATGCCGAGCTGCCGGGCGGCGTGCACCTTGTTCCCGCGGCAGCCGGCGAGAGCGCGGACGATCGCGTCGCGCTCGGCGTTGCGCAACGATCCCGTGATCGGGCCGGTGGGCGCCTGGCGGTAGCCCGCCGGCAGGTCGGCCACGGTCACGTCGCCGACAGCCCTCCTGCGGTGGGCGTGCGCGATGACCGTCACGAGCTCCCGGATGTTGCCCGCCCAGTCCTGGGCGGCCAGCACGCGGACGACACCGGGGGACAGGCGGACCACACCGGCGCTGTGCTCCCGCATCACAGCCGAGGCGAACGCGGGGATGCGGTCCCGGTGGGCGCGGAGCGGGGCGAGATCGAGCCGCCCCGGGCACCTGGCCGCGCACGCCGCCAGTGCGCCGGTCGGCCTCCCCGGGCCCGTCGTCATGATCAGGCGGAGACCGTGGTCGTCGACGACCTGCGCGAGATGGGCGGCGACGGCGTCCGTGGCGTGGTGCGCGTCGTCGACCACCAGGGTGCGCGGGCCGCCGGCCGGCTCGGTCGCGTTCAGCTCCGCCGCGACCTCGTCGACCCGGGCGACGGTGAGCCGAGGACCGTCGAGCACCCGGACCGCGCCACCGGCGACCAGCTGCGACGCCAGCGTCGTCCGGCCGGTCCCCGGCTCACCGCGGACCACGACCGACGAGTGGTCGTCGCGCAGACGACCCAGGTCGGCCCGCAGATCGGCGTGCCAGTCGCGGACCGCCCGCACGGCGGGTCTGCGGGGAACGGGGGCGGCCCTCTCCGTCAGCTGGAGCCGGACCAGCAGGCCGCCGCCGTCGATGCGCTCCAGCAGCACTCCCACCTGCAACCCGGACGCCAGAACGAGCCGTTGCCCGTCGGAGGGACCGTGCTCACGCCCCAGGGCCTGCAGGGCCGCGTGATCGACGGGGTCGAGCAGGTCCGTAGCCGCATCGTTGGCGAGCACCAGGTCCGGCCCGAAGGCGACCACCGGTCCGCCCGAGCGGGGGCAGGCCCGCTCGAACGCCGCCATCACGCGGCGGTGCAGTCGCGGAGCCTGGTCGAGCATCGAGTCCTGGATCTCGGTGACGGCTCCCAGCAGGAACGGCCGCAGCAACGGGCTCGCGTCCTCGGCCAGGCACGTGATGTCGAGGACCCCGGCGTGGCGTCGTGTGATCGGGTCACGGACCGGCACGCCGTAGCAGGCGAAGCGCTTGAAGGACTCGAGGTAGTGCTCCTCGCCGTGCACGGCCACGCCGTGGTGGAGCTCGGTCACGGTCGCGATCGCGTTCGTGCCCGTGGTGGCCTCGGTGAACTGCTTGCCGAGCACGGCGCCCACTGCCTCCAGCCGGGGCCGCAACGACCGTTGCCCGAACCGGATGTCGACGATCCGTGCGTCACGGTCGGCGAGGATCAACGAGTAGCGCGCGTCGCGCAGATGCTCGGACACCACGTCGAGCACCGGCTCCGCCGCCCGGCGCAGCCGGCTCGACGGGTCGAACTCTGCGAGGTCGTGGGTGTCGACCGTGGCCGCCGGATCGAGACCGGTGGATGCTGCGCGGCGCCAGGACAGGTCGATCTCGGGGCGGAGCTGCATCCGTACCTCCTGCTACGGGCGGCGCACGACGTCGTGCCTCGTGAAGCTTATCGTCGGTCACGGTGCAGGACAGCGTGCGCTCGCGACGCACTGAGCGCAGCGTCCGCCGGGACCGGCTCTCCGGTGCTACCCCGGGGTCAGCGGGCCACCAGCGGGACCGTGGGCGCTCCGGCGTCCCGTGCCCCGCGCGCCGGCCACCCGGCCGCGGACGTCCGTTCGGGTCCGGTCCCGCGGGTCGTCCACCAGACGGCCGCCGTGATGAGGACCAGCGCGGCGCCGGGCACCAGGTTCGTCCACGACCCGACCGCCGCCGACCGGCTCGCGAGCGCTCCACCGACGTCGACGTGCAGGGCCGTGGCCAGGACGAGGGCGGAGACGTTGTAGACCCCGTGCAGGACGACGGCGACCTCGAGCCCGCCCGTGCGCCAGGTGACGACGGCCATCGAGGAGAACAGGACGAGGTAGGAGGTGAACAGGAACGGGTCGAGCGTGCCGTGCACGAGCGAGAACAGCACGGTCGTCACCACGATGCCGAGGACCGCGCCGGACCGGGCCCCGGGGGCCCAGCTGCCGAGGACCCGGAACAGCAGGCCGCGGAACCCGTACTCCTCGCCCGCCGCGGCGAGCGGGGTCAGCAGCATCCCGATGACGAAGAACCAGACGAGGTCGGCCGTCGCCCACCCGACGGGCTCCACGGGGCCCAGCGACCCGAGCGCGACCACGACCAGCAGCGGCGGGCCGAACACGAGCAGTGCGCGACCGAGGACCCCGAACCGGAACCGCCCCGCCACCGAGTGCAGGGACGCCGCCCGGACGCCGTAGACGACGCGCTGGACCAGCATGCAGTAGGGGATCAGCGCCGCGAGTGCCAGCGCCCCCGCGGCCTGGCGCAGTGGGGTCGAGGGTCCGGACCGCGCGAACAGCGCCGCGTCGACGATCTCCGACAGCCGCGTGAGCAGCACCGCGAACCCGACGAACCCGGCGAGCAGCAGCACGATCGCGACGAGGCCCCGCAGGACGCGTCGTCGCCCGCCCGCGTACACGCGGTGGTACTCGATCCCGGGCGGGACGCCGGGTGCCGGCACGGGCCGGTCGTCGCGCAGGAGCCACGAGCGGTCGGGGTGGGTCATGGTCTGCTCCTCGTCGTCGCGGTGTGCGCCGGGCGTGGCTATCACACTGTGCTAGTAGCGTGGCGAAGGTAGCACAGTGTGCTAGACATGTCGGGACGACCGGTGGACGGAGTGGACGGGCCGATGGCACACAGCACGCGGGACAAGATCCTCATCGCGGCGGCGACGATGCTCGGCGAGGACCCGACGGCCCGGCTCAGCGTGCGGGCGGTCGCCGCGCGTGCGGGGGTGAGCACCGGGTCGCTGCGGCACTTCTTCCCGACGCAACGCGAGCTGGTCGACACCGTGGTCGCGGGCATCCACGACATCGACCTGCCCGAGGACCCGATGCGGGACAGTGCGGGCACCCCCGCCGAACGCCTCGTGGCCTGCCTCCGGCTGATGGTGTCGCAGGTGGGGACGGGCGACCGGGCCCGCGCGCACTGGCGCGCCCAGCACGACGCCTACATCGCGGCACCGCCGTCGGAGGACGCCGTCCACGCCTACCTGGCGCTCGAGCGGCTCGGCGTGCACCGCCTCGTGACGTGGCTGACCGTCCTGCGGGAGGAGGGCGCGCTGGCCCCGGGGGATCTCGAACGGCACGCCCGCTTCCTCCTGACCGTGCTGTCCGGCCTGCTGACCGAACGGGCCCTGCCGGGCGACCGGGCGCGGCTGGAGTTCGAGGCCGGCACGCTCGCGACCGCCGCCGCGGCGGTGCTCCGGCCGGCGGCTCCCGCCTGACCCGGCGCCCCGGGCGTCCGGCGCGCGCCGGGCAGGACGGCGAGCCGTCAGCCGGACGGCGGGACCGGCTGCGCGGGGCGTGCGGCGCCGTTCGGGCCCGGGGCGCCGCCGTCGTGCCCGGGCGGGGCGGCACCACCGGCGGCCCCGGCGGCCCCCTCGGCGCCGTCACCGTCGGACCGGGCGAAGAAGCGCAGCAGCTCCACCGGGAACGGCATCACCAGCGTGCTGTTCTTCTCCACCGCCACGTCGGCGACGGTCTGCAGCAGCCGCAGGTGCAGCGCGCCCGGGGTCGCGGACATCGCGGCGGCGGCCGCGGCCAGCTGCCGCGACGCCTGCCGCTCGCCGTCGGCGGCGATGACCCGCGCCCGCCGCTCGCGTTCGGCCTCGGCCTGACGCGACATCGAGCGCTTCATCGACTCCGGCAGCGCGATGTCCTTGAGCTCGACGAGCTCGATGCGCACCCCCCACGGCTGCTCGGTCGGTGCGTCGATCACGGCCTTGAGCTCGGCGCTGATCCGCTCGCGGTCCGACAGCAGCGTGTCCAGGTCCGCGCGGCCGATGATCGTGCGCAGCGAGGTCTGGGCGACCTGGGCGACGGCGTGCTTGTAGCTCTCGACGTTCACGATGGCCTTCACCGGGTCGACGACCCGGAAGTAGACGGCCGCGTCGACCTCGACGGTCACGTTGTCGCGGGTGATCGCGCCCTGCGGTGCGACGGCGAGGACCACCACCTGCGTACTGACCTTCACCATGCGGTCCGCGACCGGGACGAGCAGGCGCAGGCCCGGTGCCCGCACCCGCTCCAGGACCCGGCCGAACCGGAACACGACGCCGCGCTGGTACTGCTGCACGACCCGCACGCTCAGGGCGATGACCACGAGCACCGCCACCGCGGCCGTGGTCCCGACGATCTGCCATCCCGACATGGCCCGCACTGTCCGCGCCGGTCCCGGCGTCCGGCAGGGCCGTCGGTCCCCGCGGCGGCGGGACGCCCGTCCCCCGGGGCCCGCCGCCGCTCCCGGACGGTCAGGTCGCGGCGCCGCCCGCCACCGGTACCCGTTGCGCGTCCGCACCGGCGGCGGTGTCGCCGATGTGGATCCCGCCGAAGTCGAGGACCCGGCCCGCCGGGTCGGTCCATCCGATGTGGATGCCGGCGTCGTCGACGACCTGCCCGTCCGGCTGCACCGTGCCGAGGCGCACCCCGGCGAAGTCCACCGCCGTCCGGGTCCCCGGGCCCCCCGTCCTCATCGCCCGCTCCCGTCCGCCGAGCCGTGGCGCGCGCGGACGCCCGCGTGCTGTGACGTGTCCATGTCCCGTTCTCCCTTCGTCGGCGGGCCGGCCCGGCCGGCCCGCCGCAGGATCGCGTCGCGGGCCGGGCCCGCACACGGGCCCGACGGCCCTGCCCACCGGGTCCGTCGGCCCGGCGCTCCCGCTCCGGGGCCCGGCCGGTGCTCCGGTCCGGCTCCCGGCGGGGGCGTCCGGACGTACCCGTGACGTTCGTCCCGCGGGGAGCGGGTCGTCGGGCCGCCGCGCGGCGGGCCCGGTCGGCGCAGCGTGGGCGGCGACGGAGGGAGCGCGATGAACAGCGCCAGTACCAGTGCCAGGGCCACGGACGGGACCGCGGACGGTGCCACGACATGGCCCGACGTGGTCGGGGTCGACGGGTCGGCGGCGGCCCTGGACGCCGTGCGGTGGGCCGCCCGCACGGCCGCGGGGGCGGACCGGGGGCTGCGCCTGGTGATGGTCGTCCCGCCCGCGGCGTCGGTGACCGGGCCGTGGGCCCGCGAACGCGCCGAGGGACGCGGCGCCGCCCTCGTCGCGGCCGAGGTCTGCCTGCAGGAGGCCGTCGGGCACGCGGCCGGGGCCGGCCTGCCGCGCGAGCGGGTCGACACCGTCGTGCGGGAGGGGCGGCCCGAGCGGGTGCTCGCCGACGAGTCCGGGCGGGCGGCCTCGGTCGTCATCGGGTCGCGCGGACGCGGCGGCTTCCACGGCCTGCTGCTGGGCTCGACCGGCATCCCGCTGATCGCCTCGGCGCACTGCCCGGTGGTCGTCGTGCGCGGCGCCGACGTCCCGGACGGGCCGGTCGTGGTGGGCGTCGACGGGTCCCCGGGCGCCGAGGCGGTGCTCGTGCACGCGTTCGAGGCCGCGGCCGCGCGGGGCGTCGCCCTGGTCGCGGTCCGCGCCTGGTCGGAGCCGGCGATGGACCCGGCCGTGGTGGTGCTGCTCGACCTCGCCGAGCTCGCCCGGGCCGAGGCCGCCGAGCTGGACCGCGCGCTGGAGCCGCTGCGGGACAAGTACCCCGCGGTCGACGTGGTGACCCACGTCGCGCACGGGTCGCCCGCCGCGGCCCTGATCGGGGCCTCCGGCGGCGCCGGGCTCGTCGTGGTGGGTACCCGCGGGCGGGGCCCGGCGGCCGGGCTGCTGCTCGGCTCGGTCGCGCAGGCCCTGCTGCACCACGCGCTGTGCCCGGTGGCCGTCGTCCGGCCGGAGCACGACGGGCCGGTGGAGCCGTGAGCACCGGCGCCGCGGGGCCGCGCGTCCTGGTCGGCTTCGACGGCACACCCGCCGCGGTCGCGGCCGTCGAGATCGGTGCACTGCTGCTGCCCACCGCGTCGGCGGTGCTGCTCGACCTCTGGACCCCGCCGTTCGCCGGTGAGGCGCTGCGGCGCCGGGTCGGGCAGCGGGCCCGCACCGTCGACGAGCTGCTCGACCTCGTCGAGCTGGAGGGCGCCGCGGAGGCGGAGCGGACCGTGCACCTCGGGGCGGTGGTGTCCGAGGCCGCGGGCTGGACGGCGTCGACCCGCGTCGCCCGCAGCTACGGTGGCGACGGCCTGCGGTTCGCCGAGATCGCCCGCGAGACGGGCGCCGAGCTGGTGCTGCTGGGCTCGCGGGGGCTGTCCGGGATGCCCGCCGTGCTCGACAGCGTCACCGACCTCGTGGTCCGGCACAGCCCGGTGCCGGTGCTCGTCGTGCCGCACCCGATGCTCACCGATGAGCGCGCGCGGGTCGCGACGGGCCCGGTCGTCGTCGGCTGGGACGGGTCACCGGGAGCCCTGCGGGCGCTGCGCGGCGCCGACTCGGTGCTGCCGGGACGCCCGGTGGTGGCGGTCTCGGTCGGCGAGGCCACGGCGCCCCCCGCGGACCCCGGGAGCGGACCGGCGGCCGGGGTCCGCCGGGTCGCGGAGCCCGCCCCGCTGCCCGGCCCGGCGCGCGCGGTGGCCCGGGAGCTGCTGCGGGTCGCGTCGGAGGAGGGGGCCGCGGTGCTCGCCGTGGGCTCGCGCGGGCGCCCGGGCTGGCAGGACGCGCTGGGCAGCACCACCCTGGCCGTGCTGCACCACGCGCACCTGCCCGTGCTCGTCCTGCCCGCCCGCGTCGCGACGACCGGGGCGCCCGCCGCGACGGACGCGCCCTCGAACGCGCCCGGCTGAGCCCGCCCGCGGCGTCACCACGGCACGGCGTCCACGGCGTCACGGCCGGAGGTGATCGAGCCCGTCGACCTGGTCGAGCAGCGGCCGTCGCGGGGTGGCGGGCGGCGGGTCCGTCGCGACCGGCCACCCGATCCGCAGCACCGCCTGCGGCGAGAGGGTCCCGTCCAGCACCAGGTCACGGACGGCGGTGGCGGTGTCGGCGACCTCCAGCGGCTCGGTGAGCGGGCAGGTCGCCATCCCCAGCGTCGTCGCGTGGAGCAGGACCGCGCTCAGCGCCTCACCGGCGCGCAGCCGGGCGAGCCGGTCGTCGGACGAGGTGCCCAGCACCAGCAGGGTCGCGCCGTCGGGGCCCGGGTCCGCCGGGGGCAGGTCGGCGCCGGCGAAGCGGCGGCCGGGGATCCCGGCACCGGGCGCGGGCGGCGGCGGCACGTTCGCGGCGGGGACGCCGTCCTCGGCGGCGGTGTGGCCGGACCACAGCGCGAGCTCCAGGTCGTAGCCGTCCTCGGCCGCGTGGGCGAGCGCGGCCGTCCGGAAGGCGTCGGCGAGCGCGCGCCGGGGGGCGCCGTCGCCGACCGTCCGCAGGGCCGCCCCGCAGGCCGCGGCGCGGGCCCGCAGCTCGTCGAGCTGGCGCTCGAGCACCGGCCAGTCGCCGTAGCGGCGGCGGTCCGTGCGCCGCGTCGAGATGGCGGCGGCGGTGTCGATCGCGTCCCCGGGGGCGCCGCGCTCGGTGGCCGGGACCCGCACCGACGCGAGCACCTCGGGCCGGGCCGGGTCGGGCAGCCGGGTGACGGTGGCGCGACGTCCCAGCGCGGACAACGCGACGACGAGGTGGTGCAGCGCGGCGCCGCAGCTGAGCAGCATGTCCCGGCCGTCGGCGTCGGCGTGCTGCAGCCAGCGGCTCAGGTCGGCGTGCAGCTCGACCGCGTCCTCGCCGACCCGCCACCGCCAGGGCTGCGAGTTGTGGACCGACGGCGCGCGGGCGGCCCAGGTCAGTGCCGCACGCAGGGTTCCGGGGTCGGTGGGGGGCATGCGAACTCCTCGGCCGGGCGCTCCACGGCGGAACGCGCTGCGGCCATCTCCGCACCCCCGGCGTCCCGGCGGCAGGGGCACGCCGCCCCCGTCCGGGCGGCCCTCGGTCCCGCCCGGCCGGGGCCGGACGGACCGGCGGCCGCGGGCCCGCGGGCCCTGCCGGACACCGCGGACCCGGCCGCACCCTCGCCGCATGACTGCATCGACTGCTGCACACCCGGCCGGCCCGGTACGGGTCCAGGCCCGGCTCGACGCCCCGGTCTCCCGGTGGCTGTGGCTGGTCAAGTGGCTGCTGCTGATCCCGCACGTCGTGGTGCTCGCGGTGCTCGGGACCGCGTTCTGGGTGCTGACTGTGGTGGCCTTCCTGGCCGTGCTCGTCACCGGCCGCTACCCGCCCGTGGTCTTCGCCTACAACGTCGGCGTGCTGCGTTGGGGCTGGCGCGTGTCCTGGTACGGCTACGGCGGCCTCGGCACCGACCGCTACCCGCGCTTCGCCCTCGACGACCGCCCGGAGGACGCCGCCCGGTTCGACGTCGCCTACCCGCAGCACCTGTCCCGCGGGCTCGTCCTGGTGAAGTGGTGGCTGCTGGCCGTCCCGCACTACCTCGTGCTGGCCGTGCTCGTCGGCGCGGGCGGCACCGTGCTGGGCCGGGTCGGGACCGACGGCGCGTTCGCGACCGAGGGTGGCGGCCTGCTGTCGCTGCTGGTCCTGTTCGTCGGCATCGTGCTGCTGTTCACCGGGCGCTACCCCGACGGGCTGCTCGCGCTGGTCACCGGCATCGACCGCTGGGTGCTGCGGGTGGTCGCCTACGCCGCGCTGATGACCGACGCCTACCCGCCGCTGCGCCTGGACCAGGGGCCCGGGGACCCGGCCGGGCCGATGCCCGGCGACCCGGAGCCCGCCGCCCGGGCCGCGACGGAGCCCGTACGGGCCGAGGGCGGTGGGGGACAGGCCGTGCTGACCCGGCGCCCGGCGCCGCCCGCCCCGGCCACGGCCGCCCCGCAGGCCCCGCCCCCGACCGGGCGCTCGGTCCTGCTCACGACGGGTGCGTGGGCGCTGCTGCTCGGCCTCGTCGTCGGTATCGGCGGCGCGGTCGACGCGGCGGGATCCGGGCAGGTCACCGGGGCGACCGGCTCGACGGCGGTGCTCGTCGCCGGCGCGGTGGGGGCCGCGCTGACCGTGGCCGGGGCCGTGCTCGTCGCGGTCGGTGCGCGGCCGCTGAACGGGACGGTGCGGTCGTGAGGGCCGCGCCGGCGCCGGCGCCCGCGGGCCGGTCGCAGGAGCGGGACCGGCCGGTCGTCGCCGCGGTCGACGGCTCGGACACCTCCTACGCCGCGGCCCGGTGGGCCGCCGACGAGGCCGCCCGGTGCGGTGCGCCGCTGTGGCTGGTCGCGGCCGTGCCGTGGTCGACGTTCCTGCCCATCGGCCTGCCGCACCTGGGCCAGGAACACGGCCGCGACGTCGTCGTGCGGGACGCGGAGCGACGGCTGGCGCACGCCGCCGAGGCCGCGGGACACGTCCTGGACCGCAGCCTGGTCCGGACCCGCGTCCTCGGCGGCTCGGCGGCCGAGGTGCTCTGGGAGGTGTCGGCCGGGGCACGGCTGCTGGTGCTCGGCAGCCGGGGCCGGGGCGGGTTCACCGCACTGGTCGCCGGGTCGGTGGCCGTGACCGCCGCGGCCACCGCACGGTGCCCCGTCGTGGTCCACCGCGAGCCGGGACAGCAGGGCGGGCCGGTGGTCGTCGGGCTCACCGACGAGCCCGGTGCCGAGCTGGAGTTCGCGGTCGAGCAGGCGGTGCGCCGCAACGTGCCGCTGGTGGCGGTGCACGGCTGGTTCGACGAGAAGCTCGACCCGTGGACCGCGGAGCTGATGGCCCGCACCGCCCGCCAGGCCGGCGCGGTGGACGCGGCCGCGGCCCGCGTGGACGACGCGCTGAGCCCGTGGCGCGGCGCGCGGCCCGGACTGGTCGCGCGGTCGCGCGTCCTGCTCGACACGCCGTCCGCGGCGCTGGTCGGGGAGTCCTCGGCCGCGCAGCTCGTCGTCGTCGGCTCCCGGGGCCGCGGGGCGGTGTCGGGGATGCTGCTCGGCTCCACCAGCCAGGCCGTGCTGCGGCACGCGCACTGCCCCGTCGCGATCGCCCGGGACGCGGACGCGTCGTGAGCGCGGGCCGGGCGCGGTGCGGTCGGCCCGCGCTCAGGCCGGCAGGAGGTCGGTGGCGGCGGCCCGGCGCCGGGCGGGCGGGCCCGCGGCCAGCCACGCCACGGCCGCGTCGCGCTCGGCCGGGCCGAACACCCGCGTCCGCCGGGGACGCAGTGCCGCCGCGATCCGGCGCGCGGCCGCCACGGTGCCCGGTGCGGCCGTGATCGCGCAGGCCCGGACCGGGGGCACGTCGGGATCGGGGAGGGGCCCGCAGGCGCCGGGGACCGCGGTGTCGGTGGTGTCGTCCACCTCCAGCAGCAGGGCCCCGCCATCCGCGGACCGCAGGGCGGGGACCAGCACGTCGACGAGGTCGGCGCCGGTCAGGACACCGCTGGCCGCCACCCCCACCACGCCGTCCGGCAGGCCGTCCACCAGGCGCAGCATCGCGGGTCTCCGTCCGTCGGCCTCGGGGAGCCGACCGTCGCAGGCCGGGGACGTGCCCGGTCAGGTGCGAAAGCCCGTCGGCGCGGTGCCCGAAGGTCCCGTCACGGCACCGGGCCGTCGACGACGACGGTGGCCATCATCCCCAGGTCCTCGTGGTCCAGGACGTGGCAGTGCAGCACGGTCCGCCCGGTGGCGCCGGTGAACGCCACCCGCACCCGCACACGACCTCCCGCCGGCACGACGACGACGTCGCGGGCGGTGCCGGCGGACCCGTACGCGTCGTCGTCGAGCGGGACGAGCGGCCACGTGTGCAGGTGCACCGGGTGCAGCATCGGGCCGGGGTTGTCGAACACCCAGTCCTCCACGGTCCCCGCGCGTATCACGATGTCGTCCCGGTCGGGGGCGAACGCCCGGCCGTCGATGCCGAACCGCATGCCCATCCCCGTGCCCATCCCCGTGCCCATGCCCGCGCCGCCGCCGTCGAGGGTGATCGTGCGGGTCCGGCCGGGCCGGGGCAGCGCCGCGGGGACGGCGAGGACCGCGGGCGGCTCCGGGGTCGGCCGGGCCCGCCCGCCCACGTCGACGGCACCGAGCACGACCGGTCCGCCGCCCGTCGGCCCGGTGCCCGCCATCGCGCCCGGGCCTCCCCGGTCGAGGCTCTCGGCCAGCAGTGCGTAGCGGCCCGGGGTCCGTGACGGGCGGACGACGACGTCGGCCCGGTTCCCCGGCGCGAGCCGGACCCGGTCGCGCGACGCCGGCCGCGGCAGGAACACCCCGTCCGTGGCGACGTGCAGCAGACGGTGCCCCTCCAGCCCCACGTCGAGGACCCGCGAGCAGGTCGCGTTGAGCAGGCGCCAGCGCTCGGAGCGCTCCGGGACCACGCCCAGCACCGGCTGCAACCGGCCGTTGAGCAGCACGGTGTCGCCCTCGCGGCCCGCCATGCGCTCCATCGGGCCCGGTCCGCCGCCCCGCCGTGCCGGGGCGAGATCGCTGTCGGTGATCACGAGGACGTGCTCCGCGGCCGTCCCCAGGTCGGGTCCGCCCTCGACGACCAGCGCGCCGACCAGGCCACCGAACACCTGGTCGGCGACCGTCCCGTGGTGGTGCGGGTGGTACCAGAAGGTGCCCGCGGGATGATCGGCCGGGATCCGGATGCGGTAGTCGGCGCTCCCGCCCGGCTCCACCGTCCGGAACGGGTCGTCCCCGTCCGGGGCGGGGGGAACCCGCAGACCGTGGGTGTGCAGGTTGGTCGGCACGTCGAGGCGGTTGTGCAGGCGCAGGGCCAGCTCCTCGCCCGGACGGACCCGCAGCGTGGGGCCCGGCGAGGTGCCCTCGTAGCCCAGCCCGGCGCCCGGGACACCCCCGAGCTCGGCGCCGGGCGCTGCCGTCAGGTCCACGACCGGACGGCCGGCCCCGGCGAGCCGCTGCGGCGGGTCGGCGAACGCCACGCCGGGGACCGGTGCGGACCGGCCGCCCGTGGGCAGGAGCCCGCAGCCGCCCGCGACGGCGACGACGGCGCCGGCCGCCGCCGACCGCAGCAGCCCGCGGCGGGTGATCGTCGTGGCTTCCATGGACCGCTCCGCTCCGTGGACGACCCCGCCCGCGCGGCCGGGGCACCGGCAGCGTCGTCGACAGCCGTCCGGAGCCGCACCGGCCCGGTGACCCCACCCCGCGGGGACTTCCGGCCCGCACCGGGCGCGTCGTCGGGCCCGGACGGCACGGCCGGTCGAACGTCCGTGGGTCGCGCGGGACTCCGGACCCTGTGCGGCGGCCCGGCGGGAGGCGACGGTGGAGCGGGGCCGGGAGACGATCCGGAGGAGGAGCCCGATGAGCTACACCGAGCAGTGGACGGTCACGATCGACATCGCCGAGGAGCCCGGGCGGACCCACGCCGTCGCCCGGCTCACGACCCGTGACGCGGGCGCCCTGACCGGGACCGGTGAGGCCCGTCGCCACCCGGGGGACCGGGAGGTGCCCGAGATCGGGGCGGAGCTCGCGGTCGCCCGGGCACTGGCGGACCTGCAGCACCGCCTGTTCGAGACGGCGGTCCTCGACATCGAGCGGTCCACCGGCGCCACGTCACACCTGACCGGCTGACCGGCCGGCCAGCACCATCACGGGGCCGGACCCGCGCCGGCCGTCAGGGGGTGCCCGTCGTGGACCACGGCGAGGACAGCGACCACGCGACCGCGACGGTGCCCGCCGCGCCGCCGCCCGGCCCGCGGCTGCACGACGCCGTCGAGTGGGCGCTGCGCGCGCCGTCGCTGCACAACAGCCAGCCCTGGCGCTGGCGGATCGGGGCGGACGGGGTCGCGCTGTACGCGGACCCGCTGCGGCGGCTGCCCGAGACCGACCCCGACCGGCGCGACCTGGTGATCAGCTGCGGTGCCGCGCTGCACCACCTGCAGGTCGCCCTGGCCGCGGCAGGCGCCGCGGTCCGGGTGGACCGCTTCCCCGACCCCGAGGACGAGCAGCTGCTCGCGACCGTGCGGCCCGTCCCCGGGGCGGCGGACGCCCGCGCCGCGGCGCTGTGGCCCGCACTGGGGCGCCGGCGCACCGACCGCCGCCGCTACGCGACGGACCCGGTCCCCGCCTCCACCTGGACGGCGCTGGGCGAGGCCGCCCGCGAGCGCGGCGCGACCCTGGTGCCGGTCACCGGCCCGGCCCGGCGGGCCGCACTCGACGACGTCCTGGCCCGGGCGGCCGACCAGCAGCGCCGGCGTCCCGGCTACCTCGCCGAGCTGATGAGCTGGACGCACCGCCTCGCCGGGGCCCGCGACGGCATCCCCGCCACGGCCCGCCCGGCCCGACCGGCGCCCCGCGGTGCCGACCCGAACCGCGCCTTCCCGCAGGGGCGGCTGGCCGCGGCCGGCGCGGGTGCCGCCGCCGGCGACGGCGCGGTGCTCGCCGTGCTCTGCACGCCCGGGGACACCGGCCCGGACCGGCTGCGGGCCGGGGAGGCGACCAGCGCCGTCCTGCTCACCGCGGTCGCCGCCGGCCTCGCGACCGCCCCGCTGAGCCAGGCGCTGGAACTGCCGTCCACGCGGTCCCTGCTCGCGCGCGACGTGCTGCACGTCGACTCCCGCCCGCAGCTCGTCGTCCGGCTGGGGTTCCCGGTCGACGACCGGGAGCTGCCCCGCACGCCCCGCCGGCCGCTCGCCGCCGTCCTCGCCCGCTGACCCTCACCGGGCCCGGGGCACCGTCGTGCCCCCGGCCGCGTGGACCTCGCCGGACCGGTCCCCGGGTCCGTCGGCCACCGGGTGCACGAGCACGGGGCAGCGCGCCGACCGGACGAGTTCGGCCACGGTGGAGCGGCGGACCGGCCGGGCCGGGTGCGGGCGGCTGCCGACGACGAGCAGCCCCGCGTGCTCGGCGGCCCGCAGCAGGGCCGGCAGCGGGCGGTCGTCGACCACGTCGAGCCCGACGTCGACGGCGTCGGAGCGCTCGTCCCAGAGCCGTGCCAGCTCGGCGAACACCGCCGTCACCCCGACCGTGACCGGCCGCCCGCTCACCGGGCGCCGTCCGCGGAGGCGGCCAGCGGGCGCAGGGACGCGCCCCACGCGCGGGCCCGGTCCAGCTCGCCGGGGCGCAGCGGGCCGTCACCGGTGACCCGGAACGAGCACGGCGGCGCGGCCGCCCGGTAGCCCCGGTGGCGCAGCGCCCGGGCCGCGGCGCGGGCGGCCGAGCCCGGGACCGGACCCGACACGCGGGTGTCGACGCAGACGGTGACCGGGGCGTCCGGCCCGGCGGCGGGCAGCCGGTCGATCCACTCGCGGATCCCGTCCCCGCTGCCGTCGGCGGCGCCGCGCCGCAGCGCCTCCTGCCGGGTCGCCGGCCGCGTCATGCCGAAGGCGTGGGTGGGGCCCAGCACCACCAGCAGCTCGCCGGCCCGCAGCGGGGTCGCCGGGTCCGGCGGGTCGAGGTCGACGTCGTAGCCGCTCGAGCGCAGGCCGTCCGCGAGTGCCTCGGCGACGGCGCGGGTGTTGCCGAACAACGACTCCACCACGATCTGTGCGTGCACGGGTTCCTCCTCGGTCGACGGTCACAGGCCCTCCACCACCGGACCCGGCGCGGCGGCCCAGCAGAGGGCGGCGTCCAGGTCGCGGGGGGCGAACAGGCGGACGGCGGGCGGCAGCAGCAGCTCGGCGAGCTCGTGGACCGCGGGCGGCAGCCCGCCGAGCACGAGGGCGACGCGGCGCAGCGCGTCGTGCCGTTCGAGCACGAACAGCTGGTGGCGCAGGAGCGCGGCGGGCCCGTCCCAGCCCGCGAAGGCCGGTGCGCTCACCACGAGCGCGGGGCGCGACACGCCCGCGGCGCGGGACCGCTCGACCGCCTCGTCGAGGTCGTCGTAGTCGCACGCGCGCACCGGGCCGTCGAGGTCGAGCCGCACGACGCCACCGGGCCGCGCGCGGACCGGCGTGGTCCCGGGCGCACGGGTCATGACCGGCTCCTCTCCCCGTCCGCCGGCGAGGATCGCCGCGGGGGCCGCCCCGGCCCACCCCCGAACGCCCCGGCATCCGCGGGTCGTTGGACCGTGCCGCGCGGTGCCGCGCACGGGCGGGTCCCAGGTCCCGCCGGCCGGGGCCGTTCGCCCGCGGTGCCGCCGGGTCCGGGCGGTGACGCTGGACCGGAGGCGGAACGCGGACGCGGAGGTGCGACATGAACGCTGCAGGGGCCGCGGACGGCGACGTGATCGTCGTCGGGATCGACGGGTCGATCAGCGGGCGCGCCGCGCTGCGCTGGGCGGCGGGCGAGGCGGCGCGCGGCGGGCGCCGCGTCCGCGCGGTCCGGGTCTGGGACCCCGCACCGCTGTTCGCGCCACCGGCGCCGGTGTTCGAGGTCCGGGCCACGGTCCGGGCCGAGGAGCAGGCCGGGCTCGAGGACGACCTCGTCGCCACACCGCTGACCGAGGGCGTGACGGTGGAGGGCGAGCTGCTGGAGGGCGACGTCGTCGACACCCTGGTCGCGGTGTCGCGGGACGCGGCCATGCTGGTCGTCGGGAGCCACGGCAGGCACCGGGTGCTGGGCCGGGTGGTCCTCGGCTCGGTCAGCACGGCGTGCACGCGGCGGGCCGCCTGTCCGGTCGTCGTGGTCACCCCGCCGCTGGTGACGCGGCTGATCGCCGAGACGGGCGGTCGCGCGGCGCGCCGGACGCCGTGACCACCCGCCGCGCAGGGTGGAGCCCGTCGCGGCCGGATGGAGGGACGGACATGACCGGACCGGTGGTGGTGCTGGGGCACGACGAGCTCGACCTCGAGGACGTGCGCTGGGCGGCCCGGGTCGCGCTGCACCGCCGGCGCGCGCTGCGGCTGGTCGCGGTGCTCGCGCCGGCGGAGCGGTCGTTCCTGGGCGCGCGCCCGGCACCGGGGTCGCGGGAGGTCGCGCGCAGCGTGCTGGACCGGCGCGCCGACGAGATCGCGTTCGAGGTGGGCGGTCTCGACGTCGAGGCGGAGATGCGGATCCAGCGCTGGGACCGGGCGGTGGCCGACGAGGCGCGGACGGCGTCGCTGGTGGTGCTGCCCCATCACCAGCCGGGCGAGCTCCCCGACCCGGCGGGGTGCGCGGTGGTCCGGTCGGGGGTCCCGGCGGCCCGGTCGCGGGGGCGCATGCGGTGGTCGGTCGGCGCGGCCACGTCGTCCGGCGGGGCCTCCGACGGCGGCCGCGCGGCGGCCCCGGACCCGCCGGGGTCCGGGGCCGCGTCGTGCCGGCCTCCCGGGCCGGGGATCACTCGGTGGTGACGGGGATGAGCGTGGCCTCGGCGGGCTCGGCCTGCGCGGGGATCGGCACGCGGACCTCCAGGATGCCGTCCTTGTAGGTGGCCCGGATCTCGGCCTCGGTCACGCCCTCGGGCAGCTGCAGCACCCGCGACATCGACCCCCGGCGCAGCTCGCGGCGCCGGTACCCCGCCTCCGCGGCCTCCTCCTCGCTGCGCCGCTCCGCCTTCACGGTCAGCAGCCCGTCGGCCGCGGTGACGGTGATGTCGTTCGCCGGGTCGACGCCGGGCAGCTCGGCCCGCACGACCAGGTCGGTGCCGTCGACGAACTCGTCGACCCGGATCATCGCCTCCTCGATCCCGCCGATCGCCGGGAGCGGGCGGCGTACGGGGAAGGCGCGCAGGAAGTCGTCGACCATCCGTTCCATCTCGGCCAGCGGACCGGGCAGGACCGCGGCCCGTCGCGTGGTCATCGCGTTCATGAGGTGTCCTCTCGTCGTGTCCGTCGGGACGGCGACCACGGTGCCGGGAGCCCCGGCCGTCCCCCAGGGCCGGTCGGCCCGCGGCCCGGCGGAGCCCGGCGGCACCGGGGCGTACCGAACGGCCCGCCCGGGATGCGACCTCGGTCCCTGTGCGGGGCGCGCGGGTGCTCCTAGCGTCGTCGCGACGACCGGGGCACCCGTCGAGGAGGCCGAGGATGAGCGCACCGACCCTGCCCGCCGGTCCCGCCGACGGGACCGGGGTGCCGCCGGACGGCGGCCGTCGCGTCGTCGTCCGCGCGCTGACCGGGGCCGACGTCGCGGCCGTCGCGGACCTGTACGACCGGCTCGACGCCGACGACCGTCACCCCCCGTGCGGCCCCGGCCCGGCCCGCGCGGCCCGGGCCCTCGTGGCGGCCCCGTCGCACGCCGTCGGGGTGTTCGAGGCGGGCACGCTGCTCGGGGCCGCCCACTACGTCCCGCTCCCGGACGGGCGCACGGCGGAGTTCGCCGCCGTCGGCGACGCCCACGACCCGGGCACGGCGGCGCTGGTGCTCGGGGCGCTGGCCGACGACGCGGGCACCGCCGGGATCACGGCACTGACCGGGGAGGTGGCCGCGGACGACGGCCCCACGCTGCGCGCGCTGCGCGAGCTGGACCGGCCGCTGCGGACCCGGCCGGACGGCGCCGCCGTCCACGTCCGGATCGGCACCGGGCCGGTGTCCGCCCCGGGCGGGGAGGACCCGCACTGGTCGCGGGTCTCCGCCGCCGCGGCCGCGTCGCTGCTGCCGGTGCTCGCGCCGTCCTCGGTCGCGGTGGTCGGGGTCTCGCGGCGGCCGGGGACCGTGGGCCGCGCGGTCCTGGACCGGATCCGGCGGGCGGGCTTCACCGGGGCCCTCGCCGTGGTGAACCCGCACGGCTCGCCCGCACCGGACCTGCCGTGGGCGGCGACGGTCGGCGGGCTCGACCGGGTCCCGGACCTGGCGGTGCTGTGCGTGCCCGCCGACCAGGTGGTGACGGTGGCGCAGGACTGCGGACGGTCCGGGGTGCGGGCCCTGGTCGTGCTGGGCTCCGGGGTGAGGGGGCCGGACGCCGCCCGGCTCGCGGCCGTCGCGGCCCGGTACCGGATGCGCCTGGTCGGGCCGCACTCCCTCGGCGTGGTCGACACCGACCCCGCCGTCCGGCTCGACGCGTCCTTCGCCGCCACCGCCCCGCCCGGTGACATCGGCGTCGCCGCCCGGTCCGGCGGTGTCGCCGTCGCGCTCGGCCACGAGCTGGCGCGGGCCGGTCTCGGCGTGAGCTCGCTGGCCGGCACCGGTGACGGGCTGGACGTCGGGGCCGATGACCTGCTCGCCTGGTGGTCGCACGACGGCCGGACCCGGGGCGCGGTGCTGCAGCTGGGGCCGGTGCGCCGTCCGCGCGACTTCTGCGCCGTCGCCCGGCGGGCCGCCCGCACCATGCCGGTCGTCGTGGTCCCGTCCGGGGAGGGCCCGCCCGGGCACGGGGCGGCGCCGCGCGGCGCCCGCGAGGCGCTCTACCGGCAGGCCGGTCTGGTGACCGCGCCCGACGTCCGCCGGGCGGTGCGGATGCTCGCGACGCTGCGCCGGGGGCCCCTGCCCGCGGGCCCGCGGGTGGGGATCGTGACCAACGCCGGGGGACTCGGGGCGCTGGCCGCCGACGCCTGCGCCGACGCCGGGCTGCAGGTCGTGCGCGTCGACCCGGGGACCCGCTTCGCGCTGTCCGAGCTGCTCCCGGCCACCGCCGCCCTGGGCGGCCCGGTGGACACGACCGTGGTGGCCGACGCGCGCACCGTCGCGCGGGTGGTGACGGTCGTCGCCCACGACCCGGGGGTGGACGCGGTCCTGGTCACCGCGATCCCGACCGACCTGGGCGACCCGCTGGCACAGATCCGGCGCGCGACGGGCGAGCCCGTGCCCGTGCTCGTGGTCCCGGTCGCGGGCACCGCCGGGACGGCGGCCCGCGCGGCGGAGCCGGTGCACGACGACGTCGCGACGGCGGCCGCGACGATCGCGGCGGCGGTGCGGCGGCGGCGCTGGCTGGAGCACGACGCCGACCCCGACCCGGTGGTGCACCGGACCGATCCGGCGCGGGCCCTCGCGGCGGTCGCCGGCGCGGGGGAGGGCCGGCTCGACCCCGCGGGCGCCGCCCGGCTGCTGGCCGCGGCGGGGATCCCGGCGGCCCCGGTGTGGCGGGTGCGCTCCGCGGCGGAGGCCGTGGACCGGTGGCGGGACGCGGGCGGCCCGGTCACGCTGACGGCGGACGCGACGGGGCTGCTGCACTCCGGCGGCGCCGGCGCGGTCGTCCCCGGCGTCGACTCCACCGAGGAGATCCGTGCGGTCGTCGCGCGCCTCGCCGCGCGCTTCGGGGACACCCTGCACGGCGTCGTCGTCCGTCCGGTGCCGGCCGGCGGGGAGCAGGCGCTGCTGGGGATGGCGGTCGACGACGTCGTCGGGCCGGTGCTGACCCTGGCGCGCGGCGGACCGGCGGCCGGCACCCCCGGCACCCGCAGCCACCTGCTCGCCGCCGTCCGCGCCGCCGACCTCGACTCGGCCCTGGAGGACTCCGGCCTCGCCGCCCGGCTCGACCCGGCCGGCCGCGCCGCGCTGCGCGACGCCGTGCTGCGGTGGGCCTGGCTGGCGCGCGCCGTGCCGCGGATCGTCGAGGCGCGGATCGACCCGCTGGTGCTGCGCCCCGACGGTCGCGGCGGCACCGAGGCGGTCGCCGTCGACGCCCGGGTCCGGCTGTCCGCGCCCGGCTGAGCGGCCGGTCAGCGCCCGGCGGCGGCCGCCCAGGCCGCGAGGGCGGTCGCGAGCGCGTCCCCGCACGCCGCGCCGGTGTCCACCCGCACCGCCTCCGGCCACGGGTCGGTGGCGGCCCGCATCCGGGCGG
The DNA here is from genome assembly GCF_037727765.1 of Pseudonocardia spirodelae. NCBI lineage: Bacteria > Bacillati > Actinomycetota > Actinomycetes > Pseudonocardiales > Pseudonocardiaceae > Pseudonocardia > Pseudonocardia spirodelae. Next base: position 58,258 of record NZ_JBBJUP010000003.1, on the reverse strand, counting down.
CGACCCCGGCGTCGGCGTCGGAGTCCGACCCGGTGCGCGCCGCGATCCGGGCCGCGGCGACCCGCGGGGCGACCGCGCAGCGCAGCGGCACCAGCGGCGCGTGCCCGGCCGCGGCGGTGCCGGCCGCCGCCCGGCGGAGGTCCGCGGCGGTCCACGACGCGTCGAGCACCACCGACTCGCCGAGCGCGAGCAGCGCACCGGCCCGGCGCAGCAGCTCGTCGTACACCTCCCGGACCGGGCCGGGGGCGTAGCGGCCGGTCCCGAACGGCGCCGGGGCCGGTCCGGCGCCGGGACCGGCGAGCTCGCGGCGCACGACGTCGCTGGACAGCACCGTCGCGCCGGTCGCCGCGGCCAGTGCGCGGGCCAGCGTCGTCTTGCCGCTGCCCGGTGGCCCGCCGACCAGCGCGAGCCGGACCGCACCGGTCCGCAGGTGGTCCAGGCCCTGCGCGCTGAGCGCGTCCGCCTCCGCGGAGGCGCCGGCGGCGCCCTGCCGGGCCCGCAGCGCCGCCACCTTGGCCCGCATCACCGCGCGGTAGGCGAGGAAGTGGTGGGTCAGTGCGTCCGGCGCCGGGTCCCCGGTGATCCGGCGGTACGCGGCGACGAGCAGACCGGCGGCACCGTCCGGGCCCCGCAGCTCCAGGTCGGTCGCGAGGCATGCGACGTCGTCGAGCGGGTCGACCTGGCGCAGGTCGTCGTCGAAGTCCAGGCAGTCCAGCAGCCGCACGCCGTCGGGGAGCACGTACACGTCGGTGGCGAGCAGGTCGCCGTGCCCGTCGACGACCCGGTCCGCCCGCGCCGCGAACAGGGCCGCCCGACCGGCCAGGAAGCGGGTGGCCAGCCGCCGCAGCGGGGCCGTCCGGGCGCGGACGGCGTCGTCGCCGGTCAGCTCGGCCAGCTCGTCGAGGTTCGCCGCCCACCGGGCCGCGACGGCGTCCGGTCCCGCGCGGTCCGCGGCGCCCGGTGGTGCCGCGGCGTGCGCGTCGGCGACGGCGCGGGCGACCCGGTCGAGCACCGTCCGGACGGTGCCGGGGGCCGCGTCGCGCAGGACGGTGGCGAGGTCGGAGCCCGCAGGCATCCGCCGCATCACGAGCACCGGCTCCCCGTCCGGGCCGCCCGGGCCGCGGTAGCCCCCCACACCGAGGTAGACGTCCGGGGCGAAGCGCCGGTTGCGCTCCAGCTCGCGGGCCAGTGCCCGGACCCGCAGCTCCCGGGTGGAGAAGTCGCAGTACGGCGTCCGGACCGCCTTCTTGACCTTGTACGCGTGGTCGCCGGCCAGGACGACGAGTCCGGTGTGGGTCTCCCGGACCTCCGCGGCCGCCCCGGTGCCCACGGTGCCCACGGTGCCGCGGCCGTCCACGCCGGTGCCGTTCAGGCGTCGACGGGTGCCGGGCGCCCGGCGCCGGCCCAGGCGACGGCGGCCTCCAGGTCGCGGTGGGCGAAGTGCTTCACGCCCGGGTGCAGCAGGGTGCCCGCGACCGCGGGGGCCACCGCGGGCAGGAGCCCGTCCACGGCCAGCGCGATCCGGCGGATCCGCCGGTGCTCGTGCAGCACGAACGCGACGTGCCGGGCCGCCCCGGCGATGTTCTCCCAGCCGGGGAACGACGGTGCGGACACGACCAGGCCGGTCAGCTCCCCGTGTGCCTCGGCCCAGTCCTCGATCTCGCGGGCGAGACGGTCGAAGTCCGATGCGCGCAGCGGCCGCCCCACGTGCACGACCGCCACCCCGGTGGCGGCGGCGAGGTCGATGCTGAACCCGGCGGCCGGCAGGTCGGCGAGCCAGGCGACGGCCCGGTCCTGCTGCGACTCCGGGAAGACGGCCAGCGAGTAGGGGACCGCGACCGCGGCGAGCCGGCAGGCCAGGCGGACGGACTCGCGGTCGCTGACGACCGCGCAGCCGTCGAACAGGGGCAGCGCGCGCACCCCCAGGGTGACGTCCTCCCACAGCGCGTCCGGGGTCATCCCGTCGAACGAGTCGTCCAGGACGGCGAGCACCCGCAGCCGCCGCCCCGCGGTCCTGGCCGCGTCGAGCAGGGGGACGACGATGCCGTCGTAGTCCGCGCGGGTGATCGTGCCCGACACCCGGATGCCGTCCACACCGGGCGGGAGGTCCTCGATGGTCGTGATCATGGCGTTCCGCTCCGCTCCGGCCCGGGGCCCGGGCCACCGCCCCGACCGTCGCGCACCGGACGCCCGCCCGTCAGGCGCCCAGGTCCCGGACCGTCCGGGCCCATCGGCCCTGCGGGGACGGGCGTCGCGGCCCTGCCCCGCAGGCCCCGGGCCGTCGCATCCTCGGCGGCGCATCGGGAGGTGACCCATGGGACCGCGACACCCCGTACCGTCCGCGGCCGAACGCGACCGCCGGCGGGCCGTCCGGCTGGAGGACGCCGTCAGCCTCGTCGTCGGCGTCCTGGTCGTGGTGGCCGCCGTCGTGTCCCTCACCGTGGGGACCGCGGTGCACGACTCGACCGTGCAGCGAGCACGGGCGCAGGCGACCGACCGGGCCCCGGTCACCGCCGTCCTCGTGCACGACGTCCCGGTCTCCACGGACCGCGGCGGGTCGGACGGGCGTCCGGCCACCGTGCGCTGGACCGGCCACGACGGGCGCGAGCACGTCGGGACGACGGTGGTGGACCTGCCCGGCCCCGCCGGTGCGCCCACCCGGATCTGGACGACCGCCGACGACCGGCTGGTCCCCGCACCCGTCACCGCGGCCGACGCGGTCGGCGCGGCCGTCGTGTCGGGCATGCTCGCCGCGGTCGTGTGCGGGCTGGTGGTCCTGGCGGTCGCGTCGCTGCTGTACCGGTGGACGGCCAGCCGGTTCGCCCGGGCGTGGGAGCGGGAGTGGGCGCGGGTCGAGCCGCTGTGGACCGGCCGGACGCGGCACTGACCGGCGATGCGCGCCTGGGTCGTGGACCGGCCGGGCCCGATCGGGTCCGGGCCGCTCGTGGCGGTGGACCGCCCGGTGCCCGAGCCCGCGGCGGGGGAGGTCGGGGTGCGGGTCCTGGCCTGCGGTGTGTGCCGGACCGACCTGCACCTCGCCGAGGGCGACCTGGCGCCGCGCGGTGAGCGGGTCGTGCCCGGCCACGAGATCGTCGGCGAGGTGACCGGTCTCGGGCCGGGTGCGTCGCGGTTCCGCCCGGGCGACCGGATCGGTGCCGCCTGGCTGCGGGGGACCTGCGGCAGCTGCCGGTTCTGCCGGGCCGGCCGGGAGAACCTGTGCCCGCGGGCCCGGTTCACCGGCTGGGACGCCGACGGCGGCTACGCCGAGCACGCCGTCGTCCCGGAGGCCTGGGCCTACCGGCTGCCCGCCGACCTCGACCCGGTGACCGCGGCACCCCTGCTGTGCGCCGGCATCGTCGGCTACCGGGCGCTGCGCACGGCCGAGCTGCCCCCGGGCGGCCGCCTCGGGATCTACGGCTTTGGTGCCTCGGCGCACGTCGTGGCCCAGGTCGCGATCGCCCAGGGCGCCCGGGTGCACGTCCTGACGCGGGCCGGCACGGCCCGCAGGCTCGCGCTGGAGCTCGGCGCCGTCTCGGCCGGGCCGGCCGACGGCGTCCCGCCCGAGCCGCTCGACGCGGCGATCACCTTCGCCCCGGTGGGCGAGCTGGTGCCGGTCGCGCTGCGGGCGCTCGACGCCGGCGGGACCCTCGCCGTCGCCGGGATCCACCTGACCCCGATCCCGGAGCTGGACTACGGGCGCGAGCTGTTCCGGGAGCGGACCCTGCGCAGCGTCACCGCCCACACCCGTGCCGACGGCGAGGAGTTCCTGCGCCTGGCGACGGCGCTGCGGCTGCGGCCGCGCACCGTGCGCCGCCGCCTGCAGGACGCGGCCGCCACCCTGGCCGACCTCGCGGCCGACCGGATCACCGGTGCCGCCGTGCTCGACCCCGCCGCCGGGCCTGCGGACGGGGCGTAGGTCCCGCCCGCAGCGGGCCCTGGTGCCGACGCGCCCGGCCCGAGGTCCGGTCACCGTGGCGGGAGCCACCCCAGGAGGAGAGATGTCGTCACCCCACGCCTGCGTCGCGGTCGCCGTCGACGGCTCGGCCCGGGACCGGACCGCCGTCACCTGGGCGGCCGGCGCCGCCGCGGCCCGCGGTCTGCCGCTGCGGCTGCTGCACGTCGCAGGGCACCGTTTCGCCCGCACCGCGGCCGAGGCGGTCGACGCGGCGCAGGACCGCGCCCGCGACGTGGCCCCGGACGTGCCGGTCGAGAGCCGGGTCCTCACCGGTGACACCGTCGCCGTCCTGCGCGAGCACAGCCGCGACGCCGCCGTGCTCGTCACCGCCCCGCACACCGGTGAGCCGCTGGAGTCCTTCGGGTGGAGCACGACGGCGATGCTGTCGGTGTCCGCGACGTGCCCGCTGGTCGCGGTCCCGCCGCGGCGCGGCCCCGCCGAGACCCACGGCGCGGTCGCCGTCGGTGTGGACGGCACCGCGCTCAGCGAGGCGGCGCTCGCCTTCGCCTTCGAGCACGCCGACGCCGTCGGCGCCGACCTGGTCGCCGTCCACGCCTGGCACGACTCCGCAGCCGACCGCGTCGAGGAGGACACCGGCGGGATCGACCGCGCCGAGACCGAACGGGTCCAGCAGCGGATCCTGGCCGAGGCACTGGCGGGCTGGGGCGAGAAGTTCCCCGACGTCCGCGTACGCCGGATCGTCGCCCACGGCCCACCCCGCGCGGCGCTGCTGGCCCGGGCCGCCACCGCGCAGCTGCTCGTGGTCGGGACGGGCGGCCGTGCCGGCCTGACCGGGCTGCTGCACGGCTCGACCAGCCAGGCCCTGCTGCACGAGCTGCGGTGCCCGCTGGCGGTCGTCCGGACGGGGGTGCCGGGATGAGCGCGACCACCGGACCGGTCCGCGACGACACCGCCGTGCGCGCCATCATGCGCGGCCCGCTCGCCGAGATCGACTGGGACACCAGCCTGCGCGACGCCGCGCGCGAGCTGACCTCCGGCGAGATCGGCCTGCTCGTCGTGGTGCGTCGCCGCACCACCGTCGGCGTGCTGTCGGAGCGGGACCTCACCGGTGCGCTCGCCGCCGGCCTGGACCCGGACGACACCATCGCCCTCGACGTGATGACCACCGAGATCGTCTCGGTGGATGCCGAGGACCGCGTCCGGGAGGCCGCCGAGGCGATGCTGGAGGCCGGGACCCGCCACCTCCTGGTGACCCGGGCCGGGGTGCCAGCGGGGATCCTGTCCATGCGCGACGTCCTCGACGCGGTGGTCGTGCAGATCCGGCTGCTGTCCGCGCAGCCCTGAGCCCGCGCGCCCGGCCGGTCTCTCGGATCCCGAGAGTCCAGCCGGCCGTGAGGTTCGCGCGGCGTGAAAGCCGTTCCCGACGCTTCTCATCCGGTATTGCTCCGCAGGGACGTCGAACCGGGGCGGCGCCGGGCGGGACCCTCGATGCACAGTCCCGGCCACCAGGGCCGGGCCCGTCGGGGGAGCGACCCGATGCCGAACGACGTCGAGACCCGGTTGTGCGAGCGGTGCTGGGTGATGATCCCGCCGGGGCGGCCGTGCCTGGTGGCGCACCACCCGGACCCGTCCTACCCGCTGCTGCGCACGCCGCGCAGCTTCCGGCACCTGCGTGACGACCCCTCCTGCACGGGCACGCAGGACCACGGCGCCGCGGCGGACCCCGCCGCCTGAGCCCCCGGCACGCCGGGTGGGACCCGGCGTGCACCCGGTCGCCCGGCTGCCGGGTCCCGGTGCGTCCGCTCCCCGGCGCACCGTGGCCCGGCGTCGGCGTTCCCCCTTCCCCCGGGCCGCGGGACCTTCGTCCCCGGTTCCCGGGCCTGTGGTCGGTGTCGGCTCCCACCGGCCGCGAGGACCGTGCCGCGTGCACGACAGGTCCGAGGGAGGTCGCGATGATCGTCTACCAGTTCGGGTGCCCGGATCACGGGCCGTTCGACGTCCGCCTGCCGCTGGGGTCCGCCCCGGCCCGGCACCCGTGCCCGGACTGCGGGCTCGGTGCCGTGCGGCGGTGGTCGACCACCCCGCTGGTCGGCGACGCCCGCGCGCGACGGACCGCGGTGCTCGACCACTGCGAGCGCTCCCGGACCGAGCCCGAGGTGGTCCACCGGCTGCCCGGGCGACCCGCGCACGGACGGCGGCCCGCCCCGTCGCCCGCGACGGCGCACCTCCCACGGCCGTGACCACGGCCGTCCCACCACCGCAGGAGCTCTGATCACCATGCCCACCACTGTGTTCCCGCTCGACTCGGGCAAGCGCTTCACCGAACAGCGGATCGTCGGCCACAACCGGTGGCATCCGGACATCCCGGCGCTGGTCCAGGTACGGCCCGGCGACACGTTCCGGGTCGACTGCCGGGAGTGGTTCGACGGCGCGATCCACAACGACGACTCCGCCGACGACATCCTCAACGCCCCGCTCGCCGGGGTGCACGTGCTGTCCGGGCCGATCTCGGTGCTCGGCGCCGAGCCGGGTGACCTGCTGATCGTCGACATCCTCGACGTCGGCCCGATCCCGCAGGAGGACACCGGGCCGCTGGCCGGGCAGGGCTGGGGCTACACCGGGGTGTTCGCCACCCGCAACGGCGGAGGCTTCCTCACCGAGCAGTTCCCCGACGCCTACAAGGTGATCTGGGACTTCCGCGGCGGCGTCGCCACCTCCCGGCACGTCCCCGGGGTGTCGTTCACCGGGATCGTGCACCCGGGCCTGATGGGCACCGCGCCCTCGGCGGAGCTGCTGCGCCGGTGGAACGCCCGCGAGCAGGCGCTCATCGACACCGACCCGCAGCGCGTCCCGCCGCTGGCGCTGCCGCCGAACCCGGACTCCGCGATCCTCGGCGACCTGACCGGCGGCGAGTTCGACCGGGTCGCCGCGGAGGCCGCGCGCACCGCACCGCCCCGGGAGAACGGCGGCAACCAGGACATCAAGAACCTGACGAAGGGCAGCCGCGTCTTCTACCCGGTGTTCGTCGAGGGCGCGAAGCTGTCGATGGGTGACCTGCACTTCTCCCAGGGCGACGGCGAGATCACCTTCTGCGGGGCGATCGAGATGGGCGGGTTCATGGACCTGCACGTCGACGTCATCAAGGACGGGATGGCGAAGTACGGGGTGAGCGAGAACGCGGTGTTCATGCCCGGGCGCACCGACCCGCAGTACAGCGAGTGGCTGGCGTTCTCCGGCACCTCGGTGACCCTGGCCGGGGAGCAGCGCTACCTGGACTCGCACCTGTCCTACCAGCGGGCCTGCCTGCACGCGATCGACTACCTGCAGCAGTTCGGCTACTCCGACATCCAGGCCTACATGATCCTGGGGGCGGCGCCGATCGAGGGCCGGCTCTCGGGCGTGGTGGACATCCCGAACTCGTGCTCGACGGTGTACATCCCGACCGAGATCTTCGACCTGGACGTCCGCCCGGCGAAGGACGGACCGACCCGGATCGACCCGGGACCGGGCGTCCCGACGGCCTCGGCGAGGTGAGCCGGTCATGGGATCGGTCGGGCTGCTGTACGTCGGGGCCGTCCTGTTCGTGAACGGCCTCATGCTGCTGGGGCTGGTCGAGGGCCGGGCGGCGGCCCCGATCAACCTGTTCGTCGGGGCGCTGCAGGTGCTGACCCCGACGCTGCTGATCGTCGGGGCGGACGGGGACCGGGCGCAGATCCTGGCCGCGTCCGGGCTCTACCTGTTCGGGTTCACCTACCTCTACGTCGGCATCGGCCAGCTCGCCCGGCTCGACAGCACCGGGGTCGGCTGGTTCTCGCTGTTCGTCGCCGTCGCCGCCGTCGGCTACTCGTGGGCGAACTTCACGATCGCCGGTGACGCGGCGTTCGGGGTGATCTGGCTGTACTGGGCGTTCCTGTGGGGTCTGTTCTTCGTCCTGCTGGGGCTCAAGCGCGACCGGATCGCCCGCTTCACCGGCTGGGTCACGGTCGTGCAGGCCTGGGTGACCGCGGCGATCCCGGCGTTCACGCTGCTCACCGTGGGCGCGCTGCCGGGCTGGTCGGCGGTGGCGCTGGCGGTGTTCGGGGTGGTCGTGTTCGGCGCGCTCGCGCTGGCGACGATCCCGCGCCGGCCGGGTACGGAGCCGGCACCGGCCGCACAGCACAGGACCGGACGGACGGGGGCACCCGCCGCCTGAGAGCCGGGTGCGGCCCATCGCCCCCGGGCCGCACCCGGTGCGGGGCGTAACGGCGCCGGACCGCGCCGCGAGTCCCCCCGAACGGGGACGCCGACGGAGGTGCGGGTCGTGGACAGGGGAACCACGGTCGATCGCACGACGACGCCGGCGCGCGAGTGGCTGCGCGACCGGCTCGACCGCGACGTCGAGGGCGGTGTGCGCGCCCTGCTCGGGTCGATGACCGAGCGGCTGGCGGTCGCGGCGGGCACCGCCGCCACCCTGCGGATGCTGTCGGCCGACGGTGAGTGGCTGCTCCCGCTCACCGCCCACCACCCCGACCCGGGGCTGACCGCCGCGATGACCGCGACGATGGACGCGACCGCCCAGCGCAGCCGGATCGGGCTGTGGCGCCCGGTGGTGGAGGAGCGGTGCCCGGTCCGCTACCGCGTCGAGAGCGGTCACCCGCCCCCGGAGACCTCGCCGGAGCAGCTCCGGTTCCTGCAGCGGTTCCCGATCACCGCGGTGGTGGGGGTGCCGGTCGTGTACCGCGACCGCCTCCTCGGGGGTGCCGCCCTGGTCCGCTTCGCCGCGGACCAGGCCTTCGGCGACGCCGAGGAGGCGTTGCTGACCGACTTCGCCCGGCGGGTCGGGATCCTGCTCGGTGCGCTCGACGAGTGCGCGGGGTCCGCCCGGGACCGGTGAATCTCGGGCCCGGAGACTCTCGGGAGGCGCGAGATCCGCGGCGCGCGATTCTCCGGCGGAACTGCTCCGCCCGGCCCACGAGGACCGCGCCCGCGGGCCGACATGCTGGGGGCCCGCCCCGGCACCACCGGGGACGACGCCGGAGGTGGCCGTGCGCGAGGAACTCCAGACCCGACCGGACGAGCTGCGGTGCCCGCCGCGGCGGACGGGGGCGGGCCGGTGACCGTCGCGGGAACGGTGCCCCTGACCCGTCCCGCGCGGCCGCCCGCCGCCGCGCCCGCCGGCAGCGCGCGACCGCGCCGGCGGGCGTCGGCGGTCGTCGTGCCGCGGCCGGTCCCGCCGCGCCGCGAGGCCGTCCTGCGGGCGGCACGGCCGGTGCTGGCGGGCCTGGCGTTCCCGGCCCAGCGCTGGCAGGTGCTGGCCGAGGCCGACGCGTGGGGCGCACCGGGCGTGCTGCGACGGCTGCTCGTGGACCTGCCGGTGGGCGAGTACGCCGACCTGTCGGCCGTGCTGGAGGCCGCGCTGCGCACGCCCCGCCGGCTGCGCTGAGGCCCGCGGTCAGGACCGGGACGCGCGACCCTGCTGACCCGCCGGCGTCGCGCCGTGGCCCCGCAGGGCCGTGCGGCTGCGCAGCGCGGCGGTGACCGCCTCCAGGGTCGCCGCGACGTCCTGCGCGTGCGCCGAGGTCCCCTCGGCGACCCGGTCGATGCCCGACAGCAGCAGGTCGAGCACCGGACGGACGCGGTCCTGTGCGCCCGGGGCCAGGGTCACCAGGGTGCTGCGCCGGTCCGCCGGGTTGTCGACGCGTTCGACCAGCCCGGCGGACTCCAGCTGGTCGATGACGGCGGTGACGCTCGACGAGCTCAGCCCCAGCCTGCGGGCGATCGCGCTGGGGGTGCGGGGGCCGCGGGTCACGAGCTCCTCCAGCGCCGAGACCCCGCTGACCCCGACCCCGAGCACGTCCGCGGCCGCGTCGCGGTAGGCCTCGGTGGCGGCGATGACGTCGCGCAGCCGCGCGGCGAGGGTCAGTGTCCGGTGGGCCAGGTGCTGCTCGACGGTGACGTCCGACGCCGCGACCATGACGCGGTCGGGGCTCACCCGCACGAAGCGCAGCTCGACCTGCCGCCCGTCGCCCGCGGCCGGTGCGACGACGATGCGCCGGCCCGGGTGCAGCGGCCCGAGCCGCTCGCGGTGGGCGGTGAGCGTCGCCGCGAGTCCGGGGGCGAGCCGGTCGAGGACCCCGGTGACGCCCTCGAGGGTCTCCCCGGGGCGCAGCGCGGGGGCGAGCATCCGGGCGGCCGCCGGGTTGATGCGGCGCACCCGGCCGTCGTCGTGGGTCTCGATCAGCCCGACCGGACACTGGTAGAAGAACTGCAGCAGGTCCTGCAGCTCCTCCGCGGCGTCCGCGGGCACCGGGTCGGAGGTCACCTCGGCCGGATCGCCAGGTAGCGGCGGTCCGCGCCGGCGGCCGCGAGCAGCCGCAGCCGGACCGGCGTCGGGCGCATCCGGAAGGTGAACACGTAGTCCATCTCCAGGTCGAGGTCCCCGCCGGCGTGGAAGAGCTCGGCGACGAGGTAGTTGTTGATGCACGGGGCGACCTCGACGAACAGGTCGCGCCCCAGCACGCGGTCGCGGCGGATGCCCGCGCGCTCGGACTCGTAGCGGTTGTACCCGACGATCCGGTCGTCGGGCCCGATGGTGATCACGCCGAAGTCGAGCAGGTCCGACTCCTCGGTGTCGCGGCCGTCGAGCCACGCCAGGAGATCGGTCGCGGAGAATGTCGGGAAAAGCGGCGTGTCGACCGCGGGAATCGACGCGCGATGCTCGTGGTCGGTCATCGGACCACGATAGGTCCCGCCCGTCGCGGCCGGTGGTGACCAAAGACCCGCAACACGTCGGTCGTTCGCCTCGTCCGGAACGTTCCGGTCGGAACGGGCAGCTCGGCGGGGGCGGGCGGGCACGTCGGACCGTGCCGGGACCGGTCGTGTGCGGGGACGGAACCGTTCTCCACGAGAAATCCGGGGGCCGAACAAAAGGAACGGTCCGTGCCCTTTCCCGGGGGCGCGCCGCGGTTACCGTGGAACGGACCGGAGAGCGGAGGTGTGTCGTGTCGGAAACGACGTACGGGACGGATCGGCGTGCGGTGTCGCCGCGCGCCCTCGTGCGGATGGCCGATCTGCTGCTGGCGTCGCCGGACCGCGGGCCGATCTGCGACCGGCTGGCCCTCGGGCACCGGCCCGACGCCGCGGGGGTCTGCGGCCACCCCGCGCACGCCGACCTGCCGGAGCGCCACCCGTGCTCGCTGGTGCGGCTGGTGACCCTGGTCGAGCGGCTCGGCCGCGCGCGCGACGCCGCCTGAGCCCCGCCACCGCCGGCCGTCAGGCGTGCCCGGCGGTGTCGGGGGCGGCGTCCGGCTCGCCGTTCCCGACCCGGCGGGCGAGGTCGCGGGTCACGGCGTCGGGGTCGGCCACCCGCTGCAGCAGCGACGCCGCGATGCCGGCCAGCACCTCGGTGAACTCCCGGACGTGCTCGGGGCGGGCGTGCTGGACCGCGGCCAGGATGTCCTCGGTGAACATGTCGAACATCGCCGCGATGGCCCGGCGCCCCTCCGGGGTGAGCACGATCAGGACGCTGCGCCGGTCGGTCGGGTGCCGTTCGCGCCGGGCGAGCCCGGCCGCGGTCAGGCGGTCGAGCAGCGAGGTGACGCTGGCCGAGGCGATCCCGAGCCGGATCACCAGCGCCGACGGCGGCAGCGGGCCGCGGTGGTAGAGCTCCCCGAGCGCCGCGGCCTCGAGGACACCGACGCCGAGCGCCGCGGCCTCGGCCCGCCGGTACTCGTCGGTGGCGACGATGACGTTGCGCAGCTGCACGGCCATCCGATCCATGTGCGCCTCCCGTGGTCGCCGACGCTACGACTCCCGGCGCCGGCGGCCCAGGGCCGGACGGCGGAGATCGCCCGGGACCCTCGGCCGTGGTCGGCGTCGGCGATCTCCGCTCCGGCCGGTCCGCGCCCGGGCGGCCGGTCGGTCAGACGCGTTCGAAGACCGCGGCCAGGCCCTGCCCGCCGCCGATGCACATCGTCTCCAGCCCGTAGCGGGCATCACGACGCACCATCTCCCGCGACAGCGTGGCCAGGATCCGCCCACCGGTCGCCCCGACCGGGTGCCCCATCGAGATCCCCGACCCGTGCACGTTGGTGCGCTCGAAATCGGCGTCGGTGAACTTCCACTCCCGCGTGCACGCCAGGACCTGCGCGGCGAACGCCTCGTTCAGCTCGATCAGGTCCATGTCGGCCAGCGTCAACCCCGCCCCCGCCAGCGCCGTGGCCGTCGCCGGGACCGGGCCGATACCCATCGTCTTCGGCGCGACCCCGCCCAACCCCCAGGACACGACCCGCACCAGCGGCCGCAACCCCAGCTCCGCGGCCGTGTCCGGGCTGGTCACCACACACACCGCGGCACCGTCGTTCTGCCCCGAGGCGTTACCCGCGGTCACCGTCGCGTCCGGGTCGTCACGACCCAGGATCGGACGCAACCTCGCCAACTTGTCCACCGTGGAGTCCGGGCGGACGTGCTCGTCACGCTCCACCACGGTGTCGCCCTTGCGGCCGGGCACCGTCACCGCGACGATCTCCTCGTCGAACACCCCCGCCGCCTGCGCCGCCGCCGCCCGCTGGTGCGACCGCACCGCGTACTCGTCCTGCTCGCCGCGGCCGATCCCGTAGTCGCGGCGCAGGTTCTCCGCGGTCTCCAGCATCCCGCCCGGCACCGGGAAGCGCACCCCGCCCGCGGTCACCCGGCCCCGGGCCAGCGAGTCGTTCAACGTGACCGCACCCGCGGCACCCCAGCGCATCCCGGTCGAGTAGAACGACGCCCCCGACATCGACTCCGCCCCACCGGCCAGCACCACCTCCGCCGCACCCGTACGGACCTGCATCGCCGCGTAGAGCACCGCCTGCAGCCCCGACCCGCACCGGCGGTCGATCTGGATACCCCCCGCGGTCACCGGCAGGCCCGCGTCCAGCGCGGCGACCCGCCCGATCGCCGGCGCGTCCATCGACGGGTAACAGTGCCCCAGCACCACATCGTCGACGACCCCGCCGTCGAGCCCGGTCCGCTCCATCACCGCACCGATCACCGTCGCGGCCAGGGAATGGGCCGCCACATCACGCAACGACCCCCCGAACCCACCCACCGGGGTCCGCACCGGCTCACAGATCACCGCATCACGCATGGCTCTTCTCCCGCTCCCGGGCGCCGCGCCCGCGCCCCTGCACGCTACGACCCGGATCTGATATTCGGAAATACACGTCCGCGCCCCATCGATACCGTGGAAGTATGAGTGGGGTGGAACTGCGGCACCTGCGCTACTTCGTCGCCGTGGCCGAGGAGCTGCACTTCGGGCGCGCCGCGCAGCGGCTCGCCATGGCGCAGCCGCCGCTGTCCACCCAGATCCGCCGGCTGGAGGCCGAGCTCGGCACCGACCTGCTGCGCCGCACCACGCGACGGGTCGAGCTGACCGAGGCGGGGCGCGCCTACCTGCACCGTGCCCGGGCGGTCCTCGACGCGGTCGCCGCCGCCGAGGCCGAGGCCCGGCGGATCGGTTCCGGGCTGCAGGGCAGCCTGGTCGTCGGCTGCGTCGGCTCGGCGACGTACACCCTGCTGCCCCGCTTCGCCCGCACCCTGCGCGACCGCCTCCCGTCGGTGGCCGTCGCCTTCCGCGGCGAGATGCTCGTGCCGGACCAGGTCGAGGCCCTGGCCGAGGGCCGGATGGACATCGGGCTGCTGCGCCCGCCGCCGGCCGAACCGTGGCTCGACCTGTGCCCGCTGCGCCGCGACCCGCTCGTGGTGCTCGCCCCCGCCGGGCACCCGTTCACGGCCCGGCGCCGGGTGACGGTGCAGGACCTGCGCACCGCCGAGCTCGTCGCGCACGCCGGCGCCCGCGGGTCGTCGATGCACGCGCTCGTGGTCGGCATGTGCGCGGAGGCGGGGTTCGACGCGCCGATCGCACACGAGGTCGTGGAGACCTCCACGATGGTCACCTTCGTCGCGGCCGGGCTCGGGGTGGCGGTCGTGCCCGAGCCCGCCGCGGCGCTCGCCCTGCCGGGGGTCGTCGCGCTGCCCTTCCTCGGGCCCGGCGACGAGCCGGTGTCCATCGAGCTCACGGCCGCGACGCGCGCGGCCGACCGCAGCCCGCTCGTCGACCGCGCCCTCGCGGTGCTGCGCGAGCTCGCCGGCGGCGCGGACCGGATCGGTTGAGGCTATCGTCTCCCATCGGAGAAAAACGGAGGCGCCGTGCCGAGACAGGTGGACCACGACCGTCGCCGGGCCGACATCGCCCGGGCGGCCTGGGAGCTGATGGCCGAGCGCGGCCCCGCCGGTACGACCCTGCGCGAGGTCGGCGCCGCGCTCGGGATGGCGAACGGCGCCGTGCGCCACTACTTCCCCGGCAAGGACGCGGTCGTCGAGGCCGCCTACCGGCACGGCGTCGACGCCGCGGAGGCACGGATCGAGCGGGCGGTGCGCGGGGCGAGCGGGCTCGCCGCGCTCCGCGCGCTGGCCGTCGCGGTGCTGGGCGCCCCCGGCGCGGACGTGCCGGGGGTACCGCCGGTCGCCGTCGAGGCGGCGGTGCGCCGGCGCGACCGGATCGCCGCCCTCCTCGACCGGGCGCGCGCCGACGGCGAGGTCCGCACACCGTGGCCGACCCCGGTGCTGGTGGAGCAGCTGCTGGCCCTGCTGGCGGGCACCCGCGCCGTCGCGCCGGCCCCCGGGCAGGGTCCGGACCTGCGCGGACAGGTGATCGAGGCGTTCCTGTCCGGGCTGGGCCGCGACGGCGGGGCCCCGGACCGCCCGCCGGCCCCCGAGCCCGGCCGGGACGGGGCCGGGGAGCCGGACGGGCCGCCCCCGGACCCGCCGTCGGGGTTCCTCGCCTTCGCCGGGACCGCCCTGGACCGCACGGCCGAGCGGATGCCCGAGACCGACCGCGCGTCGATGACGCTGGTCCTGCTCCTGCACCGGGTCGCGAGCTCGCTGGTCTACGACCTCGAGTCGACGGTGCACCGGCCCGCGGGCTGGAGCTGGTCGGCGTTCCGGATGCTGTTCACGGTGTGGATCGCCGGGGAGCAGGAGGCCGGGCGGGTCGCCGGGCTGTGCGGGATGAGCCGCGCCGCCGTCTCGAGCCTGGCCAACACCCTGGCTGCCGCCGGGCTGGTGGAGCGGCGGCCCGCGCCGCGCGACCGCCGGATGGTGCACCTCTCGCTCACCACCGAGGGCCGCCGGCGCCTGGAGGAGGCGTTCCGGAGGCACAACCGGCGCGAGTCGGAGTGGGCCGCGCTGCTGCCGGACGGCGACCTGGAGGTGCTCAACGACCTGCTCGGACGGCTCGCCCGCGCCGCCCAGCAGGCGGACTGGGTCAAGCGGCGGTCCTGAGCCGGGGCTGGTGCTCGGGCCCGCGCGGGCCTACCCTCGGTGAGAGAACTTCAATGTTTGATCGTTCGCTCGCCGGAAGGACTCCGAGATGGCCAGGTCGTTCGCCTCCTCCGCCGACACCGCGGCCAAGGAGCAGACCCTCGAGGTGCTCGCCGACGGGGTCTACGCCCTCACCGCCGAGGGCGACCCGAACATCGGCGCGATCGAGGGGGAGGACTTCCTCGTCTGCTTCGAGGCGCTGGCCACCCCGGTCGCCGCCGCGAAGTGGCTGGCCCGGCTGCGCGAGCACACCGACAAGCCCGTCCGGTACCTGGTGCTCAGCCACTACCACGCCGTGCGCGTGCTGGGCGCGAGCGCGTTCGACGCGCAGACCGTCGTCGCCCACGAGACCACCGCGGCGCTCATCGCCGAGCGCGGCGAGCAGGACTGGGCCAGCGAGTTCGCGCGGATGCCGCGCCTGGCCGAGGCCGCGGACTCGGTGCCCGGCCTGACCTGGCCGACCCTGACCTTCGCCGACCGGATGACCATCGACCTGGGCGGTGACCGCGGCGAGCTCGTCCTGCAGCACCACGGCCGCGGGCACACCGAGGGCGACATCACCGCCTGGCTGCCGCGCCGGCGCATCCTGTTCGCCGGCGACCTCGTCGAGGCCCGGGCCGCGCTCTACACCGGCGACGCGTTCCACCGCGAGTGGGCGGGCGCCACCCTCGACCGGCTCGCCGCGCTGGAGGCCGAGCAGCTCGTCGGCGGGCGCGGCGCGGTCAGCCGCGGCCGGGCCGAGGTCGACGCCGCGATCGCACAGACCCGCTCGTTCCTGCAGGTCATGCTGCGCGAGGTCGCCGCCGTCCAGCAGCGGGGCGGCACGCTCGCCGAGGCCTTCGCGGCGACCCACGCGGCCCTGGTCGACGACTACGGCCACTGGCCGATCTTCGAGCACTGCCTGCCCTTCGACGTCTCCCGGCTGTGGGACGAGCTGTCCGGGATCGAGCGGCCCGTCATCTGGACCGCCGAGCGCGACCAGGAGGTCTGGGCCCTCCTGCAGGGCTGACCGGCCGACGACCACCGAGGAGCCGCGATGACCACACCGGTGTGGCCGCTGCCGCCCGTGCTGGTGCTCGGGGCGGGCCCGGTCGGGCAGACCACCGCCCTGCTGCTCGCCCGCCACGGCGTGCCGTCCGTCGTGCTGGACCGGCGCCCGGAGCGCGACGTCACCGGCTCCCGGGCCATCTGCCAGCAGCGCGACGTCCTCGACGTCTGGGAGTCCGTCGGCGCCGGCCGCCGGATCGCCGACGAGGGCGTCACCTGGACCACCGCGCGGACCTTCCACCGCGGCGCCGAGCTGTTCAGCCAGACCTTCCCCGAGGCGGGGTGCCCCGCGTTCCCCCCGTTCGTGAACCTGTCCCAGGCCCGCACCGAGCAGATCCTCGACGAGTGCATCGCCGCGCAGCCGCTGATCGACGTGCGGTGGGGCCACGACGTCGTCGGGATCGAGCAGGGCCCGCGGGGCGTGCGCGTGACGCCGGCCGGGGGCGGCGCCGTCGACGGGTCGTTCCTCGTCGTGTGCGCCGGGGCCCGCAGCGACGCGCTGCGCGCCCTGCTCGGCGTCTCCTTCGACGGGCACAGCTTCGACGACCGCTTCCTGATCTGCGACGTGCGCGCCGACCTGCCCGGGCGGGCGGACGAGCGGCACTTCCACTTCGACCCGGAGTGGAACCCCGGCCGCCAGGTGCTCATCCACCCCTGCCCGGACTCGACGTTCCGCATCGACTGGCAGGTCCCGGCCGGCTACGACCTGGCCGCCGAGACGGCGTCCGGGGCGCTGGACGACCGGGTCCGGCGGATCGTCGGCGACGGCGGCCACGAGATCGTCTGGTCCTCGGTCTACCGGTTCCACTCCCGCGTCGCGGACCGGATGCGCCGCGGTCGGGTCCTGCTCGCCGGCGACGCCGCGCACCTGGTGTCGCCCTTCGGCGCCCGCGGGCTGAACTCCGGCGTCGCCGACGCCGAGAACGCCGCGTGGAAGATCGCCTGGGTCGGGTACGGCCGCGCGCCGGAGTCGCTGCTGGAGAGCTACCACGCCGAGCGGCACGCCGCGGCGGTGGAGAACGTCGCGGTCACCACGGCGACGATGGACTTCCTGGTCCCGCAGGACGCCGGCCGGGCCCGGGTGCGCGCCGACGTGCTGGCCCGCGCGGCCGACGACCCGGCGGCCCGCGAGCGGGTCGACTCCGGCCGCCTGGCCGAGCCGTTCTGGTACGTCGGGTCGGACCTGACCACCCCCGATCCCCGCCGGCCGTTCGCCGGGCGGCCACCGCGCGGCCGGGTGCCCGCGGCCGGCCCCGGCGTGCTCGTCCCGGACGCACCCGTGACCGGGCCGGACGGGGTGCGGCGGCTGCGCGCGCTGGCCCGCGACGGGTTCCTGCTCCTGGCCGGGGCGGCCGTGGACCCCGACGTCGGCCGCGGCGCCGCGGACGGGGTGCCCGGACCGGTGCGGGTGCTCGCCGTCGCCGACCTCGACGACGGCGAGCTCACCGCGGCGCTGGGCGCGCGGCCCGACGACGTGTGGGTGATCCGCCCGGACGCCCACGTCGCCGCCGTGCTCGCCGCCCCCGGCCACGACATGCTCAGGGCCGCGCTCGACCGTGCGCGCGGCTGCACCACGCCGATCGAGAGGACCCGCGATGGCGTACTACCGACGGGCCGGTGACGTCCCGCCCAAGCGCCACACCCAGCACCGCCGCCCCGACGGCGCGCTCTACCGCGAGGAGCTGATGGGGGAGGAGGGCTTCTCCTCGGACTCCTCGCTGCTCTACCACGTGGGCGTGCCGTCGGCGATCGTCGACGCGACCCCCTGGGACCCGGGCGACCAGTCGCTGACGGAGAACCGGCCGCTCATCCCGCGGCACCTGAAGCTGCACGAGCTCGGGTCCCCGGACTGGAAGGCCGTCGACGCCGTCACCGGGCGCCGGCTGGTGCTCGGCAACGCCGACGTGCGGATCTCCTACGTCGTGGCCGGGGAGACGAGCCCGCTCTACCGCAACGCCGTGGGCGACGAGGTCGTCTACGTCGAGTCCGGCGCCGCGACCGTCGAGACGGTGTTCGGCCCGCTGGCCGCGGTGCAGGGCGACTACGTCGTGCTCCCGCGCGCCACCACCCACCGCTGGGTGCCGACCGGGTCGGAACCGCTGCGGGCCTACGCGATCGAGGCGACCTCGCACATCGCGCCGCCGAAGCGCTACCTGTCGCGCTACGGGCAGCTGCTCGAGCACGCCCCGTACTGCGAGCGGGACCTGCACGGCCCCGGGGACCCGGTGGTGGTCGAGGAGACCGACGTCGAGCTGCTGGTCAAGCACCGCGGCGGGCCGCACGGCGTCACCGGCACCCGCTACGTGGTGCCGACCCACCCGTTCGACGTCGTCGGCTGGGACGGCTGCCTCTACCCGTACACCTTCAACGTCGCCGACTTCGAGCCGATCACCGGGCGCGTGCACCAGCCGCCGCCGGTGCACCAGGTGTTCGAGGGCGCCAACTTCGTGATCTGCAACTTCGTGCCGCGCAAGGTCGACTACCACCCGCTCGCGGTGCCGGTGCCCTACTACCACGCCAACGTCGACTCCGACGAGGTCATGTTCTACTGCGGCGGCGACTACGAGGCCCGCAAGGGCTCGGGCATCGGGCAGGGCTCGATCAGCCTGCACCCGGGCGGGCACAGCCACGGCCCGCAGCCCGGGGCGACCGAGCGGGCGCTGGGGGCGGAGTCCTTCGACGAGCTCGCCGTCATGGTCGACACGTTCCGCCCGCTGGGCCTCGGCGAGGGCGGACTCGCGAGCGAGGACCCGGGCTACGCGTGGAGCTGGGCGGGACGGGGCCCCGGACGCTGAGGTGTCCGGGCCGGGGGCGGGTGCACCCGTCGGGGCGGCCGGAGAGTGGTTGATCGTCGCCGGGCCGGGTAGCCGACGGGCACAGCCGGTTCGGGGGCCCGGGCCCCGGCCGGCCCAGGCCCCGCCGGTGCAGGCCCCGCCGCCGGTGGGGCCGCCCCCACCCGGTCTCTCGGTTCCCGAGAATGGAGCCGGGCATGAGATTCGGCGGGCGTGAAGAGTGTCCCGGACGATTCCTCCCGGAATTTGCTCCGGAAGGTCCTCGAATCGATTCGCCGACCGCCGCGACCCTGGATCGTACCGTTCCGGCCACCAGGGCCGGGCCCGTCGGGGGAGCGACCCGATGCCGAACGACGTCGAGACCCGGTTGTGCGAGCGGTGCTGGGCGGCGATCCCGCCGAGGCGGCCGTGCCTGGTGGCGCACCACCCGGACCCGTCCCATCCGCTGCTGCGCACGCCGCGCAGCTTCCGGCACCTGCGCGACGACCCGTCGTGCACGGGCTCGCAGGAGCCCACCACACCGACGGAGCCCGGCGCGTGACCGCCCGGCCCGTGCCCGCCCTGGTGATCCTGCCCGGGGGACGGGCCGGTGGCCCGCGCAGCGTCCCGGGTGCCGCGCCGTCCCGGCCGCTCGCGCGCAGGCCGCTGGCCGTGGTGCGCGACGCCGCGGACCTGCGGGCCGTGCCCGACGAACCCGACCCCCAGGACCGTCTGGACCGGCATCTGCGCTGGTCCCTGCACCAGGTCCTGGCCGGGCTCGACTTCCCGGTGCCCCGCTGGCGGATCATCGCCGAGGCCGACGCCTGGGGCGTGAGCGGCCCGGTCCGCCGGCTCCTCACCTCGCTGCCCGAGGGCAGCTACGCCGGTGTCCACACCGTCGTCGGCGAGGTCCGGCGCGCCCGCCCGTCGTCCTGAGCGGTGCGCGCCCGCGGCGGAGCGGCCCGCTCAGCGGTCGCCGAGCAGGTAGGTGACCAGCCGTGTCATCAGCGCGTGACCGCCGAGCCGGTGCCCGAACTCCTCCCACGCCTCCAGTTCCTGCACGAGCAGCTCACCGACCGGGCCGGGGTAGGACGCGGCCGCCCGCATCGCGGCCGCCCGCATCCGCATCCGTTCGTGGTTGGGCATCTCGCCGGTCGGGGCCGCGCCGGGACCGTCGCCGAGATCGGGGGAGCATTCCGGGAAATGGTGCTGCACCCGTTCATCGTGCGTTCCGCGACGGCCCCGGGATCAGGGCCGACCGGAGCAAGAAGGGACGAAGAATGGTGGCGGCCGCCTCTCTCACGAACCGAGATTCTCCCGGGGCGTGCGGTCCACGGGCCCGGTCAGCCGCCGGTGTCGCGGGCGGCCGCGAGTCCGGCGGCGGCCAGCGGTGCCGTCGCCTCCCCGACGGTCGCGAAGCCGTCGCCGCGGGTGTCGCCGCGCAGGTGCCGCTCGTGGATGCCCTCGGCGATGACCGCGGACTTGAAGTAGGCCAGCCCGCGGTGGAACGCCCAGTCGCGCAGGGTCCGGCCGGACGCCGCGGTGTAGCGCCCGACGAGCTCCCCGGCCCCGGGCATCCGGGGGCTGGTGGACGCCGCGGACCCGGCCAGCACCGGTGCGAACGTCGGGTCGCCGTAGACGGTGTGCAGCGCGAGGTCGGCGAGCGGGTCGCCGAGGGTCGCCATCTCCCAGTCGACCAGTGCGCGGACCCGGGTGGGGTCGTCGCGGTCGAGGATGGCGTTGTCGATGCGGAAGTCCCCGTGCACGACGGCGTGGTCGCTCTCGGCGGGGCAGCTGCGGTCGAGCAGCGCGTGCAGCGATTCGACGTCGGCGAGCTCGCGGGTGCGGACGCGCTGCCACTGGCCGTACCAGCGGTCGACCTGGCGGCGCAGGTAGCCCGCCGGGCGGCCCAGCTGCGCGAGCGGCCCGCTCGTGACGTCCACGGCGTGCAGCGCGGCGAGCGTGTCGACGAGCGCGAACGCGGTCGCGCGCACGGTGTCGTCGTCGAGGGCGCCGAGGTCCTCGGCGCTGCGCACCACGAGCCCGTCGACGAACCCGGTGAGGGCGAACGGCACCCCCAGCACCGACGCGTCGGCCAGGGCGACGGCCGGGGCGACCGGCACGCCGCTGCCGGCCAGCGCCGCGGTGACCCGGAACTCGCGACCCATGTCGTGCGCCGAGGGCGTCAGCGTGCCCAGCGGCGGCCGGCGCAGGATCCAGACGTGCTCGCCGTCGGTGACCCGGTAGGTGAGGTTGGAGCGCCCGCCGGAGACGAGCTCGGCGGTGACGCCGCCGCGGTAGCCGTCGACGTGCCCGGCCAGGAACACGTCGAGGACGGCGAGGTCGAGCGCGGCGGGGTCGGGGCCGTCCTGGGTGGTGTGCGCGGCGCTCATCGGGCCTGCTCCGCGCGGTGGCGCCCGACCGTGCGCTTCGCGATCGACCAGCGGTGGGTCTCCGACGGGCCGTCGTAGATCCGGAACGGGCGGACCTCGCGCAGGAAGCGCCCGAGCAGCACGTCCCCGGACACCCCGCGCCCGCCGCTCAGCTGCACCGCCCGGTCCACCACCCGCCACACGGCCTCGGCGGCGAAGGTCTTCGCGATCGAGACCTCGGTGCCGGCCGGTGCGCCGCGGTCGAGCTCCCAGCAGGCCCGCAGGATCAGCGCCCGCGACGCCGCGATGTCGATCTCGTTGTCGGCGATCATGGCCTGGGCCATGCCGAGATCGGCCAGCCGCGACCCGAACACCTGCCGCCCGGCGGCCCAGGCGACGGCGATGTCCTGCGCCCGGCGGGCGATCCCCAGCCAGCGCATGCAGTGCGTCAGCCGGGCGGGCCCGAGCCGGACCTGCGCGTAGCGGTAGCCCTGGTCGACCTCGCCGAGCACGGCGTCGTCGTCGACCCGGCAATCGGAGAACTCCACCTCCAGGTGCCCGCCGAACAGCGACTCGTCCAGCGTCGGGATGTGGCGGCCGACCGTCATCCCGGGGTTGGTGGCGTCGACGAGGAACATCGTCGCGCCGCCCCGGTCGCCGGGCACGCCGGTGGTGCGCGCCATGACGATGGCGAACGCGGCCCCGTCGGCGCCGGTGGTGAACCACTTGCGGCCGTCAATCCGCCAGCCGCCGTCGACCCGGGTCGCCGTCGTCGCCAGGGCGTCGGGGTCGGAGCCGGCGCCCGGTGCGGGCTCGGTCATCGCGAAGCAGGAGCGGACGTCGCCGGCCGCGAGCGGGGCGAGGTACCGGGCCTTCTGCTGCTCGGAGGCGATCCGCTCGAGCATGTGCACGTTGCCCTCGTCGGGTGCGGCGATGTTGAGCGCGATCGGCCCGAGCAGGGAGTACCCGGCCTCCTCGAACACCGCGGCACGGGCCCGCATGTCCAGGCCGTGCCCACCGAACTCCGGCGACGCGTGCGGCGCGAACACCCCCGCGGCCCGCGCGGCGTCCTGCAGCTCGACCCGGGCGGCCTCGGAGGGCAGGACACCGTCGTGCGCCTCCTCGACGGGGATCACCACCTCCCGGACGAACCGCGCGGTGCGCTCCGCGAGCGCGGCGACGTCGGGGTCGTGGGCGAGATCGACGGCCATGAGTCCTCCGCTGGCTAATGACTGTTAGCCGACTTCTAGCAGCATCATGCACCCGTATCCAGTGAGGGGAGCCTGAGGTCACACTTCAGCTATAGGGTGTTAGCCGTGCGTGGCGAGGAGATCCGGGCGGCGGCACTGGCGGAGTTCGCCCGCCGTGGCTACGAGGCGACGACGATGGCCGACATCGGCGCGGCCGTCGGGATCCGCGGGCCGAGCCTGTACAAGCACGTCCGCTCCAAGCAGGAGCTGCTCGCCTCGGTCATCGACGCGACGATGCGCGCCCTGCTGGCCGGGCACGACGCGGCGGTCGCCGGGGTCACCGACCCGGTCGAGCGGCTGCGGCGGGCCGTGGAGGCGCACGTGCGCTTCCACGCCCGCCACCGGGTGGAGGCCTTCGTCGGCAACCGGGAGCTGCGCAGCCTCACCGAGCCGCACCGCGCGGGTGTGCTCGGCCTGCGGTCGGACTACGAGCTCCGGTTCCGGCGGCTGATCACCGAGGGCGTGTCGGCCGGCGTGTTCCGTGTGGCGTCGCCGCGGCTCGCCGCCTACGCGATCCTGGACCAGGGCATGGGCGTCGCGGTCTGGTTCCGGGAGGACGGCGGCCCGGGGGAGAACGAGGTGGCCTGGCAGCTCGCCGAGTTCGCGCTGCGGATGGTGGGGGTCGACGGCCGGGTCTGATCGTCCGGGCGCTCGCCCCGACGCCGTCGCGGTGCGACCCTGTCGTCGACACGGGAGGAGGCCGCCCATGACGGGTGTCGAGGTGAAGGTCGAGGGGCTGACGAAGTCCTTCGGTCGGGCCAACATCTGGTCGGACGTGACGCTGACCCTGCCCCCGGGCGAGGTGTCGGTGCTGCTGGGCCCGTCGGGTACGGGGAAGTCGGTGTTCCTGAAGTCGCTGATCGGGCTGTTGAAGCCGGAGAAGGGCTCGATCGTCATCGAGGGCGTCGACCTGTGCCGGTGCTCGGAGTCCGAGCTGTATGAGATCCGCAAGCTGTTCGGGGTGCTGTTCCAGGACGGTGCGTTGTTCGGGTCGATGAACCTGTTCGACAACATCGCGTTCCCGTTGCGGGAGCACACGCGCAAGTCGGAGTCGGCGATCCGCGACATCGTCATGGAGAAGATCGACATGGTCGGTCTGGTGGGTGCGGAGGGCAAGCTGCCGGGGGAGATCTCGGGTGGGATGCGCAAGCGTGCGGGGCTGGCGCGGGCGTTGGTGCTGGATCCGAAGATCATCTTGTTCGACGAGCCGGACTCGGGTCTGGATCCGGTGCGGACGGCGTATCTGAATCAGTTGATCATCGATCTGAACGCGATGACGGACTCGACGTTCCTGATCGTGACCCATGACATCAATTCGGCGCAGACGGTGCCGGACAACATCGGGTTGTTGTATCGCAAGCATCTGGCGATGTTCGGTCCGCGGGAGGTGTTGCTGACCTCGGACGAGCCGGTGGTGGCGCAGTTCCTCAACGGGCGTCGTGAGGGTCCGATCGGGATGTCGGAGGAGAAGGACGCGGCGCAGGCGGCGCGGGAGATGGAGGAGGCGGGTGAGCTGGAGGGGCGTCCGCCGATGAAGCCGCAGTTGGTGGCGTCGACGGGGATGCCGGACCGGCAGGCGGTGCACCGTCGGCGGGAGCGGGTGGAGGCGATGATGCACGAGCTCCCGGAGTCGGCGCAGGAGGCGATCCGTGAGCAGCACGCCGAGTCCGACGCGACCTCGGAGTTCGCTCGTCCGGCGCGGGACGGGAACACCCGCCAGGAGCCCCGCGACGACGACCGGCCGACCGACGTGCACCCCCGCGTCGCCCGCTGACGCGACGGTCCGGACGACGTCCCTCCTGGTCACGAGACCCCCGGGCAGGATCGGGCATCCGTCCGGAGGGGCCACCACGGAGGAGCGCGCACGGGGTGCGGGCCGGACGGCCCGCACCCCGCCGGCGTCAGTCCGCGAGCTTGGCGATGGCCTGCGCCCAGAGGAAGTACTTGTTGGTGCCCAGGTCCCGGACGGTCGTGATGTTGAACGCGTCCTTCAGGTGCTGCGCGTCGGCGTCGGAGACGCCCTGCAGCGCGGCGACCGGGGCGGCGGCCAGCTCCTCGATGCTCTTGGACTCGTATGCCTTGTCGACCTTGCCGGCGATGTCGCCCACGGGGCTTCCCTTCTCGCTGCGGCCCGGTGGCCGCGTCGGACAGTGCCCCACCCACCCTGGCAGCGATCGGTGCGCGGCCGAACGAACGACACCCGGGCCTCGGTGAGCGGACGTCACGACGGGGCGAGCGCGCGCCGATCGGTCATGCACAACCGATCAGACCTTTCGGTGGCCGCCGGGGTCCGGTAGGAGAGAGCGCACACCGGTCGTGACCGGCCGGCGGACGCCACCGACACACAGGGAGACCCGACGATGGGTGCACTCGAGGGCAAGGTCGCGCTGATCACCGGAGGGGAGAGCGGGATCGGCCTGGCCGCCGCCCGGCTCTTCGTCGCCGAGGGGGCGCGGGTGCACCTCGTCGGCATCGACGAGGCGAAGCTGAAGTCCGCCGCCGAGGAGCTGGGCGCCGAGCACGCGCTGGCCACGGTGGCCGACGTCGCCGACGAGGGCGCGGTGGCCGAGGCGCTGCGGGCCGGCAGTGCCCACTACGGCCGCTACGACGTGCTGTTCTCCAACGCCGGCAACTCCGGCGAGCTCGCCCCGATCACCGACTACCCGTCGGAGGTCTTCGCCCGCACCCTGTCGATCCACGTGCTCGGCGCGTTCCACATGCTCAAGCACACGACCCCGCACATGAACGACGGCGGCAGCGTCGTCATCACCTCCAGCGTCGTCGGGCTGGTCGGGTTCGGCGACCTGTCGGCCTACGTCGCGGCCAAGCACGGGCAGGTCGGGCTCATGCGCTCGGCGGCCAAGGAGCTCGCGCCGCGCCGGATCCGGGTCAACACGCTGCACCCCGGCCCGACCTCGACGCCGTTCCAGGACGACATCGAGATGCGCGCCACCGGCAAGGACCAGGCCGCCGCCGCGGTGGACTTCGACGCGATGATCCCGCTGGGCCGCCACACCACCACCGAGGAGATCGCGCGGGCCGCGCTCTACCTCGCCTCCGACGCGAGCGCGATGGTCACCTCGTCGACCTTCGCCATCGACGGCGGCATGAGCGGCTGACCCGGCCGGGACGGGGCCGGCCGGGCTCAGTTCCCGCCGGCGCCGCCCCGCTCGCCCGGCCGGCCCGGGGTGGCCTCGACGGTGGCCTGCGGCAGCTGCACGGTCTGGCCGTCGTCGAGCCCGGAGCGGACCTCGGTGAACTCGTCGCCGACGAGACCGGGCTCGAACGGGCGGGCCTGGGGCGTGCCGTCCGGGCCGGGGACGTCGACGACCGAGCGGCCGCCCTCCTGGCGCACCGCGGTGTTCGGGACCCGCAGGACGCCGTCGCGGGCCTGGGTGCGCACGTCGGCCTGGGCGGTCTGGCCGTCGCGCAGCTGCGGGTCGGTCCGGTTGAGCACGACGGTCGCGTAGTAGCTGACCACCCCGGAGACCTGGTCCGCGGTCGGCGCGACGGCGACGACCGTCGCGGGCAGGCTCAGCCCGGGCAGCGCGTCGACGGTGACGTCGACGGTCTGGTTGGCCGCCACCCGGGCGGCGTCGCTCTCCTCGAACGGGACCACGAGCTGGTAGGTCTGCAGGTCGTTGAGCGTCAGGAACGGTGCGCCGCCCCCGGTGGCGGCCCGGGCCGCCCCGGACGCCCCCGCGGACCCGGCCGCGGAGGCCGCACCGACCGCGTCGGGGATGCGGGCGTCGGTGCCCGGGGCGAGTGCGGTCGCCGCGCTCGCGGCCGGGACCGTGTCGCCGACCGCGCCGTTGATCGCCGAGACGGTGCCCGCGACGGGGGCGCGCAGGGTCGTGTCGTCGACGGCCCGCTGGGCGTCGGCGAGGGTGTTGCGGGCGTCGGCGACGACCGCGCCCTGCACCGCGACGTCGGCGGGGGCGTCGTTGTTCGCGCCGGTGAGCTGGGAGCGGGCGTCGGACACCGCGCTCTCGGCGTTCGCGATCGAGACGCGGCCGGACGCGGCGCCGGTGTCGCGGTTGCCCTCGGCCTGCGACAGCGCCGTCTGCGAGGCGATGACCTGGCCCTTCGCGGTGGTGACGGCCTGCTCGTCGGCGGCGATCGCGCTGCACGACGGGTCGGTCGTCGCCGAGCCGAGCCCGGACCCGCCCGACGCGCCGGACCCGCCGCCGGACAGCCCGCCGAGCAGGCCGCCGCCGGAGCCGGACTCCTCGGCGCCCGCCGTCGGTGCCGGGGTCGCGGTGCTCGTGGTCCCGCCGGCCCGTCTGCAGGCGGCGCGGTCGGACTCCAGCTGCCGCTGCGCGGCCGCGTACTGCGTGCGGTCGAACTTCAGCTGCACCTGCGCCCGGTCCACGGCGGTGTCGTTGGCCGCGTTCGTCGCCGCCACCTGCCCGCGGGTCGCGTCGAGGACCGACTGGGCCGAGGCCAGCGCGGCCTGCGCCGCCTCGACGGTGTTCGCACCGGTCAGCTTGCCCAGCGACGCCTGCTGCTGGTCCAGCCCGGCCTGCGCGGCGGCGAGCTGCGACTGCGCCGCCGCGTCGTCGATGCGGGCCAGCGGCTGGCCGGGGGCGACGGTGTCGCCGACCTCGACGAGCAGCTCGGCGACCCGGCCGCCGTCGGCGAAGCCCAGGTTCTGCTGGGTGATCGACACCAGCGACCCGGAGGCGGACACCCCGGTGGTGACGACCCCGCGGTCCACGACCGCCGTCGGCGGGGGAGCGGAGTCGCCGGTGCAGGCGGTGAGGCCCAGCGATGCGGCGAGCAGGAGGCCGCCGGCGAGTCGCAGTCGGGTCATGGGAGTCCTCCTCGGCCGGGCCGTCACTGGTGGCGCAGCGCGTCGATGGGCCGCATGCGCGCGGCCCGGTTGGCAGGGAACCCGCCCGCGAGCAGCCCGATCAGCAGGCTCACGCCGAACGCGAGCACCACCGATCCGGCGGACACGGACGGGGCGGGGAAGTCGGGCACGAGGCGGGGCAGGACGACACCGGCGAGCGCGGACACCCCGACGCCGAGCAGGATGCCGATCACCCCGCCGATGCCGGTCAGCACCATCGCCTCGATGAGGAACTGCTGCAGGATCGCCCGGCGGCGCGCCCCGATCGCCTTGCGGATGCCGATCTCGCGGGTCCGCTCGGTCACCGTGACCAGCATGATGTTCGCGACGCCGATGCTGCCCACGAGCAGCGAGATGCCCGCGACGGCCGCGACGAAGATCGTCACGAAGCTCAGGACCTGCGAGGACTGGTCGAGCAGGCTCTGCAGGGCGGTGACGGTGTAGTCGCGGTCCTCGGGGTCGTCGATGCGGTGCCGGTCGTCGAGGATCGAGGTGGCCTGGGCGACCGCCTGCGGGACGGCGTCGGTGGACACCGCCCGCACGGTGATCTGGTCGACGACGTCGCCGCCGCCGGTCAGGTAGGCGCGCGCCGCGCCGAGCGGGAGCACGGCGACGTCGTCCTGCTGGCCGTTGGCCGCGAGCACCCCGATGACCCGGAAGGTGGTACGGCCGATGCGGATCTCCGAGCCCAGCGCGTCCCCGGCCCGGCCGCCGAACAGCGACGCGACCGGGTTCGGCCCGAGCACCACGACCTTCGCCCGGGTCGTGGCCTGCCGCTCGTCGAAGAAGGACCCGACGACGAGCTCGCGGTTGCTCACGTCGAGGTAGTCGGCCTCGGCGCCGGTGACCCCGCTGCGGTAGGAGCCGCCGCCGGCGAGCTGCAGCTGGGCCGAGCCGGTCACCGAGGGGCTCACCGACGCGATCGCCGGGGCGTCGGTCCGGTCGCGCAGCGCGCGGATGTCGGCGTCGGTCAGGTCGCGGGCCGAGCCGGAGCCGCTGATCCCGCCGCGGTCGGGGGTGATCTGGATCTGGTTGGCCAGCGGGCCGAACGCGTCGGCGACGAAGCGCTGCAGCCCGTTGCCGAACGCGACGAGCACGATCACCGCGGCGACCCCGATGATGATCCCGAGCATGGTCAGCAGGGAGCGCAGCGGGCTGCCCCGCAGCCCCCGCACCGCGATCCGCGCGGACTCGCCGATGTTCACCGGCGCTCGTCGCCGACGATGCGGCCGTCGCGCAGGGTCACGACCCGCTTGGCGAACTCGGCGACCTCGGGCTCGTGGGTGATGAGCACGACCGTGCGGCCCGCCTCGTTCAGCTCGACGAACAGGTTCATGACGTCGGTCGTCGAGGTCGTGTCGAGGTTCCCGGTGGGCTCGTCGGCCAAGATCATCGACGGGTCGGTGACCAGCGCCCGGGCGACGGCGACGCGCTGCTGCTGGCCGCCGGACAGCTCGTTGGGTCGGTGCCCGGCGCGGTCGGCGAGACCGACCCGGGCCAGTGCCCGCTGCGCCCGGCCCCGGCGGTCCGGGCCGCCGGCGTAGACGAGCGGGAGCTCGACGTTGCGGGCGGCGGAGGTGCGCGGCAGCAGGTTGAACGACTGGAAGACGAAGCCGATCTTCTGCAGCCGGATGTCGGCGAGGCGGTTGTCCGACAGCGCGCCGACGTCGACGCCGTCGAGCCGGTAGGTGCCCTCGGTCGGGACGTCGAGGCAGCCGAGGATGTTCATCATCGTGGACTTGCCCGACCCGGACGGGCCCATGATCGCGACGAGGTCGCCGTCCTCGACGTGCAGGTCGACACGGTCCAGCGCCCGCAGCTCCAGGGCCCCCGTCCGGTAGACCTTGGAGACCCCCTCGAGCTCGATCACGGCCCGGACGTTACGGGGGAGGGCCGTCCGCGGAATTGTCGGGTGGGCCCCGGGGAATGGTCCCGACAATCGATCATCACTCGATCGAGTGACGCGAATTCCGACGCCGTCACCTGCGGGGACATCGTCCGTTAGTGCGGGATCAGGCGAATTCCCGTCGATTCCACCGGCCCGTGGTCACCTCCCGTGCCCACGATTCCGTGACCTCTTCGTGACGGTTCCGTCGATTCCCCGGTCCCGCTCTCAGCGTCACCACAGCGTCCCGGCGCGACACTGGCCCGGTCGTTGCAGGACGGAAGAACGGGGAGCAGCCGTGCAGTACGCGGACGCCCAGCAGGCCGCGGGCCTGGCCATGGCACTGGGCTGGGTGCTGGTCGCGGTCGTCCTGTGCGCCCGCCAGGCCGGGCTGGTGACCCTCGGTCCGGCCCTGCACCACGGGCTCCGGCTGCCCGGTCCCGTGCTCTGGGGCAGCGGAGCGGCGGTGGCCCTCTACGCCGCGCAGTCCGTGGTCGTCGACGCCGTCGAGGACGCCCCGAACCGGGTCACCGTCCTCGACCGCCCGGTGCTCGACTGGATGGTGGCGCACCGCAGCCCCGGCCTGACCGCGGCGATGGAGGCGGTCAGCCGCTGGGGCGGGACGAACGGCACGCTGCTGCTGGCCGGGGCGGCCGTCGTCGTGCTGCTGGTGGCCCGGCGCGCGGCCGACGCCGCCGCGGTCGCCGTCGCGACGGCCGGGGTGGCCGTGCTGGTGCCCCTGTTCAAGGACGTCTACGGCCGCAGCCGCCCGCCGGTGGCGACCCGGCTGGCCGTCGAGCCGGACGCCTCGCTGCCCTCCGGGCACGCGCTGGGGGCGCTCGTGATCGTCGGCATCGTCGCGGTCGTGCTGGTGCCCGCGCTGCGGGCGGCCTGGCTGCGGGTCGCGGTGGTGGCCGCCGCCGCGGCCGTGGTGCTGACGATCAGCCTGAGCCGGCTCTACCTGGGCGTGCACTGGGCGACCGACGTGCTGACCAGCTGGACGCTGGGCGGGGCGTGGCTGGCCGCCGTCGTCACCGCGTGGTGGTGGGCGGCCGTGAGGACGCCGCGGCGCCCGGCGGCGCCGGGACGTCCGGCAGCACGAACGCGTTCACCGCAGGGGTGATCCGGCCGGTCAGCAGCCCGCCCAGCGCGCGGCCGGCCGGGCTCGCGGCCGCGCGGGCCGCGGTGTGCAGCACCCGGATCCCGGCCGCGGTCCGCGGGTTGGCCAGGGTCAGCGGGGGGAGCCGCTGCGCGGCCTCGGCGGCCGGCCGCAGCAGGCGCTCGTAGCGGGCCAGCGCCCCGGCGGTGTCGCCCGGGGTCCGCGCGAGCTCCCCGGCCAGCACGTACGCGCCGATCAGCGCCAGGCTGGTGCCCCCGCCGCCGAGCGGGGACGGGCAGTGCGCGCTGTCGCCGAGCAGCACCACCCGTCCCGAGCTCCACCGCGGTGCGCGCACCTGCCCGACCGCGTCGAAGTACATCGGGGCGTCGTCGAGCTCGCGCAGGATCCGCGGGGCCTCCCAGCCGGCGTCGGCGAACGTGCGGTGCAGCAGGGTGCGCACGTCACCGGGGGCCAGGGTCTCCAGCCCGCGCACGCCGGACAGGAAGGTCAGCATGGCGCGGGTGGTGCCGAGGTTGTCCGGGCGCAGGTGCACGCCCCGCGACCCGGGCAGGTGGTGCCAGCTCCACCACGGGTCGTCGGTGGGCAGCCGCGGGATCGTCAGGTAGGCCAGGTACATGCCGGTCTCGCGGACCGTCGCGCCGCCGAGCAGGCGGTCGCGGGTGCGCGAGCGCAGCCCCTCGGCGACGACGACCAGGTCCGCCGCGACGGTGCTGCCGTCGTCGAGCGCGACGCGGGCCCGGTCGCCGCGGTCGTCGACGTCGGTGACCGTCGTGCCGAAGCGGACCTCGACCTCCGGGCCCGTGGCCTCCAGCAGCACCCGGGACAGCTCCCCGCGCAGGATCTCCAGCTCGGCGGTGGGGCCGTCGCCGTCGCCGGCGATGACCGGGAACTCCGCGACGGCCCGGCCGCCGTCGCCGACGACGCGGAAGCCGGCCTCACGGGTGCCGGCGGCCCGCACGGCGTCCTCCAGGTCCATCCGGCGCAGGACGTCGCGGGCCGCGCCGCGGACGTCGATGTTCTGCCCCTCGTCGCGGCGCCGCGGCGCCCGCTCGACGACGGTGCTGCGCCAGCCGTACGCGGCCAGGCGCAGGGTGAGCGCGGTGCCGGCGATGCCGGCCCCGGAGATCAGGGCGTGCCGCTGAGGCGTCATGGGAGAGCGATGACCGGAACACCCCGGTGGCTAAACCCCGCCGGCACGATCCCCTCGGCGACCGGCGGTCGTGATGCCGACCCAGGGCCGGGACGCGGCGGGACCTCCGGGAGATGAAGCGGAACGTTGCTCCGGATACGGTACGGAACGACGTTCCGGAGATCGGGCCCGGCCGTGCCGGAGGGAGAGGTGCCATGGGGACGCGCGAGGAGCCGGTGCGGGCGGACGCCCGCCGCAGCCGGTCGGCCCTGCTCGAGGCGGCGGCCGCCGTGTTCGTGACCGACGGCGTGGACGCGCCCGTGCGGGCGGTCGCCGCCCGCGCCGGAGTCGGCGTGGGCACCGTCTACCGCCACTTCCCGACCCGGCCGGACCTGGTCGTCGCGGTCTACCGGCACCAGATCGAGTCCTGCGCGGCGGCGGCGCGGACCTGCCTCGACGCCGCCGCGACGCCGTACGGGGCCCTGCTGGACTGGGCGGGGACCTTCGTCGACCTGCTGGTGACCAAGCACGGCCTGGCCGGCGCGCTGAGCCAGGACTCGGGCCGGTCCGCCGCGCTGCACTCGCTGTTCCTCGAGCGGGTCCTGCCCGCGTGCGCCACCATCGTGGCGGCCGCCGCCGACGCCGGGCAGGTGCCGCACGACGTCACCGCCTACGAGGTCCTGCGGGGCATCGGCAACCTGTGCGTGGGTGCCGACGGCGACCCGCGTTACGACGCGCGCCGGGCGGTCAGGTTCTTCCTCGCCGGTCTCCGGGTTGCGTAACCGGAACGCTGTTCCGTAGCTTTACCGGAGGCGACTCCGTTTCGGTCGCTGTCCGTCTCCCGACCACCACCTCCGCCACCGCGGAGAAGGAGGCATCCGTCGTGGACTCCACGATCTCACTGACCGTCGACGGCCGCCGGCACGAGCTGACCGTCGACACCCGCACGACCGTCCTCGACGCGCTGCGCGACCGGCTCGGCGTCACCAGCGCCAAGAAGGGCTGCGACCACGGCCAGTGCGGCGCCTGCACCGTCCTGCTGCGCGGGCCCGGCGAGGACCCCGGTGCGCCGGGGCACGGCCGTCGCGTCCTGTCCTGCCTGTCACTGGCCGTCGCCCACGACGGCGCCGAGGTCACCACCGCCGACGGGCTCGGCCCGGCCTCGGGCGACGAGCTGCACCCGCTCGCCGCGGCCTTCGTCGAGTACGACGCCTACCA
This sequence comes from Pseudonocardia spirodelae, assembly GCF_037727765.1. Taxonomy (NCBI): domain Bacteria; kingdom Bacillati; phylum Actinomycetota; class Actinomycetes; order Pseudonocardiales; family Pseudonocardiaceae; genus Pseudonocardia; species Pseudonocardia spirodelae. The sequence continues at coordinate 25,358 of NZ_JBBJUP010000003.1, read as the reverse complement.
GTGCGGCTACTGCACCCCCGGCCAGATCTGCTCGGCCGTCGGGATGCTCGACGAGGCCGCCGCCGGGCACCCCAGCGCCGTCACCGCCGACCTGGCAGGCGACGGCCCGGCCGCGCTGGACCGCACCGAGATCGCCGAGCGGCTCAGCGGCAACCTGTGCCGCTGCGCGGCCTACCGCGGCATCGTCGACGCCGTCGACTCCGTCGCGCACGGGGCGGTGCAGGGCCGGTGAAGCCGTTCGCCTACACCCGTCCCGCCGACGCCGCGAGCGCCGTCGCCGCCGTCGCGGCCGACCCGTCCGCGGCCTACCTCGCCGGCGGCACCAACCTCGTCGACCACCTCAAGCTGGGCGTGGCCGAGCCGGGCACGCTCGTCGACGTCACCGGGCTGCTGTCCACCGCGATCACCCCGACCGACGACGGCGGCCTGCTCATCGGCGCCGGCGCGCGCAACACCGACGTCGCGGCCGACCCGCGGGTGCGCAGCGCGTTCCCCGCGCTGTCCGCGGCGCTGCTCGCCGGTGCCTCCGGGCAGCTGCGCAACATGGCCACCACCGGCGGCAACCTGCTGCAGCGCACCCGCTGCTCCTACTTCGCCGACCTCACCGCGCCGTGCACCAAGCGCGACCCCGGCCAGGGCTGCTCGGCACGGACCGGATGGGCCCGCCACCACGCGATCCTCGGTGCCGGCGAGGGCGAGTGCATCGCCACCCACCCGTCGGACATGGCGGTCGCGCTCGCCGCGTTCGACGCCCGGGTGCACGTGCTCGGGCCGGCGGGCGAGCGGACCGTCGCGGCCACCGAACTGCACCGGCTGCCCGGCGCCGACCCGTCGCGCGACACCGTGCTGGAGCACGGCGAGCTGATCACCGCCGTCGAGCTGCCCGCCTCGCCGGTCGCGGCCCGCTCGGCGTACCGCAAGGTCCGTGACCGCGCGTCGTACGCGTTCGCGCTGGTGTCGGTGGCCGCCGCGCTCGACGTCGGCGCCGACGGCACCGTCCGCGACGTGCGGATCGCGCTCGGCGGCGTCGCGCACCGGCCGTGGCGCGCGACCCGCGCCGAGGCGGCGCTGCGCGGCGGGCCGGCCACCGACGAGGCGTTCCGCGCCGCCGCGGCGGCCGAGACCGACGGCGCCCGCGCGGTCGACACCGTGGCCGGCGGCAACGCCTTCAAGATCCCGCTGGTGGCCGGCACGGTCACCGCCACCCTGCGTGCGCTCGCCGCGCACGGGACGGAGGTCGCATGACCACCACCGCAGCCGGTCCGGGCCTCACCCGCGTCGAGGGGCCCGCCAAGGTCACCGGCAACGCCGTCTACGCCTACGAGCAGGACGCCGCGCAGCCGCTGCACCTGCGCGGGGTCGGCGCGACGATCGCCCGCGGCCGGGTCCGCGCCGTGCACACCGACGCGGCCGCGGCCGTGCCCGGCGTCGTCGCGGTGCTCACCCCCGACACCGCCCCGCGCCTCGGCGGCGAGGCCGGCGCCGAGCAGTCGGTGCTGCAGTCCGCCGTGGTGCACCACCGCGGGCAGTACGTCGCCGCGGTGCTCGCCGAGACCCCGGAGGCGGCCCGCGAGGCCGCCGACGCCGTCGTCGTCGACTACGACGCCGAGCCCGCCACCACCGCGTTCGACCCGGACTCGGCGGAGGCCTACACGCCCGAGGTCGTGGTCGCGTTCCCGCCGGACACCAGCACCGGTGACCCCGACGCGGCGTTCGACGCGGCCGCGGTGCGCGTCGAGGCGACCTACACGACGCCGATCGAGTTCCACCACCCGATGGAGCCGCACACGACCGTCGCCCGCTGGGACGGCGAGCACGTCACCCTGTTCGAGGCGAGCCAGTCGGTGTGGGACGCCCGCCGCCAGATCGCCGCGCTGTTCGGCATCGGCGACGACGGCGTCACCGTCGTGTCGCCGCACGTCGGCGGCGGGTTCGGCACGAAGGGCACGCTGCACGCCGGGTCGGTCCTGACCGCGCTCGCCGCGCGGGCGGTGCCCGGCCGCTCGGTGAAGCTCGCGCTCTCGCGCCGCGAGATGACCGACACCACCGGCTACCGCCCGGCGACGGTGCAGCGGCTGCGGCTCGGCGCCGGCACCGACGGCCGCCTGGTGTCGGTCTCGCATGACGTCGTCGAGTCCGGGGCGCGGATGGCCGAGTTCGGCGAGCCGACCGCGGTCATCAGCCGCCACCTCTACGCCGCCGAGCACCGGCGGACCTCGCACCGGGTGGTGCCGCTGGACCTGTCGACACCGACCTACATGCGCGCCCCCGGCGAGGCCCCCGGCAGCTTCGGGGCCGAGTCCGCGATGGACGAGCTGGCCGTCGCGCTCGGGATCGACCCGGTCGAGCTGCGGATCCGCAACGAGCCCGACGCCGACCCGGACACCGGGCGGCCGTTCTCCAGCCGCAACCTCGTCGCGTGCCTGCGCCGCGGCGCGGACCGGTTCGGCTGGGCCGGGCGCGACCCGCGCCCGCGCACCCGCCTCGTCGACGGCTGGTGGCACGGCACCGGGGTGGCCGCCGCGTTCTTCCCCAGCTTCGCCATGCCCGGCTCGGCCGCGGGCATCCGCTACGACGCCGGCGCCCCCGGCGGTGCCCCGGGCCGCTACCGGGTCGACATCGCCGCCGCCGACATCGGGCAGGGCGCGCGCACCGTGCTCACCCTGGTCGCGGCGGAGGCGCTGGGCGTCCCGGCGTCACAGGTCGACCTGAACCTCGGCGACACCGGCCTGCCGCACGCCACGATGGCGGGCGGCTCGGCGGGCACCGCGTCCTGGGCGACGGCGATCGTCGAGGCCGCCGACCGGTTCCGCGACAAGTGGGGCACCGACCCCGACGACGGCTCGGAGGCCGACGGCGTTGCCGGGCACAACCCGGCGATGGCCGAGTACGCGATGGGCGCCCACGGTGCGCACTTCGTCGAGGTCGCCGTGCACGCCGACACCGGCGAGATCCGGGTGCCGCGGATGCTGGGCGTGTTCGCGGCCGGCCGGATCCTCAACCCGCTCACCGCCCGCTCGCAGTTCCTGGGCGGCATGGTGTGGGGCCTGTCGATGGCGCTGCACGAGGAGGGCGTCGTCGACCCGGGGCGCGGGCACGTCGTCAACCACGACCTCGCCGGCTACCACGTGGCGGCGAACGCCGACGTCGGCGACATCGACGCCGAGTGGGTCGAGGAGGACGACCCGCACGTCAACCCGGTGGGCGCGAAGGGCATCGGGGAGATCGGGATCGTCGGGGTGGCCGCGGCCGTCGCGAACGCCGCGCACCACGCCACCGGCGTGCGGGTCCGGTCACTGCCGATCACGCTGGAGCACTTCCTGGGCGACTGACCCCCGGCGGCGGGGGCGGGTGTGGACGCGGCGCGACCGGGTACCCGGGGACCATGCCGGCCGTCGTTCCCGGGGCGATCGTCGGCACAGGTCCCTCCGGTTGAGATCGTGCAGCCGGTGGGACCGCCCCCCGGGCCGCGACGGCCGGTGGGGCGGCCCCGGCCTCAGCCCGCCAGCGGCCGGAAGCGGCGCAGCCGCAGGCTGTTGAGCACCACGCACACCGAGCTGACCGCCATCGCCGCACCCGCGATCATGGGGTTGAGCAGCCCGAGCGCGGCCAGCGGGATCGCGGCGGTGTTGTAGGCGAAGGCCCAGAACAGGTTGCCCTTGATCGTGCGCAGGGTGCGCCGGGCGAGCCGGACGGCGTCGGCGGCGGCCCGCAGGTCCCCGCGGACCAGCGTGATGTCCGAGGCCTCGATGGCGACGTCGGTGCCGGTGCCCATGGCCAGGCCGAGGTCGGCCCGGGCCAGCGCGGCGGCGTCGTTGACGCCGTCGCCGACCATCGCCACGACCCGTCCCTGCTCCTGCAGCCGCGCGACGACGGCGAGCTTGTCCGCGGGCAGCACGTCGGCGATCACGGTGTCCGGACCCGGCTCGATGCCCACCTCGCGCGCGACGGTCTCGGCGACCGCGCGGTTGTCGCCGGTCAGCAGGACCGGGCGCAGCCCGAGCCTGCGGAACTCGGCGACGGCCTCGGCGGAGGTCGGCTTCACGGTGTCGGCGACGACGAGCACGGCGCGGGCCCGCCCGTCCCAGGCCACGACGACCGCGGTGCGCCCGCGCGCGGCCTCGTCGGCCGCGGCGCCGCTCAGCCCGTCCGGCGTGCCGATCCCGGCCTCCTCCAGCAGCCGCGGGCGTCCGACCAGGACCCGGTGCCCGTCGACGACGCCCTCGACGCCGAGCCCCTCGTGGCTGAGGAAGTCCACGACCGGTGCGAGCGGTCCGGTCCGCTCCGCCGCGGCGGCGGCGATCGCGGCCGCGACCGGGTGCTCGGAGGCGCGCTCGACCGATCCGGCCAGGCGCAGCGCCGTGGCCTCGTCGGTGCCGCCGTCGGTGCCGCCGTCGGTGTGCACGGCGACCAGTGACATCGTGCCCGTGGTGACGGTGCCGGTCTTGTCCAGCACGACGGTGTCCACCCGCCGCGTCGACTCCAGCACCTCCGGGCCCTTGATCAGGATGCCGGCCTGGGCGCCGCGTCCGGTGCCGACGAGCAGTGCGGTCGGCGTCGCGAGACCCAGCGCGCACGGGCAGGCGATGATCAGCACGGCGACGGCCGCGGTGAACGCGGTGGCGGCGAGTGCACCGGTGAGGATCCAGACCAGCAGCGTCGCGGCGGCGACGACCGCGACCAGCGGCACGAACACCGCGGAGATCCGGTCGGCGAGCCGCTGCACCTCGGCCTTGCCGTTCTGCGCCTCCTCGACCAGGCGGGCCATCTGCGCCAGCGCGGTGTCGGACCCGATCCGGCTCGCCCGCACGACGAGCCGGCCGCCGGCGTTCACGCAGCCGCCGACGACGGTGTCCCCGGTGCGGACCTCGACCGGCACCGACTCGCCGGTCAGCATCGAGGCGTCGACCGCGGAGCGGCCCTCGACGACCTCGCCGTCGGTGGCGATCTTCTCCCCGGGCCGGACGACGAACTCCTCGCCCACGGCCAGCTCGGCGACCGGGACGCGGACCTCGACGCCGGCACGGAGCACGGTGACGTCCTTGGCGCCGAGCTGCAGCAGCGCGCGCAGCGCGGCCCCGGCCCGGCGCCGTGAGCGCAGCTCGACCCAGCGCCCCGCCAGCACGAACGTCGTCACCGCGGCGACGACCTCCAGGTAGACGTTCCCGGCGCCGTCGGTGCGCGAGACGGTCAGCTCGAACGGGTGCACCATGCCGGGCATCCCGGCGGTGCCGAGGAACAGCGCGTAGAGCGACCAGGCCAGTGCGGCGGTGGTCCCCATCGAGACGAGCGTGTCCATGGTGGCCGCGCCGTGCCGGGCGTTGGTCCACGCGGCGCGGTGGAACGGCGCCCCGGACCAGCCCCAGACGGGCAGCGTGAGCAGCAGCGAGGCCCACTGCCAGCCGACGAACTGCAGCGGCGGGGCCATCGCCAGCACGACGACGGGCACCGACAGCACGGCCGCGACGGCCAGCCGGTCGCGCAGGTCGTCGAGGTCGTGCCCGGCGTCGGCGTCCCCGTCGGCGCCGTCGGCGGGCGGGGTCGCGGTGTAGCCGGCCGCCTCGACGGTGCCGACGAGCGCGTCCAGCCCGATCCCGGCCGGGGCGCTGACCCGGGCCTTCTCGGTGGCGTAGTTGACGGTGGCGGTGACGCCGTCGAGCCTGTTGAGCTTGCGCTCGATGCGGTGGGCGCACGACGCACAGGTCATGCCGCCGACGGCGAGCTCGATCTCGGTGACGGTGGTGCCGGTGGTGACGGCACCGGTCTCGGCGACGGTCCCGGGCGCGGCTGCACGGGGCAGGGCGTCGGTGGGGCCGTGGGCCGGGGACGTGTCGGTCATGGTCGGTCCTCCGGTCGGACCCGGCGCGGGTGGCGGTGCGACCCGCGCCGGGTGGATGGCTGTGGGGCTCAGGCGAGCTGGTAGCCCGCCTCGTGCACGGCGTCGCGGACGGCGTCGGGGGAGACCTCGCCCTCGCTGGTGACGGTGACGGCGCCGGTCGGGAGGTCGACGTCGACGCCGGTGACGCCGGCGATCTCGCCGATCTCCTCGGTCACCGAGGCGACGCAGTGCTCGCAGGTCATGCCGGTGACGGTGTAGCTGGTGGTGCTCACAGGGATCGTTCCTCTTCCATCAGGGTCAGGATCGGACCAGCCGGGCGATCGCCGCGCTGGCCTCGGAGATCTTCTCCTCGGCGACGGGGCCTCCCTCGGCGGCGGCGTCCGCGACGCAGTGCTTCAGGTGCTCGTCGAGCAGGCCCAGCGCCACGGCCTCGAGGGCCTTGTTGACCGCGGCGACCTGGGTCAGCACGTCGATGCAGTACTTGTCCGACTCGATCATCCGGGTGATGCCGCGGACCTGGCCCTCGATCCGGCGCATCCGCTTGACGTGCGCGTCCTTGGTGTCGGCATAGCCGTGCATCGCGTCCTCCTCCGGTCCACCGTCCACTATACCCTTGGGGGGTATGGGTATCCAGAGGTGCCGGGCGGGTCCCCCGGCCGGTAGCGTCCCCGGCGTGACGACCGGGACGCGGCTGCTGCTCGTGCTGCCGGTCCTGCTCGGGCTGCTCGGCATGCACGCCCTGGCCGCGCCGCCCGCCGCCGAGCCCCTCGCCGCCGGCCTCCCGCCGGCGCACGCCGGCGCCGCGTCACCCGGACCCGCAGGCACCGGGCACGGGCAGCACGAGGGCCACCGGGACCACGGGGACCGCGGGGGCCACGGCGACCACGGCGACCACGGCGCGGCGTCGCACCTGCTGCACCTGTGCCTCGCCGTCCTCGTCGCCGGGGTCGCGCTGGTCGCGGCGCTGCTGCTCACGACGGTCCGGCCGCCGTGGCCGGGCCGGACGGCGTCCCCCGGGCGCGGGAGCCGGGCACCGGCCGCCCGGCCGCCACCCGTCGGACGGCGGCTCGCGCAGCTCTGCGTGCTGCGGAACTGATCGGCCCCCGGCGCGGGAGAGCGCCGGAGTCCGCCGATCACCCACGTTCCGAACCGGGAGCACCGATGAACCGCACCACCGTGGCGGCCGCCGCCACCGCACTGACCGCCGCCCTCGTCCTGGCCGGCTGCGCCGGAACCACCGGCACGGCCACCGGCACGACCGCCGTACCGGCTGCGCCCACGGCGGGCGCCGCCGCGCACACGGAGGCCGACGTCGTCTTCGCCCAGGGCATGATCCCGCACCACCGCCAGGCCGTGTCCATGGCGCAGCTGGCCGACGGCCGCGCCGGCGACGAGGTCCGCGCGCTCGCCGGGCGCATCGAGTCCGCGCAGGGACCGGAGATCGCGCAGCTGCAGGGCATGCTCGCCGCCTGGGGCGCGCCGGAGACCGCGGCCGGTGACCACGCCGCGCACGGCCCGATGGCCGGGATGGCCGGGATGGCCGGCGACCGGGAGATGGCCGCACTCGGACGCGCGTCCGGCCCGGCGTTCGACCGGATGTTCCTGCAGCTGATGATCGCCCACCACGAGGGCGCGGTCGCGATGGCGGGCGACGAGCTCGGTGCGGGCGCCGACCCCGGCGCCCGCGCGCTGGCGCAGCGGATCGTCGACGCCCAGCGGGCGGAGATCGCCGAGATGCGCGCGCTGCTGGGCTGAGCACGCGGCCGGGCCGTCGCCACACGGCGAGGGCCCGGCCCCCGGCTCAGGAGAACGAGATGTGGACGTGGTCCATGTGGTTCGCCGTCGCGCCACCACGGTCCTCCTGGGTCTCCCAGCCGCTGCCGGTGTCGATGCGCTGGCGCCAGATGATGTAGGTGATACCGAGCTCGTCGCGGTTCGACCGGGCGTACTCGGCGAGCCGGTCACCGGTCGCCCGGTCGACCATGAAGTCCAGCGCCTTGCCGCTCGGGTGGTCCGAGGCGTTGCCGCGGCTGCCGATGCCGAGCACCGACTCGACGCCGAACAGGCAGCGCAGCTTCTCCCCGGCGACGGCGACGTCCGCGGCGACCCCGGCCATGCCGGCCCGGCCGAGCGCGCACGTCGCCGGGCCGGTCGGGCCGCCGCCGGACCCCGCCGACGCGACGGGTGCGGCGGACCGCGCCGCCCGGGCCGCCTGCTCGCGGGCCGCGGCGGCCGCCCGGGCGGCCTCCTCGCGCGCCCGCACCGCGGCCCCGACGGCGTCGTCGGCAGCACCGACGACCGCGTCGACGTCGCCCGGGGGTGGCGGCTCGCTCACCGCGCGGACCGCGCCGCCGGTGCCCTCCGCCGTCGTCGCACCGGCGAGGGCGGTGTCGAGGGAGGGCGCCCCGGACGGTGCGCTGAACGCCTGCAGGGCGAGCTCGTCGACCCGGGGGAGCCCGCCACCGGTGGCGGCGTGCGCGGCGACGAGACCGCCACCGGCGAGCGCCGAGGTCAGCGCCCGCAGCGTGCGGGCGCGCCGGCCGGCGCGGCGGTGCCGACCGGACGGGGTGGGGCCGGCGTCGCGGGTGACGACGGTCGGCAGCGTGCTGGCCCGCGTGGTCCGGCTCGGGGAGCGCCGGACCGCCGCGGAGCCGGGGGATGTCCTCGGCACGGGGCGTCCTTCCTCGGTTCGGGAACGGACGCGCCCGGGTGCCTGGGGAGCGGGGGCGCGCGGGTCCTGCTGGGGATCAGGGCCCGTGACCGTTCCGTGATCGACCGTACGGAACGGGTTGTTCGCGAGGAGTGCTCCCGCGACCACCGGAGGGCGCGGTGCTGCGAGCGGCGGGCCCGCTCCGGACGGTTCGGCCGGACGGACCAGCACCGTTCCCGCCGACGCGGTCGGCCGGGGTCGCGCCGCCGGTGGTGCCGGCTGCGGGACCGTCCGGCCCGGCGCTCAGAGCAGCGGGAGCAGCGCGACGACGGCGGGCGCGCCCCGCACGGCCGCGGTGAACTCGGCGAACGCCCGGCCGTGCGCGGCGGCGAGGTCGCGGGCGGCGCCGGTGAGGGCGCCGGTGTCGTCGAAGTGCGGGGCCTCCAGGTACAGGCCGGGGGAGAGCACCTGGGCGGCGAAGAAGCCGGCCAGCACCGCCCGCAGGTCGTCGACGGCCAGGAAGTGGTGGGCGCTCGCGCCGGTGTGCACGATCGCGGCGGCCGTGCCCAGCAGGGGTGCGCCCGTCTCGCCGGCGGCGCCGCGCGGGGTGTTCTCCAGGACGCCCTTGATCAGCCCGCTGGAACGGGCGCGGTAGGTGGGGGAGGCGAACAGGACGCCGTCGGCGGCGTCCATCGCGGCCTGCACCTGCTCGGGCGGCGGCCGCTCACCGAGCGCGATCGTGCGCACGCGGGCGCCCGCGGCCCGCGCTCCGGCGAGGACGGCGGCCGCGGCGGCGTCGGTGCGGCCGCCCGCGGTGGGCGAGCCGATCAGGGCGAGCAGGTCGACGGTCACGGGTACCTCCCGGGTCGGGGTCCGCGGCACGGTCGCCGCGGTTCGACGGCAGCGTCCGATCGTGACCCGGCGGCCGCGGGCGATCCATCCCCGATCGGCACCGGTCTGTCCGTGATGCGCACCGGCGCGGTCCTCGGACGTGCGCCGCCGACCCCGATGCCGATACTGGTCGCCGGGCACGTCGTCGCAAGGGAGCATCGTCGTGAGCGCAGCCGTCGCACCGCAGACCCCCGAGCCGCTGGCCGGGCACGCGGTGATGAACACCGAGGACGTCGACGAGGCGCGCCGCGTCGTGACCGACGTGTACGTGCCGCACGACCTCGACTCCTCCCGCGGGCGCCCCCTCGACGCCCGGCTGCACTGCGTCGCCTCCGAACGGCTCACCCTCGGCTACCTCGTCTACGGCGCCGACGCGACGCTGACGCTGCCGCCGCTGCGCCACTGCTACCACGTCAACCTGACGCTGAGCGGGCGCACGCGGGTCACCCGGCGCGGTGGCCGCGAGGAGACCGTCACCCGCGGCGGCGAGGGCGGCGCGGTGCTGCTGCCCACCGAGGACTCGTGCGTGACCTGGACGCCCGAGGCCACCCAGTACGCGATGAAGTTCCCGCGCGGCCCGCTGGAGGAGCACCTGTCCGGGCTGCTCGGCCGCCCGGTGACCGAGCCGCTGGACTTCGCCGTCGGCTTCGACCTCCGCCGCGGGGCCGGGGCCGGGCTGCTCGCCGCGGTCCGGTTCCTGCAGACCGAGATCGACCGGCCCGGTGGCATCGCGGAGGCCCCGCTGGCCCGCGCGCAGCTGGAGAGCTACGTGCTGACCGCGCTGCTGCACGGCGTCGACCACCGGTTCTCCGACGAGCTGCGCACCCCCGCCGAGCGCCGGCACCCGGCCGCGGTCCGCGCGGTGATCGACCACGTGCACGCCCACGCCGACCAGCCGCTCACCGTGCCGCAACTGGCCCGCCACGCCGGGGTGTCCGCCCGCGCCCTGCAGGCGGGCTTCGCCCGCCACCTCGGCACGACGCCGAGCGAGTACCTGCGCGACGTGCGCCTGTCGCGGGTGCACGCCGACCTGCTCGCCGCGTCGCCCGAGGACACCTCGGTCACCGAACGCGCCGTGGCCTGGGGTTTCGTGCACCTCTCCCGGTTCGCCGAGCACTACCGCCGCCGCTTCGGCGAGCTGCCGTCGCAGACGCTGCGCCGCGGCTGAGGTACGGGTTTCGGCCAGGCCGCTGCGCCTGCCGGATGGTCGTGCACGACCGGTCTCCCTAGCGTGGTGACGATCACTCCATCACCGACACCGGAGGGCCCCCCATGGTCGAGACCGTCACCTACGGGCGCGAGCAGACGCTCCCGCTGGAGCACCCGCGCACCGGTCCGTCGATCTTCAACGACCAGAAGATGAAGCTGGGGCTGTTCGGTTCGAACTGCTCCGGCGGCCTGTGCATGACCGAGGCCGAGACCTCCTACGAGATCACCTGGGAGCACACGCGGTCGATCGCGCAGAAGGCCGACCGCCTCGGCATGGAGGCGATGGTGCCGGTCGCGCGGTGGAAGGGCTTCGGCGGCAACGTCAACTTCAACGGCACGAACTTCGAGACGTTCACCTGGGCCGCCGGGCTGGCCGAGTGCACCGAGCAGATCACGATCTTCACGACCACCCACATCCCGACGATGCACCCGATCGTCGCGGCGAACATGGCGACGACGATCGACCACATCTCCGGCGGGCGGTTCGGGCTGAACCTGGTCATGGGCTGGTTCACGCCCGAGATGCAGATGTTCAACCCCAAGCAGCTCGAGCACGACGAGCGCTACGTCTACGGTGCGGAGTGGCTGGAGTTCGTCGAGCGCTGCTGGACCGCGGAGGGCGAGTTCGACTTCGCCGGGACCTACTTCACCTCGACCCACTGCGAGTCCGAGCCCAAGCCGCTGCAGAACCCGCGCCCGGTGCTGATCAACGCGGGGAACTCGCCGTCCGGGACGGATTTCTCGGCCCGCCACGTCGACATCAACTTCGCCTCGCTGGACATCGACAAGATGCCCGACTACACGAGGTCGATCAAGAAGAAGGCGCGCGAGGAGTACTCCCGCGACATCTCGACGATGACCTACGGGCTCGTCGTCGTCCGCGACACCGAGGCCGAGGCCAAGCGGGTGCACCAGGACATCATCGACAAGGGCGACTGGCCGGGCGCCCGCAACCTGATGTCGATCATCGGCGTGGAGAGCCAGTCGTTCGGCGAGCAGATCGAGAAGTTCCAGGAGCGCTTCATCGCGGGCTGGGCCGGGATGCCGCTGGTCGGGACCCCGGAGCAGGTCGTCGACGGCTTCCAGAAGCTGTCCGACGCCGGCATGGAGGGCATGATCATGGGCTTCCTCGACTACAACGAGGAGCTCGACCGCTTCGGCGAGACCGTCATGCCGCTGATGCGCGAGGCCGGGCTGCGGTACTGACGCCGCCGGAGCCTCAGGCGTCCGCGACGTCCCAGGTGGCGGCGGCGAGGTCCAGCGTGACGCGCAGGGCCCCGCCGTCGCCGCGGCTCACGTAGACGAGCCGGGAGTCGTCGACGTGCTCGACCTCGGTGCGGGCACCGTGCAGCCACGGGTGGCGGCGGCGCAGCCCGATCAGCTCCCGGTGCAGGTCGAGCAGCCCGGTGTCGGCGCCCCCGGGCAGCGAGCCGTCGGCCGGGAACTCGGGGCGGACGGCGTCGTCGCCGCCGGCGCGCTCCTCCTTGACCCCGGTGAGGCCGAGCTCGTCGCCGGCGTAGACCGACGGGATCCCGCCGACGGTGCACAGCACGGCGACGGCGAGCGCGACGTGGCGGCGGTCGTCCAGCCGCGACGCGATCCGGGTGACGTCGTGGTTGCCGACGAAGGTGTTCGGCACCGCGGCGGCGACGAACCGGTCGTGGCGGCCCAGCGCCCACGCCAGCTCGTGCGGGTTGTGGTCGTTCAGGCTCGACCACACCGCCTTCCACAGCTCGTACTGGGTGAGCGAGTCGATGGTCGTCGCCGCGGTGACGGCGTCGTGCTCGCCGTGGATGACCTCGCCGAGGAACCAGGCGCCGGGGTGCCGCGCGCGCACCCGGGGGAGCACGTCGGCCCAGAAGTCGTCCCCGACGGCGTAGGCGGCGTCGAGGCGCCACCCGTCGACGCCGCGGTCGAGCCAGTGGCACAGCACCTCGACGACGTGGTCGCGCACCGCCGGGTTGCCGTGGTCGAGCACGTGCAGGCCGGGGTGCCCCTCGAACACGGCGACGTCCCCGTCGCCGGTGCGGCGGAACCAGGCCGCGTCCGGGCCGTGCGGGTCGGCACGGGCGGCGAGCAGCCGCGGGTGCTCGGGGCCGACGTGGTTGAACACGCCGTCGAGCACGACCCGCAGCCCGCGTGCCCGCGCCTCGGCCACCAGGGCGTCGAGGTCGGCGCCGGTGCCCAGCCGGGGGTCGACGCGCAGGTGGTCGGTGGTGTCGTAGCCGTGCGTCGCCGAGGCGAACACCGGGCCGAGCAGCAGCCCGTTCGCCCCGAGGCCCACCGCGTGGTCCAGCCACGGCAGCAGCCGGCGCAGCGAGTGGTCGGCGCCGTCGGCGCGGTCGGGGTGGGCGCCGGTGAACCCGAGCGGGTACACGTGCCAGAAGATCGCGTGCTGGACCCAGTCCGGTGCGGACACGGGGTCTCCTTCCGACGGCGCGGGGCGGACGCCCGCGACCCTACGGCCGCCCGCGCCGCCGCCGCCCGCCCGGTGGGACGTCAGTCCAGGTCGTCGAACGGGTCGGTCACCGCGCCCGCGTCGGTGCCCAGGGCCCGGGCCAGGGAGGCGAACCCGCGGGCGACGTGGTGCTCGGTCGCCGCGGCGGCGCCGTCGGGGTCCCCGGCGGCGATGGCGTCGAGGATCGCCTCGTGCTCGGCGCGCGAGGCGGCGGCGCGGTCGTCGTCGTGCAGGGTCAGGTCCCAGGGGAAGGCCTGCCACATCGCCGCGATCCGCCCGGTGAGCGCGGGCAGCCCGCAACGGTCGTAGAGCAGGAAGTGGAACTCGCGGTTGCGCTCGCGCGCGGCGGCGGGGTCCGCGGCCGGCCGGTCCAGTACGGCCCGGGCGCGCGCGAGGTCGCGCGGCGAGATCCGCGGGGCGGCGCGGCGCACGGCGTAGGACTCGGTGAGGCGCCGCACCACGTAGGTCGCGGCGACCTCGGCCGGGTCGACGCCCGCGACGCGGACCCCGCGGTTGTGCTCGGCGACGACCAGCCCCTCCGCCGAGAGCACGCTGAGCGCCTCGCGGACCGGGGTGATCGACGTGCCGAAGCGGCGGGCCAGCTCGTCCTGGCGCAGGGGCACGCCGCGCGCCAGCTCCCCGGCGAGGATGTCGCGGCGCAGCGCGTCGACGATCTGGTCCCGTTTCGTCGTGCCCTGCGCCGCGCTCACGTCCTCATCCTGCGTCAGCGGCCCGCGCGGCCGGCCCGGGGGCCGGTGCGGCGATGCCGCCGCGGAAGGTCTCGCCCGCCAGCACCGCGCAGACCAGCGTGACCAGCCCGGCGACACCGATCATGGCCGCGACCGGCCACGGCGCCCCGCCGGACCAGGCCAGCAGCGCGGTGGCCAGCAGCGGCGTCGGCGCCCCGGACAGCAGCGACCCGAGCTGGAAGCCGACCGAGACCCCGCTGTAGCGCACCCCGGTGCCGAACATCTCCGCGAACCACGCGGCCAGCGGCGCGAAGGTGGCCGCGTGCGCCACCGAGATCGTCACGACCATCGCCAGCACGATCGCGGCCGGGCTGCCGGTGTCGAGCAGCCAGAAGAACGGCAGCGCCGCCAGCACCGTGAGCACGGCGCCACCGGCGACGACCGGGCGCCGCCCGATCCGGTCCGACAGTGCCCCGAACAGCGGCATCGTCACCAGCTCGACCGCCGACGCGATGAGCACGCCGGTCAGCGCGAGGCTGCGCGGCAGCCCCAGCTCGGTGGCGACGTAGGTGAGCGCGAAGGTGGCGCAGACGTAGTAGAGGACGTTGTCGGCGAACCGGATGCCGGCGCTGAGCAGCACCTGGCGCGGGAACTCGCGCAGCACGGTGAGCACCGGCAGCGTCACCGGGCCGGCCTCGCGGGCCTGCTCGAACACCGGCGGCTCGCTGATCCTCATCCGGATGAACAGCCCGACCGCGACGAGCGCGATGCTCGCCAGGAACGGCACCCGCCAGCCCCAGGACAGCAGCTGGTCCTCGGGCAGGGTGCTGACCAGCGCGAACGCCGCCGTCGCGAGCAGCAGCCCGGCGGGCACCCCGAGCTGGGGGAAGCTGCCGTAGAAGCCGCGCCGGTGCGCGGGGGAGTGCTCGACGGTGATCAGCGCCGCGCCGCCCCACTCGCCGCCGACACCGAGGCCCTGGGCCAGGCGGAGCACGACGAGCAGGACCGGCGCCCACACCCCGATGCTCTCCGCGGTGGGCAGCAGGCCGATCAGCGCGGTCGCCCCGCCCATCAGCAGCAGGGTCGCGACGAGCGTCTTCTTCCGCCCGATCCGGTCGCCCAGGTGCCCGGCGACGATGCCGCCGAGCGGGCGGGCGAGGAAGCCGACGCCGAACGTCGCGAACGCCAGCAGGGTGCCCGACAGCGGGTCGCTGCCGGGGAAGAACAGGGTGTTGAACACCAGCGCGGCGGCGGTGCCGAACAGGAAGAAGTCGTACCACTCGATGGCGCTGCCCAGGAAGCTGGCGGTCGCCACCCGTCGCATGTTCTCGGTTCCGGTCACGGTGCGGTCCTCACGTCGTCGGGAGGGGGTGCTCAGGTCTCGTCGAGCCAGGCCAGGACGGCCTCGGTGTGCTCCCCGACGTCGGGGACCGGGCCCATCCGCGGGGTGCGCCCGGCGACGGTGATCGGCGGCAGCAGCGCGCGCAGCGGACCGACCGGGCTCCCGACCTCGGTCCAGCGGTCCCGCGCGGACAGCTGCGGGTGCTCCAGCACCTCGCCCACCTCCCGCTGCCGGGCGTGCGCGATCCGGGCGGTCACCAGCCGCTCGACGAGCTCGTCGCCGGTCAGCGCCGAGAACGCGGCGTCGATCTCGGCGTGCAGCGCGGGCCGGTTCTCCACGCGCGCCCGGCCGCTGTCGAACCGCGGGTCGGTCGCGACCTCGGGGCGGCCCAGCACGACCTCGCAGAACGTGGCCCACTCGCGCTCGTTCTGGATCGACAGGACGACGTCGGTGCCGTCCCCGGCGGAGAACGTGCCGTAGGGGGCGATGGCCGCGTGGCTGGTGCCGGTGCGCCGCGGGGCGCTGCCGCCGTAGCCGGCGTAGTAGAGCGGGTAGCCCATCCACTCCACGAGCGAGTCGAAGAGGCTGACCTCGAGGTCGGTGCCCGTGCCGGTGCGCTCGCGCTCGTAGAGCGCCGAGAGGATCCCGGAGAACGCGTACATGCCGGCGCCGATGTCGGCCGCCGGGATGCCGCTCTTGGCGGGCGCGTCCTCGGTGCCGGTGATCGAGACGAGCCCGGCCTCGGACTGGATGAGCAGGTCGTAGGCCTTGGCGTCGCGGTAGGGGCCGGAGCTGCCGTAGCCGGAGATCGAGCAGGTCACCAGCCGGGGGAACCGCTCGCGCAGCGCGGCGGCGCCCAGCCCGAGGCGTTCCGCGGCGCCGGGGGCGAAGTTCTGCACGAAGACGTCGGCGCGCTCCAGCAGGCGCATCATCGTCGCCGACCCGTCGGGGGACTTGAGGTCGAGCGCGACCGACTCCTTGGACCGGTTGAGCCACACGAAGTGGCTGGACAGGCCGTTGACGGTCTCGTCGTAGCCGCGGGCGAAGTCGCCGGAGCCCGCGCGTTCGATCTTGATGACGCGGGCGCCGAGGTCGGCGAGGTGGCGGGTCGCCATCGGGGCGGCGACGGCCTGCTCGCAGGAGACGACGAGCAGGCCGTCGAGGGGCAGGCCCATCAGATGCTCCGCCCGCCGTCGACGGGCAGGACGACGCCGGTGAGGAACGACGCGGCGTCGGAGGCGAGGAAGACCGCGGCGTCCGCGACGTCGCCGGCCTCGGCGAGCCGTGCCAGCGGGATGGAACCGATGAAGCGCTCGCGGGCGGCCTCGGGGTCGTCGGTGCCGAGGAACCTGGGCAGCATCGGGGTGTCGGTCGCGACCGGGGCCAGGCAGTTGACCCGGATGTCGGGGGCCAGCTCCAGGGCCAGCGTGCGGGCCAGGTGGTTGGCGGCGGCCTTGGAGCTCGCGTAGGCGCCGAACCCGGGACGGGTGCGCTCGCCCATCACCGAGCCGGTGACGGTGATCGCGCCGCCGCCGGTGCGGCGCATCGCGGGGACCGCGGCCCGCACGCCCAGCCAGACGCCCTTGACGTTGACGTCGAAGATCGTGGAGAACTCGTCGGGGTCGGCGTCGAGCGCGGGGACCGGGTAGCCGGTGATCCCGGCGTTGCACGACAGCACGTCGAGCCGGCCGAAGGCGCTCTCGGCCCGCTCGACGGCGGCGGCGTTGGCGGCGGCGTCGGTGACGTCGACCCGCAGGGCGACGGCCTGCTCACCCAGCTCGGCGGCGGCGGCCTCGGCGGCCTCGCCGTCCAGGTCGGCGATCACGACCGACGCGCCCGCGTCGACGAAGCGCCCCGCCGTCGCCCGGCCGATGCCGGACGCGCCCCCGGTGACGATCGCGACCTTGCCCTGCAGTGAACCCGCGGCCATGACGGCTCCTCGACGACGAGATGATGCCTGATCGGGAGAATCATGCATGATCTGCGCGCAGAATGCATCCGCTGTCGTCGCACCGCGCCCCGGCGCTGCTCCCAGGGGCACCCTCGTAGCGCTCTAAGCCCCGAGAGTGCCCCTCGGAGCAACCGCGGGGCGGAGCGGCAGCGGGCGGGGCGGGGTCAGGCTGCGGAGCGGGCGGCGGCGACGAAGTCGCGGATGCGGGCGTGGTCCTTCACCCCGCGGGCCGACTCGACGCCGCTGGAGACGTCGACGCCCCAGGGGCGCACCCGTCGCACGGCGGTCGCGACGGTGTCCGGGGTCAGCCCGCCCGCGAGCAGCCAGTGCCCGTCGGGGCGCGGGTCGAGCGCCTCGGCGTCCCAGCGCTCGCCGGACCCGGCGACGGGCGAGTCCAGCAGCAGCATCTCCTCGCCGTACAGCCCGACGGTGAGGTCCGGGTCGTGGGCCAGCGACGTCGCCCGCCACAGGACGACCGGCTCCCGGGCGGCGGCGGCGAAGTCGTCGCGGGTGTAGCGCCCGTGCAGCTGCAGCACGCCGGCCCCGGCCGCCGCGGCGACCGCGGCGGCCTCGGCGGCGGGCAGGTCGGCGACCACGACCACCGAGGCCACCCCCTCGGGCACCCGCGCGACGAGCGCGCCGAGCCCGGCCGGGTCGACGTGGCGGGGGCTCGGCGGGTACACGACGAACCCGACCGCGTCGGCTCCGGCGGCCACGGCCGCGTCGACGTCGGTCGGGGTGGACAACCCGCACACCTTCACGAACACGGGGCCGACCCTACGGCGCGTCTCAGCGCGCGACGAAGGAGGCGAGCAGGGCCTGCACCTCGTACACGTCGACGCCCTTGCCGAAGGTCTTTTGCAGCGGCGCCGGGGTGCCCGACACCCAGATCTTCAGCTCGGCGTCGAGGTCGAACGTGCCTGCGGTCTCGACCGAGAAGTGGGTGATCGCGCGGTAGGGGACCGAGTGGTACTCGACCTTGCGCCCGGTCATGCCCTGCTTGTCGACCAGCACCAGGCGCCGGTCGGTGAACAGGAACGAGTCGCGCAGCAGCTGGTAGGCCGCCTGGACCTGCTCACCGGGGGCGAGCAGGCGGGCGAACTCCTGCGCCGCGGCCCGCGGGTCGACCCGGGAGGCGTTGCCCATGACACCGTCGAGGAATCCCATGGGCCCAGTGTTCCGGAAAGTCCGGGTCGGCCGGTCGGTCAGAGGTCCAGCACGAGCCGCGGGGACCGCGAGCGGGACACGCACACCATCATCACGTCGCCGGCGGCGCGCTCGTCGTCGGAGAGCAGGGAGTCGCGGTGGTCGGGCTCGCCGCCGAGCACCCCGGTCTCGCAGGTGCCGCAGGTGCCCTCCCGGCAGGAGGACAGCATCGTGAGCCCGGCGCCCTCCAGCGCCTCGAGGACCGAGCAGCCGGCCGGGACCTCGAGCACCCGGCCGGACCCGGCGAGCTCGACCTCGAACGCGTCCTGCGGACCGTCGAGCGCGCCGTCGGCGGGGGTGAACCGCTCCAGGTGCACGTCCAGTCCCAGCTCCGCGCCCATCCCGGCGACGGCGTCGAGCAGCCCGCCGGGGCCGCAGCAGTACACCGGGCGGTCGCCGGCGGCGCCGAGCACCGCCGCGAGGTCGGGCAGCCCGGCCTCGTCCTGCGGGACCAGCTCGACCCGGCCGGGGTGGCGCTCGGCGAGCTCGGTGAAGGCCATCGAGGAGCGGCTGCGGCCGCCGTAGACCAGCCGCCAGTCCGCGCCCGCGGCCTGCGCCGCCGCGACCATCGGCACGATCGGGGTGATCCCGATGCCGCCCGCGACGAACAGGTAGCCCGGCGCGTCGACGAGCGCGAAGTGGTTGCGCGGTCCGCCGACGCCCACCGTGTCGCCCTCGGCCAGGACGTCGTGGACGTGCGCGGAGCCGCCGCGCCCGCCGGGCTCGCGCAGCACCGCGACCCGGTACACCGACCGCTCGTGCGGGTCCCCGCACAGCGAGTACTGCCGGACGAGGCCCGCGGCCGGCTCCAGGTCCAGGTGCGCCCCCGGCGTCCACTCCGGCAGGTCCGCGCCGGACGGGTCGCGCAGGGTCAGGACCACGACGCCGTCGGCGGCGGTCTCCTTCTTCTCCACCACGAGCCGGGCGGTCATCGGGTCGCTCCTTCCAGGACGCGGTCGCGGGGGTCCGGGACCGCGACGGGGTCGTGCCCGTCGGGGTGGGCGAGCAGCCACTCCCAGAGCGGGACGGGGTCGTCGAAGACGCGCTCGGCGCCGCAGTGGCACACCGCGCGCTGCCGGTCGGTGCCCAGCACCCAGTGGATGCGCTGCACCCGGCGCCCGTGCAGCACCGGGGGCGCCTCGGGGATGTCGCTCACCGGAGGACCGCCTCCTCGCCCGCGGCCATCCGGGCCAGCATCCGGCGCGCGGCCAGCCCGCCGGTGTCGATGTTGACCGACAGCTCCTGGTAGCCATCGGGCTCGGCGGCGATCACGCGCTCCAGCACGTCGAGGGCCTCGACGTCCTGCAGCACGACGGTGCGGTTCTGCTCGGCGAGGAAGGCCGAGACCGACTCGTCGTCGCGGGCGAAGTCGCGGGCGACCATCCAGAAGTCGTGCGTGGAGGTCTCGGTCTCCGGGGTGATCGCGTAGACGACCTCGACGTGGAAGGCGTCGGGGTCGGAGCCGTCGGCGTGCGGGACGGAGCCGACCGGCGCGATGCGCGAGTGCAGCTTGTACAGGCACGGCGGGGTGTACTCGATGTCCTGCCAGCGCGCGATCCGCCCGGACAGGCCGGTGGAGCGCTCGTAGAACGGCGGGCACTCGGCGTCGTCCATGTGCCGGGAGACGTGGACGATGCCGGCGTCCTCGTCGACCTCGGTGGAGATCGGGGTGGCCGCCACCTCGGGGGTGCCGATGTAGCCGCCGTGCAGGTAGGTCTCGTGCGAGAGGTCGAGCAGGTTGTCCACCAGCAGCGAGAACCGCGCGGCCAGCGGCTCCATCCCCCGCACGGTCGTCCAGCCCGGGTCGTCGAGGTAGGTCGCACGCGGGATGCGCGTCGTGTCGGCGCGGTCAGGGTCGCCGATCCAGATCCAGACCAGCGAGTCCTGCTCGACGACGGGGTAGGGCGCGAGCCGCGCGGTGCGCGGCACCCGGTTCTGCCCCGGCACGGCGACGCACTTCCCGTCCGCGCCGTAGGTGAAGCCGTGGTAGCCGCACACGACGGTGTCGCCGACGAGCCGGCTGGGGGCCTGGGAGAGCGGGAAGCGGCGGTGCACGCAGCGGTCGGCGTGCGCGGTGAGGGCACCGGCCTCGGTGCGCCAGAACAGGACGGGCTCGCCGCAGATCGTCCGGCCGAACAGCTCCCGGCCGATCTCGCCGGAGTAGGCGGCGACGTACCACTGGTCGCGGGGGATCGTGCTCATGCGGGGACTCCCTGGGTGGTGGTGGCCGCACCGATGCGGCGCAGCAGCAGGACGAGGACGGCCGCGCCGACGAACACCGCGGCGAAGAGCAGGTAGAGCGACTGCGGGGTGGCGCCGCCGTCGAGCAGGGCCCCGGCCAGGGTCGGCGCGAGGATCGCGCCGGAACGGCCGACGGCGAGCGCGGTGCCGACGCCGGTGGTGCGCACGTCGGCGCCGTAGGAGGTGGGGGCCAGCGCGTACAGCCCGGCGACGCAGCCGTTGACGAACAGCCCGACCAGCACCGCGACGACGAAGGCCAGCGCGAGCGAGGACGTCGTGGTGATGAACACCCCCAGCAGCACCGCGGTGGTGACCAGGTACCCGGCGAGGACGTGGTGCAGCGCGAACCGGGCGGCGAGCAGGCCGAGCGCGGCGGCCCCGAACATGCCGCCGACGTTGAGCAGGGTGCCCCCGGCGATACCCGACTCCGGGGAGAGCCCGGCCTCGACGAGCAGCGTCGGCGTCCAGCTGGTGACGAAGTAGAACCCGGCCATCACGCAGAAGAACCCGACCCAGATCAGCAGCGTGGTGCGGCGCAGCGCGGGGCGCAGCAGGGCGCCGTAGCCCGCGGCGACGCCCGTGCGCACCGGGGTTCCCCCGGGCAGCGCGTCCAGCGGGGCGTGCCCCGTCCGGGCGAGCAGGGCGTTGACCCTCTCCAGGGCGCCGCGCGGGCGGCGGACCAGCAGGAAGTCGATCGACTCCGGGAGCCGCCACCACACCAGCGGGATCACCGCGAGCGTGGCCAGGCCGCCGGCCAGGAACACCGAGCGCCAGCCGAACTGCCCGATCAGCGCGACGGCGAGCAGCCCGCCGAGCACGGCGCCCAGCGCGTAGCCGGTCGAGTTCAGGCTGACCGCGAGCCCGCGCCAGCGCGCCGAGGCGTACTCGGCGGCGATGACGTTGCTGGTGGCGAGGATGCCGCCGACGCCGAGCCCGGTGACCAGGCGCAGCGCGCCGAGCTGGCCGGGGGACTGCGCGGCGGCCGAGGCCAGCATCGCGACCCCGGCCAGTGCGAGACAGCCGAGCACGACCGGGCGGCGGCCGACCCGGTCCGCCCACGGTCCGATCAGGACGGATCCGGCGGCCATGCCGACCAGGCCCGCGGACAGCAGCAGGCCGAGCCCGGCGCCGGACAGGCCCCACTCCGCGGACACCGAGCGGCCGGTGAAGGCCATGACCAGCACGTCGAAGCCGTCGAGGACGTTGAGCAGGACGCACGCCGCGACCGCGCCCCACTGGTAGCGGGACATGGGGGCGTCGTCGAGCAGGCGGCGGACCGCGTCCGCCGGTGGCGTGGGGCGCATGTGGGACTCCGTCGTCTCCGTGCGTCGGTGGTGGTACCGGCGAGGATGCGGGGCCCGGGGCCCGGAGCCGTACGGCGCTTCCGGGAAATGGAAGACAATCAGCGGGCGGACAGGGCGCGGCTGATCCCCGCCGCCGTGGTGCGCACCAGCGGGGCGAGCGCGCGGGCGTCGACGCTGCCGTGCCGCACGACCAGCGACAGCGCGGCGACGACGTGGCCGCGGGCGTCGTGCAGCGGGGCGCCGACCGACAGCGAGTCGTCGGTGACCTGGCGGTCGCTGACCGAGTGCCCGTCGCGGCGGATGTCGGCGAGCATCCTGCGCAGCCGCCCGGGGTCGGTCACGGTGAACGGGGTGAAGCGCTCGATCCGCCCGGCCAGGACCTCGTCCTGCAGCTCCGGCGGCGAGTGCGCGAGCAGCACCAGCCCGACGCCGGTCGCGGTGAGCGCGAAGCGGCCGCCGACGCGGGTGTGCACCGGCACCGCGGCCGACCCGGCCAGCCGCTCGACGAACACCACCTCCGCGCCCTCGCGCACGGCGAGCTGCACGTTCTCCCGGGTGATGCGCGACAGGTCCTCCAGGAACGGCAGCGCGGTCTCGCGCAGCGCCTGCCCGCGCGGGGCCAGCGCCCCCAGCTCCCACAGGCGCAGGCCGATCCGGTAGCGGCCGGCGTCGTCGCGTTCCAGGGCGCCGCACCGGGCGAGGTCGGCGACCAGGCGGTGCGCCGTCGACAGCGGGACGCCGGCGTGGCGGGCCAGCTCGCTCAGCGTCAGCGCGGGCCGGTCGGGCCCGAACGCGTCGAGCAGCCCCAGCGCGCGGACGATCACGGAGCCGGTCGGCCCCACCGGATGCCCGCGGCGCACGCTCACCGTCCGCGGTAGCGGGGCTCGCGCCTCTCGGCGAACGCGGTGGCGCCCTCGACGGCGTCGTCGGTGCGCATCACCTCGACGAAGCGCGCGAACTCCCCGGCCAGCGCGGTCGCCTCGTCGACGCCGAGCCCGGCCAGCACCGACGCCCGTGCGGCGCGCACCGCCAGCGGCCCGCGCCCGGCGATCCGGTGCGCCAGCGCGACGGCGGCCGGCAGCAGCTCCGGCAGGGGCACGACCCGGTTGACCAGCCCGGTCCGGTGGGCCTCGGCGGCGTCGACCGGGTCGCCGGTCAGGATCATCTCCATCGCGATCCCGGGCGGGACCGCGCGCGGCAGCCGCACCGTGCCCCCGGCCCCGGGGATGATCGCCCAACGCGTCTCGGCCAGCCCGATCGTCGCGTTCGGCGAGGCGAGCCGGATGTCGCACGCCAGTGCCATCTCGCAGCCGCCGGCCAGCGCGTGGCCGTTGATCGCGGCGATCATCGGCTTCGTGCGCGGGGTGGTGGTGAACCCGCCGAAGTTCCACGGCGGGGACTCCCCGGCGCGGACCCGGTCCCGGTAGGCCGGGATCAGCGTCTTCAGGTCCGCGCCGGCGGAGAACACGGTGTCCCCGGCGCCGGTGAGCACGGCGACGCGCAGGTCGTCGTCGGCCTCGAACGCCGCGACCGCCGCGCCCAGGGCCTCCTGGTGCCCGGGGTCGAGCGCGTTGCGTGCCTCGGGCCGGTTGATGGTGAGCACGGCGACGTGCCCGTCCCGCTCGACGTCGATCGGCATGGGCCGATTATCAGGCGTCGTAATCGATCGTCGCAGTCCCGGAGACCGGGCGGGTCTGGCAGGTGAGGACGAAGCCGGCGGCGACCTCGTCGTCCTCCAGGGCGTAGTTGCGGCGCATCTCGGTCTCGCCGCCGGTGACCTTCGCCCGGCACGTCCCGCAGACCCCGCCCTTGCAGGCGAACGGCAGGTCGCCGCGGACCTTCTGGGCGGCGTCGAGCACGAACTCGCCGGGGGCCACGGTCAGGGTGGTCGACCGTCCGTTGAGGACGACCGTGACCTCGGCGCCCACGCCGGTGACGGCGTCGTCCTCGGCGCGGTGCACCTCGGGCGGGGGCTCGTCGACGTAGAACAGCTCCCGGTGCACCCGGGAGCGGTCGACACCCAGCTCGCCGAGCACCGACACCGCGGCCTCGGTCATCCCGAGCGGGCCGCAGAGCCACCAGTCGTCGACGCCGTCGACGTCGACGAGCGCGGTGAACAGCAGCCGCAGCCGCTCGGCGTCGAGGCGGCCGTTGACGATGTCGGCCTCGGTGGGCTCGCGCGAGAGCACGTGCAGCAGGTGCAGCCGCGGGCCGTAGCGGTTCTTGAGGTCGGCGATCTCCTCGGTGAACATCACCGTGTCGGTGCGCCGGTTGCCGTACACGAGGGTCACCCTCGTGTCGTCGTGCGCGGCCAGCAGCGACGCGGCGATCGACAGCACCGGGGTGATCCCGGAGCCGGCGGCGACCAGGCCGTGGTGGGTGCCCGCGGTCAGCTCCGGGGTGAACGAGCCGCTCGGCGGGCCGACCTCGACGACGTCGCCGGGGCTCAGCCCGTCGACCAGCCACGCGGAGAACAGGCCGCCGTCGACCCGGCGCACCCCCACCCGCGGGGCGGTCCCGGCCGCGGAGCAGACCGAGTAGGAACGGCGCTGCTCGCCGTCCGCGGTCTCCGTGCGCAGCGTCAGGTACTGGCCGGGGCGGAACGCGTAGTGCTCGCGCAGGTCCTCGGGGACGTCGAAGGTGACGGCGACGGCGTCGTCGCACAGCCGGTCGACCCCGGTCACGACGAGCCGGTGGAACCCCGTGGGCAGGGCCGCCGGGGCGTCCTCGGCCAGCAGCGCCTCGATCTCGTCGTCGAGGGCCAGCATCGTGCGCCCGGACGCCTGGTTGGCGCGGGCCCGCCAGGCGGCCGCGCGGCGCCGCTCGCTCATCCTCACAGCTCCTTCATGTGCTCGAACGGCTCCCGGCAGGCGGTGCAGCGACGCAGCGCGGTGCACGCGGTCGGCCCGAACCGGGACAGCTCCTCGGTGGCGGGCGAGCCGCACTGCGGGCAGCGCACCACCGACGACGGCGTGTCCAGCGTCAGCGGCACCGGCCCGGACGTGCGCGGCGCCGACCCGGGCGGGGCGATGCCGGCCTCGGCGAGCTTGCGCCGCCCGGCGTCGCTGATCCAGTCGGTGCTCCAGGCCGGGGCGAACACGGTGCGCACCTCCGACGCCGGGTAGCCGGCGCCGGCGAGGGCGCTGCGGATGTCGGCGCGCATCTCCTCGACGGCCGGGCAGCCGGAGTAGGTCGGCGTGATCGTGACGACCACGCGGTCCCCGTCCCGGGTCACCGACCGGATCACGCCGAGGTCGTCGAGGGTCAGCATCGGCATCTCGGGGTCGACGACCTGCGCGACGACGCCGCCCGGCCCGGTCACCACGACGCACCGGGGTGGCGGCGGGCGAGGCTCTGCATCACGACGAGGGCGTGCTCGAGCTTCTCGGAGTGCACGCCCTGGCGGCCGCCGCGCCCGCCGACGGTGCCGGTCGGCGGCACGTCCGGTCGGGTCAGGGTGGCCCGCTCCAGCACCCGGGCGAGCACGTCCTCGACCTCCCCGCGGGTGTCGGCGGGGTCGACGGCGACCCCGGCGGCGGCCAGACGGCGCTCCTGCTCGGTGGTCCGGAACAGCTCGC